>JADJJZ010000005.1 GCA_016706255.1 Bacteroidota bacterium | reverse complement strand
TAAAATTTGCTGTAATTTGTGCGTTATTAATTAAAAACACATGCTGTTTTTTGAATAAATTAAGTCGATAACAATAAAAACGTTCTTTAAAGAAATTCCTGTAAGCCGTTCTATCGCTTCGCAGTAATGCGGAGAGGAAAGTCCGGATAACATAGAGCACCGCAACACCTAACCGGTGTATCCGCTCAGGCGGGTAACGGAACAGTGCCACAGAAAGTAACAACCCCAAAGTAGACGTCACTGCGTGGCATCACTTCGGAACTAAGAGTGAAAAACGAGGTAAGAGCTCACGGGTATTTATGGTAACATGAGTATCGGGTAACCCTGCGGGTTACAATGTCAAATATGCCGGAGTAAAAGAAAAGCGGCTCTTTTTAATCTTCGGCGGGTAGACAGCAAGAACCTGGTGGTGACGTCAGGTCCAGATAAATGATAGAAACTCAAACAGAATCCGTTTATGAGTTTACAGGGATTTTTTTAATGAACGCACAATAATGCAAATCGGTAACCAAATATTAATTTGCCCTTTATTGTGGTCAGCCTACAAAAGTTGTTTGGGTGCATGGGCACGGACAATGTATGATTTGCAAAACAAATTTTGATGAATGTTGCAGAGGTGAAACTACTGATGAAACATTTAATCAAAAGAAGAAACCGAATCAGAAAAGAAAAATAAAACGAATAATAACACCACTACACAAGATGAAAACAATTAAACCCGCCATTACTTTTTTATTATTAATTATTTCAGGTGCGCTGTTTGCACAAAACCCGGTTACATTTATTCCGCCCGATCCTGCAAAAGGTGGACCAGCAGCGGCGCCGGTAAAAACAGATACCATAATCACCGTTCTTGATGCAGCAAAAAATTATCGCAGAGTGGTGGTATTACAAAAATGATATTATGGTGCAGGATGGTTTGCTGGATTGGAAAATAAAACAGGAAACATGGTATAATTATTCACCTACCGGATTACTCATCAATTTAGCTGAATATGATAACGGTGTTAAATCCGGTATATACATGGAATTCGATAAAGGTGGTGCATTAGTTGCTCAGGAGGCATATAAAAATGATAAATTGGATGGCGAACAAAAAATATGCTTTTGTTCCCCGTGGCAGAATTTTAAAAATCCGTTATTCCTATACAAATGGAAATTATAACGGCACGTGTGCAAAATATACAGATAATGGATAAATGATCTCTCAAATTCAATATAAAGAAGGTGAAAACGATGTTATCACGAAGTGGTATTATACCAATGGAAAAATAGCCATGATGCAAACCTACAGCAATGATATGCTCAACGGCCCGCAAAAAGTTTATAATCAGCAGGGAGGCGTTACCAGCGAAGGTGATTACGTTCAAAATATGAAATCCGGCATCTGGAGCGAGTTTTACGATAACGGTAAACTGAAATCCCAAGGCGCTTACAAAGCTGATGTTAAAACCGGCATTTGGAAATATTATGATGAAAATGGTACTGTAATAAAGACAGAAACTTTCTGAAAAAAACTACAAAATTTCTTTTCTCTGTCCAATAAATTATATTTACCTTCGTTTAGTTTTGTAATAGAACACTATACCTAACTTAAACTTTTTAACAATTAAATTAATTCAACAGCATGCAGGTTTCACGCGCTTTGCAGGCTGTAAGTGAACACTTAAACGAACAGAATGGCTAACATTTTATTAATTGATGACGAAAAAGCATCAGAAAAACCCTCAAGGAAATACTTGAATATGAGGGTTATGTAGTAGACGAGAGGCGGCGATGGTGCCGAAGGCCTTCATATGATTCAGGAAGGTGATTATGATATCGCCCTTTGTGATATTAAAATGCCAAAATGGATGGCATGGAAGTGCTCGAAAAGCACAAATCAGCAATCCTGATGTGCCTTTTATCATGATTTCCGGTCACGGCACTTTAGAAACTGCTGTTGAAGCGGTAAAAGGCGCTTTTGATTGTGTGGCAAAACCACCTGATTTAAATCGACTTCTCATTACCATTCGCAATGCGCTCGATAAATCGAATTTAATTACTGAAACAAAAGTATTAAAGCGCAAGGTTACCAAAACCCGCGAAATAATTGGCGACTCACCGCGATTCAAAAATAAAGAAACTATTGAACGTGTTGCCCCAACCGATGCCCGCGTATTAATTACCGGCGATAACGGAACAGGTAAAGAACTGGTTGCGCGTTGGATTCACGAAAAGTAATCGTGCAAATGGCCCTTTAATTGAAGTAAACTGCGCTGCAATTCCAAGCGAATTAATTGAAAGCGGATTATTCGGTCACGAAAAAGGGGCATTCACCTCTGCCATCAAACAACGTATCGGAAAATTTGAATCTGCTAATGGCGGAACCTTGTTTTTAGATGAAATTGGCGACATGAGCCAAAGTGCTCAGGCAAAGGTTTTACGTGCACTACAGGAAAATAAAATCACCCGCGTTGGTGGCGATAAAGAAATTCCGGTTGATGTTCGTGTTGTTGCTGCAACTAATAAAGATTTAATTAAAGAAGTAGAAAATAATACTTTCCGCCTCGATTTATATCACCGCTTGAGTGTAATCCTCATTCATGTTCCTTCACTTAACGACAGAACTGATGATATCCCATTATTATCAGAACGTTTTGTAAAAGAAATTTGTGAAGATTATGGTGTGCCTAAAAAAGTAATTACACCAAAAGCCATGATGGAAATTATGAACATCAACTTCACGGAAATATCCGTGAGTTGCGAAACGTAATTGAACGACTGGTAATTTTAAGCGAACAAAAATTACGGAAGAAGATGTAATTAATTATGCGCAATCACCTAAAAGCGGTGGCAGCCCGAAAGATTTATACGAACGTTTCGAAAATTCCAGGATTTTAAAGACCATATCGAAAAGAATTTATTTTGCATCGCTTAAATAAAAACGCCTGGAACGTTTCCAAAACTGCAGAAGAACTCGATATTCAACGCAGTCACCTGTATAATAAAATTGAAAAATATAACTTAAAACGCGACTAATCATGTCAAAAAACAAGCTGAAAAAAACAGGCTACTCAGCAGGTAAAAGAAGAATCCGTCGCTTCTACAGCACTCAATATTGTTATCGGAATAATAATAGTAGCTATTATGGCATTAATTATTATTTGGATGATTCGCGATTTGTTGTAAAATAATTATAGCATTTATTTAATCCTGCACTGAGAAGTGCGGGATTTTTTTATATATAATTGAGAATCAAGACATTTAATTTTATATATATAAAATTAAATAAATTATTTAAAAATAAATATTACATACACCATTGAAAAGTACATTAAGTAGGTTAAATTTGATTATAAATCAAGACATATGTATGCCAAATTGACAACATATTTTCTACTAATCTTATTTCGATTATTAAGCAGCTTTGCTTTTGACCTCAAGAACCCTGCCTTATTGTTTCGCCAGCAATAGCGGTATTATTTATTAATAATACTGCGAACATTCCACTTTTACGATACATTTTAATTTAACCACTAAAATTTTAATTTATGAAAAATTTTGTGAAAAACCTATATATATATATATTTGGAGTAGTTATGCTCCTTGGTTTACCTAATTTAGCAATTGCACAATGTTATACAGCTTGTGGAGGGACATGCTCCGCTGCACCTGCAATAACAGGTTACCCTGATTCATGGACCAGTCAACACTATTGTATTACAGATGATTTATTAATTGAAGGTGATTTTACTATTGATGGTGCTACATGTTTAGAAATTGCGGCTGGAAAGGAAATTGTTGTAAAAAATGGCGGGAATTTAACCATAACTGGAACGGCGCAATTATATTCATTAAGCGCATTGTGGAAAGGAATTCGTGTTAGAGCGGGTGGAACTGTAACTATTAATGATGCAACAATTGCAAATGCCTTAATTGGTTTATTAGCTGAAAATAATGGTGGTAGTGAATCATTTTTTACTGTTACGAATGCTACATTTTGTAATAATGAAATAGGGATAAAAGTTCAACCGTTTACTACTGCTGGGGCCATTACTAGTTCAATTGATGATACATATTTTACAGCACCTTCTCTCATTTCGCCAAAATCAGGTGAAGTTGGAGATTATGGCATAGTACTTAATTCTGTAACACCGGCAACACCCTTTTTAATTGGTGATACGTATGATTATGATGATCCTTCAACTACTTTTAATGAATTTGAATCACTTAATGTTGCAATAAGAACTAACAATTCAAATGTAGTTATTCAGGATAATTACATCCATGATTTAATTGGCGCAAATGGTACGCTTACTTCTTTAGGCTCGGAGCCTGCTTCTATTTTTCAAACAGGAATTTATGCAACCGGCTCAGGTGGTAGCGACCATTATTTAAATGTTGGTTCTAATGTAACAGATGGTTATAATAACTGGATAGAAAATGCAGATAAAGGGATTGTAGTAAGTAATCGGATTGATAGTTATATATGGCAAAACAGAATAACCGCCGATTATGAAGAAGAAGGTAACTTTAATATGAAGGTTGGAATATTAGTTGAAAATAATTGTGGAGTTGTAGAAATTAAATTAAACAGAGTAACCAACTTTGAAAAATTCGGTGTAAATATTGACGACAACCCAAATGCTGACCCCCTTTATATTTATGGAAATATAATGGAAGAATTAGTCTCGTTTCATCCTTCTCTAAAACCCATAGGTTTTAATGTAGAAAATAATACACTCAGCGCACCAAATTTTACAATGGAAACCAATGAGTCTATCCATGTTTTAAATGGTCTTGTATTAACTAACATTGAGGCACCACAAATTTTATACAATTCGCTGTATTACGAAGCAACTACGAATACCGGTGGAGCATATGCAGGACATGGATTATTAGCCAGTAATTGCCCTGAAGCTTATATTTATCGAAACTCCACTTATGGAACTAATGGTAGTTACATACCCTACCAGACCGGTTTTTATTTTGAAGAATGTCCCGATTTAATATTAGAAGGTAATAGCACATTTACATCAGGAGTTGGTGTTTTTATGACCAACACCATGACAGGAAGTAATATGTATTGTAATAAATTAGAATACGCTGATATTGGATTTTATTTATTAGATATTGGAGGCGATGCATTTACACCACCAATCGGTCCTGATATTCAGCAACCAACTGGCCCGGGGCCATCAGGTAATTATTGGGAGCCGGCTTCTATAGCTAATCGGGTAACATCATTTGAGGATGTAAGTACAACCGATTGTACTGCAGTTAATTGGAATTTTGAAGATTCAGGGATAGAGTATGATATTCCAGGGGCATTACTTGACCCTATTTTGGGTACATTACCAAACTTTAATGATGTAGGCGGAACAAATTGCTTAGCATACGATGACATGCGATTAAGCGCAGAAATATTAGTTGAAAATTTAGAATCCCAATACTATAATTGGGCCACTAATTTTAACGATAATTTGGTGGTTAGTTCGCCGGAAAGTTGGTTTTTACAATATGGTTTTTGGAGCAAAGTTGCTAAGGGCAGTATAAATTTGGATTTAGTTTCTGAGGAACTACTGCATTTATATGCTGCTATTGAATTAACTAATATTCCATCATTCTTTGATTTGGTAGATGCAATTTCGACTCGAAATTTTGTAAACGCCCAGGATATTCTTACAAACATAACACCTGTAAATGAAATAGAAAATTACTGGCAACAAACAAGTCAAATTTATTTGGATAATATAAATATTGATGGTGTGTTTGAATTGAGTCCGGAAGATCAGGAAAATTTAATAACCATAGCTGATATGGACGGTAAATTAAATGGCCCCGGGGTTTACCAGGCAAGGGCAATGTTAGATACACTCATGCCGAAAAATAATCCGTTAAGTATCGATGTAAGAAAATATTTGCCGAATAGTGAAATCATTGTTGCCCCGAATCCGGCCAGTAACTATATCAATCTGCTTTTTACCGGTAATAATTTAAGTGTTAAGGATATTAATAATATACAAATTTACGATGTAACAGGAAATATTGTTAAAAACCTTACCCAACAGCAAAACAATAGTATTTATGTTGGTGACCTCAAAAGCGGATTTTATATTTTACAAATTACATCAGTAAACAAAAAACCAATAATCCAAAAATTAATTATCGAAAATTAAACACATGTATAGATTATTTGTATTGAGCATTGCAGTCCTTTTTGGCTGCAATGCTTTTTCACAGCAAAATAGCAACAACTGGGTTTTTGGTGATAGTGTCGGTCTAAACTTTTCAACCCCAATACCGACGTTTTATAAAACATCTATTTTATCTCATGAAGCCAGTGCATCTATATCAGATTCTTTAGGTAATTTGCTATTTTATACCAACGGGCAAAAAGTATGGGACCGTAATAATGAAGTAATGCCTAATGGTGATAGTTTAAATATTGGTAAATTATCATTTGATGACCCATCCAGTATAACACAAGGTGTTACAATTTTACCCAAACCGGGTAGCAATACCATGTATTATATATTTCAATTACAAGCTGAAAATGGCCCACCAGATAATTATGGACTTGAATACTCGATAGTTGAAATGACTTTAAATGGTGGGCAGGGCGATGTAGTTTCAAAAAATAAGGATGTATTCACGGGATATTTAGATGAAAAGATGCATGCAGTAAAACATGCGAACGGTCGAGATTGGTGGTTAACTACTATGCTCTCGAGTGCCAATGATACGACTTTATGTTTAGCAACTTTTTTAATTACACCGGATACAATACTCGGGCCGTTTACTCAATGCTTTACAGGTTTGCCCGACTTAGGTCCTCCTGGTGCTGGTTCAACTGGTCAAATGAAATTTTCTCAAGATGGTTCAAAACTTGCTTTTACACGAAATTCATATGTTTTATTATTTGATTTTAATCGGTGTTCGGGTACTTTTTCAAGTATGAAATCAATTTTCCATGAAGTTGGCTCTTATGGTTGTGAGTTTTCAAATGATAACAGAATGTTATATGTAACATGGCCTTCTGAAGGAATTTTATATCAATATTGTATTTCGTGCCCGGAACCGATTGAAGATAGCCGAATTATGATATATTCCAACACATATGAAAATTATCAATTAGGTGCATTACAAATTGCTAGGGATGAAAAGATTTACGTTCCATTATTTCAAGAAAACTATGCCCATTATGAATATTCTTTTGCTAATCAAAACATAAGTGTTATTAATAATCCGTCAAATGAAGGCCTCTCTTGCAATTTTGATACGCTTACTATTCCACTCGGTGATGCACGCTGCACAGCAACCCTCCCCAACATGCCCAACTATAACCTCGGCCCCCTCGCAGGCAGTGAGTGTGATACATTACAAATTGCTGTGAAAGATATTTTGCCAAATGAAACATTTTTAATTTACCCCAACCCGGCAAGTGATAATATTTATTTTAAATTTTCAGATAATAATTTGTCGCTTGCAAATATTAATTCCATAACAATTACAGATATAACAGGTCATCTTGTTAAATATATCACACAAATACAAAATAATGGAATTTATATTGGTGATTTGGTAAGTGGAATGTATTTTGTTAACATAACAGGGCTCAACAATCAATCAACTATTGAAAAACTTTTTATTGAAAATTAGTGAGGCAAAAAAAATAACAGATTTTATTTCACCTCTCCACCACAACCACCTTCCCCTCAATAGCAAGAATACTATTTTCAAATACCGTTTTTGCTTCTTCAAGCAATGGTCTTAAATCATCGTACTTAGAAGAAAAGTGTCCGATCATTAATTTATTTACAGCAGCAAGCGAAGCCATTTGTGCAGCTTGTAAAGTTGTGGAATGAAAAGTATCTGCCGCGCGTTGTTCACCGGCTGCATCAAAAGTGCAATCGTGATACAATAAATCTACACCTTTTATTTGTGCTGCCATTTCAGGATTTAAAGCCGTGTCGCAACAATAGGCATAAGCGCGTGCACGCAATGGATCCAGCGTAATATCTTTATTTAAAATCCGTTCTCCGGTTTTTTCATCCAGAATATCTTTTCCTTTTTTTATTTCCGGAATTAATTCAACAGGAATATCCAACTCATGAAATTTTTCACGATTTATTTTTCTTTCCCGCTGTTTTTCCCGAAATAAAAATCCTACACAATCTATTCGGTGTTTTAATACAATGGTATCAATGGTAATATCTTCACCATCAAAAATTGTTTCCGAACGTGTTGGGTCAAGTGCACGAAAAACTAATTCATAACATAAATCAGTTTGCCCAACTTGCAATTGTATTTGCAGAATATCAATTAATGCTTGCGGCCCATAAATATATAATGGCCTGTTGCGTTTTAATAAATGATAAGTGGAAACAACTCCAATTAATCCGAAATAATGGTCGCCGTGTAAATGGGAAATAAAAATATGATTGATTTTCATCCACTTAATGCCCAGCTCGTTGAACCGCATTTGCGTGCCTTCACCACAATCAATCAAATATAATTTATCGTTGATATTTACCACCTGAGCACTTGGGTGTCGCCCATGCGCAGGTATGGCACTATTGCTCCCGATAACGGTTACCGAAAACGACATTATTTATTCTTCGCCTATTTCGCGTTCAATTTCTTCCATTAAAATGAAGTCGGTAGCCTCACTTTCGGTAGGCACCACATTCAAAATGGTATCCAGTTGCGATATCTTGATCAGCTTCACGGTAGAGTCGCCACAGCCCGTCAACACAAAGGTTCCGTTCGACTCTTTACATAGGCGGTGACCAATTAATAGGGCACTCAACCCAGAAGAATCGATAAAATTAACGTCGCTCAGGTCGCAAATAATGTTGCGAAACCCTTCCTGGTTAAGGATTACAAGCTCACTTTTCAGGTTGGCTGATATAATAGAGTCCAATTTAGGCTCATCTAGCTTAAAAATGCAATAACGCTCTTTTTTGTCTACTGTAAACTTCATACTGTTGTTATTAGGTGTAAAAATAAACTTTACCCTGCGAAGGTAAGTAATTAAAATTTTTCCAAATTTGTTAGTCAATTAGAAAACACCGGGAAAGGGAATTTTATTTGGACTGTAACGTTTACACTAAAACGACAATCAAGTCACAACTTTATCACAACTTTCCTTGTTATTTTGTCAGGATTGCAGGGATGGTTCAAAATTTGAAAGAAAGATATAATGGACGCAAAATTTTCTCCAAAAGTAAAAGAAGTGATCTCTTACAGCCGTGAAGAGGCGCTGCGACTGGGACACGACCATATTGGTACCGAACATTTACTGCTCGGACTGATACGTGATGGCGACGGTCTTGCCATAAAAGTGCTGATGAGCCTCGACGTAGATATCGCCGTACTGCGCAAAACGGTGGAGGATGCCATAAAGGACAAAACCTCACGCCAGCCCTTTAATGCAGGCAGTTTGCCACTTACCAAACAAGCTGAAAAGGTGCTCAAAATAACTGTGCTTGAAGCCAAAGTGCTCAAAAGTGATACAATAGGCACTGAACACCTCATGTTGTCTATCCTGAAAAACAAGGATAACATCGCAACACAGATTTTAGGACAATTTGACGTGGACTATGACGTATTCCGTCAGGAACTCGATTATGTTCGTCAGGATAAAGGTTTAAAAGATACGCCTCCAACCAACCAGCAGGAAGATGATGGTTTTGAAGAAGAAGATAAAGGCGACCGTGGCTTTAATGTGCCACGCAAACCGGGAAATGCAAAATCAAAAACGCCTGTACTTGATAATTTTGGCCGCGATGTAACACGCGCTGCCGAAGAAGGTCGTCTCGACCCGATTGTTGGCCGTCAGGAAGAAATAGAACGTGTTTCTCAAATCTTAAGCCGACGCAAAAAAAATAATCCGATTCTAATTGGTGAACCGGGTGTGGGTAAAACTGCAATTGTGGAAGGTTTAGCATTGCGCATTATTCAGCGTAAGGTATCGCGTGTGTTGTTCGACAAACGTATTATCATGCTCGACCTTGCAGCATTGGTTGCAGGAACAAAATACCGCGGTCAGTTTGAAGAGCGAATGAAAGCAATTATGAACGAACTCGAAAAAAATCGCGATGTGATTTTATTTATCGATGAAATTCATACAATTGTCGGCGCAGGTGGTGCAACAGGTTCTCTTGATGCATCCAATATATTTAAACCGGCTTTAGCACGTGGTGAACTCCAATGTATTGGTGCTTCCACTTTAGATGAATATCGTCAGTACATTGAAAAAGATGGCGCTTTAGACCGTCGTTTCCAAAAAGTATTGGTTGATCCGCCTTCACCTGAAGAAACAGTTGAAATTCTTACAAATATTAAATCGAAATATGAAGAGTTTCACAATGTAATTTATTCGACTGAAGCAATTAAAGCTTGTGTTACTTTAAGTACAAGATATATTACCGACCGTTTCCTTCCGGATAAAGCCATTGATGTTTTAGATGAAGTTGGTGCACGCGTGCATTTAAAAATATTCACGTGCCAGATGAAATTGTAAAACTCGAAGGCCAGATTGAAGAGATTAAAGAAGAAAAAAATAAAGTAGTAAAAAGTCAGCGTTACGAAGAAGCAGCAAAATTGCGCGATACTGAAAAACGTTTGCTCGAAGATTTAGATAAAGAAAAAACTAAATGGGAAGAGCATGTTAAAAGTGAACGTTATCCGGTTACCGAAGATGATATTGCAGAAGTAGTAGCGATGATGACCGGTATACCAACCAAACGCATCGCTCAAAGTGAAGGTACTAAATTGGTAGGCATGGGCGATGAATTACGTCGCGGTGTTATTGGTCAGGATGAAGCCATTCTTAAAATTACACGCGCCATTCAACGTAATCGTGTTGGATTAAAAGATCCGAAAAACCAATCGGTTCATTTATTTTCCTCGGACCTACCGGCGTTGGTAAAACAGGATTGGCAAAAGTGTTGAGTGAATATTTATTCGATTCAAAAGATTCGCTGGTGCGTATCGATATGAGCGAATACATGGAAAAATTCAGCGTGAGCCGATTAATTGGTGCGCCTCCGGGATACGTTGGTTACGAAGAAGGTGGTCAGCTTACTGAAAAAGTTCGCAGAAAACCATACAGCGTTATTTTATTAGATGAAATAGAAAAAGCCCATCCGGATATTTTTAATATTTTATTACAAGTATTAGATGATGGTATGCTTACTGATGGTTTAGGTAGAAAAATTGATTTCAAAAATACCTTAATCATTATGACCTCTAATATTGGTGCACGTCAGTTAAAAGATTTTGGTTCAGGAGTTGGATTTTCAACGCAGGCAAAACAATTGTCGCAAGATGAAAATAATAAAGGTGTAATTGAAACAGCGTTAAAGCGTACCTTCTCACCTGAGTTTTTAAATCGTATCGACGATGTGGTAATATTTAATTCATTGAGTCGCGAAGACATTTTCAAAATTATCGATATCACTTTACGCGATGTAAAAAACAGACTGGAAACATTAAATTACAAACTCCAGTTAGAGGATAGCGCCAAAGAATTTTTAAGTGAAAAAGGGTACGACCCGCAATTCGGTGCACGTCCTTTACACCGCGCCATTCAAAAATACCTGGAAGATCCGCTTGCAGAAAGTATTCTTTCCGGTAAATTTAAAGAAGGTGATACCATAGTTGTTGAATACGACAAAGATGCAGCAGGCCTGATATTAAATCCTGCCGGCGAAAAAGACAAAAAGAAAAAAGATAAAGGCAAAGACAAAAAAGAGGAAAAGAAGAAGAAAAAAGCCTAAATCATTTTCTAAATAATTCAAAATCCTGCAATTTTTTGCAGGATTTTTTTGAAGCACATAGCTTGCAGTTTCTCACAACCCGCGCCCTGCTTTCCGTTCCAATCTTTGCTGAAAAGCGCAAAGGATTTCCCACAATCAGGGCTATAAATAACCCTGCGCTGCCACTTACCCGGCTTGGCCAAAAAAATAACCAATTGATTTATATCATAACGCTCTGCGCAGTCTCCGACTGCGCAGCCGAACCCGGGTCTCCCGACCCATAGGTTCACATTGTCACAAATTATTTTCAATAATCAAAACATTCAACCATACCAATTCAAATAATCATATCTGCGATCCAAAAAAATGTTTAAAAAATTCGAATCATTTTATTTCCAATATTTAATATTTCAATTTAAATACCAAAAGGTAATTAATTATAATTCATTTTTATAAGTTGCAACACTGTCTTTGAAAGCGTTCCCAAACCCTTGTAGAAACTAGAAAATCCATACTCATTTGTTATAGTCACAAGTTTGCAATTTCGAAATGTATTGTAATAAAACGAGAAAGTTATGACAATTTATAAGCAGAACCAATGCAATTTTGTATAATAAACCTAAAGCTATGAGAACTTTAATTACACTGGCATTGATTTTTGTAATATATTGCACACATGCACAAGTACTTGAAAATGGAGTAATGGACATTAATAATATTGAAGCTCTGCTTAATGCAGACGGAGGCTTGTTTATGGAAGTGGAAGACTTTGATGCATATTTTTATGTGCCTAAACCAACAGATGACAATCCGCCTTCAACTATTTTTTCTGCCGGATTATGGATTGGGGCAACAGATATATCTGGTAATAAATATACAGCGGCACATATATACCGGCAATTCGGGCAGGATTTCTGGTTTGGCCCTGTTGCCATTGATTATACAGATGCTGATTATATTGAAAAATATAATAACGTATGGATATGTGATAAACCCACCATTGAAAATCATATAACTAACTTTGCAACAGCAGGTTACGAAGTTCCGTCTTCAATTGCTTCCTGGCCTGGCAATGGTAATATTGACAATGGTGAATCTGCAATTTTAGCACCTTTTTTTGATTATAATAATAATTTGATTTACGACCCTGAAAATGGTGATTATCCAATTATCAGAGGTGATAAAGCTGCTTATTTTATTTTTAATGATGATGCAGATATACATACTGAAACTGATGGTTCAAAATTGAAATTGAGTTGCATGGTATGGCTTACGCTTTTGATGCTCCTGCAGACAGTGCATTAAATAATACATTGTTTATTAATTATTCAATCATCAACCGATCATTAATAGACTATAATCAATTTCAAGTAGGTGTTTTTACAGATTTTAATGTTGGTGCTTTCGATGATGACTACGTTGGATGCGACTCTACTTTAAATATGTTTTTTGGTTATAATTTGGATAGGATTGATGGTCCAACTACCCCAAGTTATGGTGCATATGTACCTGCACAAGGTATGATTTTTCTTAATCAGTCAATGTACACGTTTAAAAATTACTACAATGACTTTTCAGTAATCGGTACGCCCGTAACAGATGAAGATTTTATTAATTATTTAGCGGGCAATTGGAAGGATGGAACTCCACAAACATTTGGAGGTAATGGCTACGGTGGGTTAATAAACTCAAGGTACATGTTTCCTTCTGATATTTTTGATACATTAGGTTGGTCCGCTGTAACATCTTTAGGAGCACCATCTGATGCTCGTGTGGTTGGAGCTATTTCACCTCAAACATTGTTAAGCAATGATACTTTATGTCTTGACATTGCCTTCCCTTTTGCTATAGCTTATGATGATTTGTATATCGATTCACTTGGATTGGGAAGCAGAGCATGGTATGCTGTTTCAAAATTAAAAGAAAGATCTATCCAGGTTTTAGATTATTATGATACCAACGTTACTGATTGTCAAATTGTTTATGCCAAAAATCCCGATTTTGTTTTGGATATTGAAGACGAAGTTTTATCTGGATATTCTTTGGCTCCAAACCCGGTTATCCAGTCAATAACAATTAATATTGAAGATAAAACAATAGGAGAATGTCAAATTTCAATTTACAATACTGCTGGTGTACTATTACAACAAAGTATTGAAGATGGAAGTCAGCCCATAATGGTTGACATGATTAAATTTCCCCAGGGGATGTATTTGATTCAAATTAAATCAAATAATAAATTGCTTATAAATCACGTAATAAATAAGTTGTAATTCCAAACATTTTTCCGGTTAATATCCCGCTCTGCGCAGTCTTCGACTGCGCAGCCGAACCCGGGTCTCCCGACCCATAGAAAATTTGCCTAACCTCTTAATTTTATTCCTAAAACAAAAATCACCCAAATGACTTTTATCATTCCCCATCAGTAACTTCTGTTACATATTTTCCCAACCCATTGCGATATTTTTGTAAATTGTTCAATCATTTAAATTAATTTACCCTATGCCTAAAATTTTTATCGCAATAATGGTATTGTTATATACCAACAACACTTTCGCGCAATGCGAAGTTGAAATTACACCTAACAGCCCTGTGTATTTATGCCCGGGTGAATCTGTCGAATTAACAACAAATGTTTCGAATGCCGATTTATCAATTGACCAGCAACAATTGTTATACCTCGGCGGCGAAAGTGCACGCAATTTACCCGGATACAGCACATGGCAATCATTTACCGCAGGGGTAACAGGAGATTTAGTGCAAATTGATCAGGGCTTTTTTAATGAAATGACCGGAACTGCAACCTTGAATATTTTCACAGGAACCGGAAATGGTGGCACCGGCGCTGGAAATTTTTGGGAAACATTTATTATTGATCCACCCGTTCCGATTACTGAAAATGAAGTCTACACTTTTGAAATAGTTCCTGATTTAGCAGGAGGATTGCCCGACCCATATGGCGTACAAGTTTCCGGACCGGCAGATAATTATGCAGGTGGCAGATGCGAATTTGATGTTACCTGGGATGATGTTTTTAAAACTTATGTATCTGCACCAATTACCTACACTTGGAGCACCGGCGCAACAACATCAAACATTACCGTAAACGAACCCGGAACTTATACAGTAAATATTTCTGATGGCGCAGGTTGTTCTGCTACTGATGAGGTGACTGTTATTGTAACGAAGTAAATACTGATGTTATTGTAGATTGGAACGTATTAACTGCGGAAGCTGCAGATGCTACTTATCAATGGATTAATTGTGAATTTTATGAAGCTGTTGAAGGTGCTACTAGTCAAACATTTTATCCGGAAGAAAAACGCTTATTTTGCTCTTATCGTAACACAAAATGGTTGTACCGACACATCTGATTGTTTTTTCATGCAAATTGAATCGATATTATCATCCAACAAAACCAATATTGTATTAACGCCAAATCCTGCAACCGATTTTATTTTATTGGAATTTGATGCCACAATTCATCCACAAACAATAGTTACTTATGATATGCATGGTAGTGAAATTCCGGTAACATTCAATAATAATTATGAGGCCAACATTCAAACAATAGCACCCGGTTTATATTTTAGTAAAATAAACCTCCCAAACGAATCCTACATTATTAAATGGATAAAAAATTAATGGCAATACCTTGCCACCGCTCTGCGCAGTCTCCGACTGCGCAGCCAAACCGGGTCTCCTGACCCATAGTACTGTATTTAAAAACAATAAAATTCTGTCAATTAATACAGCATAATTAAAAACTTAATTGCATCTCTAATCTATCCCACAATAACCCTAAAAAAACAAACACACAAAACACACAAAAATGATAAATTATTTTTTGCGCATTTTGTGTATTCATTAAATCTCATCGGCTATTTAACACAAATAAAACAGCCTAAAGTTCACTTTAGGTTCTTTATTAAAGAACCTGTTTCAAATCTTATTTAATTAGACTTTTTCATATAATTTTTCACGTATTTATTTTTTTCCTTCGCAGGTAATAAATCGTAATTCACAACTTTACCATCTACATATAAAAAGTCGTCACCCTTTTCTTACCGGTGGTTTTGATTTAACACCAAATCCACCTACAAATACAGAATAAAAGAATAACGCACCACCACCAATTTGAGTCATTGTGCCCAACAAATCTGTAGTTTGCCATTCCTGCATTACCTTACCATTTTTAACATTGCGCATAAATATGCCATCAACGTGCAGGTTTTTTTGTTTGCGGAGCGCCCATAAATTTTCCTGTATTTACAACACTGGAAGTAAACTGTATAGAAACAAAATCGCCATCTACAACCAATTTAGTCAAAGACATTTCAAAATCTGAAAATGCTGCACGCATATCCTGCATAAACCCGATGTATTGATCTTTAGTAAATACATATCCATCGCCGGTATATGTAAAATTATCATCCAATAAACCATCCAATTTAGCCCAGTCACCTTCCAGAATGGACTGTGAAACGGCAATTGCTGTTGCTAAGTTTGAAGATTCTTCTGACGTATGTGCTACCTCAGGTATTTTGTTTACAATGAGTTTTGCAGGTTGTTGACCTACTACTTTAAAAGTTGTTGCCATAATTAATAAAATCAAGGTGATAAAATAATTTTTTTTCATATTAAAAATTTGAGCAACAAAGGACGAGAGAAAATACACGGCATACAATATACTTACCAAAAAGGAAGTGCTATAGTTTTGGGTAGCGTAATTATTCTATTTACTTTTACATCATGGAAACGTATAAACTTAACGGAACCTTTTTTATTGCCCTGTTGACCTTACCCTAAGTGTAATAGGTGGCAGATGGCAGGGGCTTATCATCTGGAATTTACGCTCAGGCCCAAAACGATTTAATGAGCTGAAAAAAATACTCGTTGCCATTAATGATAAAATGTTATCACAAACATTAAAAACACTGGTTGAACAAGGCGTTGTTTCCAGAACCGACTTCAAATCAACACCACCACACGTTGAATATCAACTTACCATGAGTGGCCAAAACTTATTGAGCATTTTCGAACAAATGGAAAATTGGGGAAAAAAAATTAGTAATAATTAAAAAAGAAGCGCTCTGCGCAGTCTCCGACTGCGCAGCCGAACCCGGGTCTCCAGACCCATAGTTTCATAATAATCAATAAAATCTCCCAACATTAATAATCCATCTCACAACCACCCATTCAAAATCTCCTGAATTTCACTTAACTCCGGCTTTAAATATTCAAAATGCGTAACATGTATATTCCCCGGAAACAATATGCTTGTGATTTGCCGGAATAGATATTTTATTAGTTAATTCAAACAATGCGCTCAACACAGGAACAATTGTATCGTTCGTGTAAGCATGAAATATTTTCCTGTCAATTATTCCTTCCTCAATTAACCGTAGAATTTTATTATTTGCCTGTAATTCGAAGTTATCACATGATAGTTATTTCTATCGAAAACAATTCCGTTTAATTCTTCAATCAAATTACTCTCCAGTTCTAAATCATTTACACCTGTAAATTAACTATTCCATTTGCTAATGCACCAACTAATTGTTTTAGCGCACCGGCTATTGGAGTAGCACCAAACGGCAAGCTTATAACATTGCTTACCAAGTTCACATAGGATCTTAAATTATTATAATCAGCAATATGGGTCCCTTCATTTGGTGTGCCGGTCATAATTAATTTTTTCACCTTAAATGGTGCCTTTGCATCTGCGTTCCAGATTACCTCATTTAAATAACGCGAAACAATTCCACCACGACTACGTGCAATTATTATACAAGATTTATTTTTATTGAAGCCCGCTTTTTTAAATGTGGTATTAATCCATTCAGCGTTTGCTTTAATACCATCTGTAACTGTTGGCATATTAATGCCTATTACATATCTGCAGCATTTTGGAATCAAATTTCCGGTTACCGTATCGTTACCAAAATATTCATCAAACCCTTTTCTATTTTACTAACTAAACCGGCAAACATATTAATACAGGTAATAGCGAATTATTAATTTCTTCAACTATTTTAGGTGTTAGTGTATCAACACTCCAGGATTTAAATTCCCTAAAACACCCTTCGACATGTCATAAACCTTTATCTCATAATCTGTATCAACAATTGAACGTAACCAGGCACGACCCTTTTCAGGAATTTTTATATCTGCCTGCGGTTTTCCATTTGAAAATTTTGAAACCAATTTTGAAAATCTTTTTTAAAGGACCTCTGGAACGTGATTTTTGTAAGCCATTTAAATTTATTGAAAAGCCGATTTCATTTTCAAGTTCACTGGAACCAAAATTGCGTTTACCATCTGATGTAGTGCCTGTACTTCCGGGAAACATCCATTCCATAAGTGGTTCGTCATCTTCAAAATGTTTCGTCACTAACATTGCTTGTTGTAATTCAGCTGTATCAATATCACTATTGATATCCAGTTTTGGTGGATTATCACCTCTGGTTGCAATATCCATTACCTCAATTTCAACTTCATCTACCACCCAATTTTGACCGTTTAATTTTGGTTTACTTTTTTTAGCTGAGGTAGTGCTGTCACTTAATCCACGCTTATTTTTTTTACCCGGCTCAATAATATTACACTGCATACCGGAAACACTTATAATAATATCACCGTTTCTGTGGGCAGAATAATATTACTTTGTCCGACATTTTCAAATGAAATACTGCGCGAATTTTTTGACAATGGGTCATTTGCGTAATTATTACGCAAATTGCGTTTCAAAAGTCTGAAGCATATGGTGATGTTGCAATAGTTTGATATAATAATTGTAAATCTGCATCACTCAACTGATTCGCATCATTATTTAAATTGTAAGCCATAACAACGGATGTAATGCAGGTTCAAGATGTAAGAGTTGTAATACTTCTGTTTGCATCATATTTCCAAGTTGCTCATTAATTGCAGTATCATCAATTCCTCTCCTGCGGAACAGTCCAAATAATTTTTGAAGAAACCACCCTCATCCATTGCGGGAGCAGCTTTTTTAATTTCTTTAACTAATTCATCAGGATGAAAATCTAGTGCATGCGCAGCTTTTAATAATCCGTTTCCAAAATATTTCCTGTTCGAAGGGTTCGAATTATCTGCTGATTTAAATAAAGCCAGCTTAACAATTTCAACTTTTTTCCAGGCATTGGCTCCTGTATACTTGCTTAATTCTTTTTATAATATTGAATATATAATGAAGCTGCTGCAGCAACCTGAGGCGTTGCACCCGATGAGCCTCTCCCGATTGCACATAATATGTATGAATGCCTGCTGCTTTATTTACTAAACGATGAAACCACATTACATTCGGCGTATATCCCGCAATTGCTGTTTTCATTGCTTCATCGGGACCGTAATTCATTTGCATATATAATCCGCCTTCGCTGCGCAATTTTAAATTTTGATCATAGAGGTAAGGACTATATTTACAAGTAGCACCCACTGCAGCTATAACACGGTCATATCGCGCGGATATAATAAGGTTGTTGGTAACGCTTTTTTACCACCTTTTACCCAACTATTACCTGCTGCCGATACACTTACAATGCCCGCTTCATAAGCACGGTTAACTGCATCCGCCATAATTTGTGTTGGCCAACCTGCCATCGACATCGTTACAACATCACAGTTATTTTTATCGCATGATCAATGGCTTTCGCAAATGCTTTTTCCCGATAATAACACAACCGATTCACCTGCTTTAATTGAAATAATTTTAGCAAACGGATTGCCACCAAAATACCCCGCATATTTTCCATCCGAAATGGAAATATCCACTTTATTTCCGCGAGTAACGATAAGGTTGCATTACCATGACCCTGCTGTTCAACACCATCAGGCAATAAATTAATGTTCTCATCTTCCGGTGAACCTAAATCGCCGGTGCTTACACTAAATGATGTCGATTTATGTTCATCTAAAAATATTGGACGTAACGGGTGTCCATGTAAATAACCCGTATCAATATGTGCAATGGTTACCAAATCATCACTTTCATCCGGAATTAAACCACGGTTGTATAAATCACTGAATACTTTTTGAAAGGCACTGCGCAACTGACTGTAGTTATCTTCTAAATGCCATATAAATTCGTTGTCGGTTTCAAACATCCTCAGGGTTGGGGTAGGTAAATAAATATCCTTCATCACTGCGCACACCTCGGTTATTGTTATCTTCAACAGTAGCATCCGTAAATAAAGTTGCAGTATTATCCGCCTCAACAAAATTGATTTTTTGTCGCTGTTTGCCATTAATAATTGATAAGCTTTATCCCATTCTGTTTTCCCGGAAGTGACTCAGAAAACACACTTTTATCAACCACACGTAAACTATCTTCTGCAACACCCCTTTAAACCACTTTGCAGAGAATGGATATAATTTTCTTCGGTATCCAATATGATACTTTTTATTTTATTGAAGTTTTATTTTTTGTTTTGGGGAGATGCAACAGGATTCGGATTGGCAACTATTGCATCTGTTTTAATTGTTGCGCCAAAGTCAAATATTTTTGTGTGCTGAATATTTATTTTTAAACACTTCACTATCATCAATTCGCGGATGTTGATCAGAAGGCATTGCATTTAAAATTCCCTGCAACCAATCTTCATAAGTCAAAGTGTTTATCTGTAGTCGCATTAAACAATTTAATTAAATTGCTCAAAAATCCCATGACCTAATTCTTCCTGTGCAAATTCTTTATCCTGACAAGCTGCTAACAATAAATAATTTGCGGCGGTTTGTTTTTCATCTATTTTGGTAGTGCGTTGTTGCAAACTTGCTGCCGTCATGCCACGTTCCGATAAAATTTTCGTAACACTGCTTAATGGCATTATAACGACGTTTCCGCGTTGGATGCGGATTTGTAATTAATGCAGCTTCAAAAGCAAATACACGGTTTTACAGAACCTGAATGGCAAGAATCCGGAAATTAACACCACATTGGCGTCCGGCACAAATTGCTGAAAGGCTGCTTTTATTTCATCATCCAGCAAAAACTGGTCATAAGTAACCCACGATTCATCAAAACCATCTTCTTCATCGCCATCTGTATCAATAATTGGTGCACCATGTCCTGCATAGGTTACCAGAAAAAATCACCCGACCTACTAATTTGGCATATTTGGCAAACGCTGATAAAATTGCACTTTTGTTGCCGCTTCATTTGTAATGTTTCCGTATTAAATTGCATTGCCGCGCCATTTTTCCATACTCTCCATATCCGCAACCTAACCATCTAATACAGGAACATGATTTCCAAAAATTCGTGTCCACAAAGTTTATTCCGATATGTAATGCATATCCTTTGCCGATTGTTTTTGCAGTGTCCATAATTATTCGTTTTTTATTAAATGCCAAAGTGTTTTGAATTATATTATTTGCCATCAATAAACCATTGCCATATTTTTCGCTGATATTATTTTGATAGTCGGTTTGATTGCCAATTTTTTTGCACGATTGAATAATAATTTGTTTAGCCTGCTCACGTGTTAATTCAGGCGCAAGCGATAACATTAATGCAGCAATTCCCGCAGCGCCGGGACAAGATGCGAAGTGCCGTTAAAAAATCATAAAATTCGCTTTTACTAAATCCGCCATCACCAATAATATCTGCAACGCGAACCAAAAGTGGGCTGATTAATACTATCTACCAATGTATAATCACCACTTGGGAAACAACATAATAAGGGCGGTCCGTAATCTGAAAAACAGTGCTTTCATCTTTATCATTACTTGAACCAATTGCCATTACCATTTCATGTGGAAGCATACTGATCATTTTTTAATGGCTCTTTACCATTTCCCGCAGCAAAAAACCAAACAACCTTTTCCGTTTCTTCCTTTTTCTGCATATTTAATGGCAAGATTAGTATGATCCGGAATTGGAAAAACATAATCATCATCTGTTTGATTGGTAAAATTGCTATCCGGTGGTCCCTAACTGCAGGAAATAATATCTGCACCATTATTAGCAGCCCACACAAATGCTTCGGCTTCAGTAATGGAACCCAAACCCTATTGAACGTATTGGATTAGCCGCGCATCAGAGCATGCCGGGAATCGTATATCTGCTGAGCACGCAATATTTGCAGCTGGCCTGTTCCATGCATATCATCAATGGCATGACCAGGCAAACGTTTACGTTGTTTATCCATTAAATCGACCGGATAAATAATTTTCCCGTATTGAAAAATGCAGGATGCGCAAAATCCAAACCATCATCAATCATACAAATTACCGTATTTGCACCCGGAATATTGCAAGCTTTTTCTGCTTCTACTTTTTTTAATACCCAATTATTTTCAAGCGCTGTAATTGCTGCAGCAGTAATATCATTTTGTAATAATGATCTTCGGCGGACTACCAATTCAGGTGACAATATTCCAGGTTTTAAGGCAATAATTCCTGACATTTATCAAAAATATTTCGACCTAAATCAGCAACGGGCTCACAAAAAATCCGTTTTTAATAAATTCTAATTGTCGCTTAATTACAAATCCATTTGATAGTAAAATACTAAAGGCATTATTGTAACTCAGTTCATCATAAAATTTAATAAAATATTGCCGTGTAAATCTGGTAAATACCTGTTTTCGCATAAACAAAAACGGAACCTATAAACCTGATTTGTGGCAAGGCTGCTTGCTCAACCAAAAGTTTTAATTCATTAATTAATAAATCAGCACCAATTACAACCGATTTCAATTTATATACAAATGGGAAGCGTCACTAAATGTATTCATCAGTTCAAATCAGCTAAAATTTCACTGATAGCAGCATTACCGGAAAATCACCTCCAAGCTGAACACCACCATGGGTTCTAACGATAATCATATCGTCGCTTTCCACCAAATTGTGGGTTTGACCTAGTTCTCCGGTTAAAATGTGACTGCCCGTTCATGTTGTTTACAGAAGCATCTAAATGGTAATGTTGTGGTAATTCCTTTAATAAAATTCTGTAAAAGGTTTGGCATACCATTCACGGTTTCCGTGAATTTGAAAATTTTAACATTTTTTGGGGTAGATGTATGTATCGTAAAATCGGCTAACCGCTTATTGCCTTTTCAACATTATTAATAATCGCTTAACATCTAAATGGTTTTGAAGATGTCATTTTTATAAGCAAATAAATAATTCTTCGGTTTGGAGATTATTAAGTTTTGATATTTTTACCTGATTAACCTTAAAAACAATTATTATGTTCTCATTTTTTTCCCCACGAATCGGATTATTCGATTGTGCCCGGATGGGCAACCTTTCAAACCAAATGAATACACTGCTTTCCTCGCCGCCCTGGATAGTTATTTCAAATCAAAAAATGGATTATGATTTGGGTGATGAAGTAGTTGGCAATTAAAAATAATAAAGCCTTATCCGCTCATTGGGATTAAGCAATGTATCGCGAGCGTGTAAACAACAAAAATAAAAAAGCAACAAAATTGTTACTGATTATTTTGATGCTTTATTGCGGGCAGCAACAACTCAAAAAAATTTAATACCACAGCCCTTGATTTCAATCAGTTAAATCACATATTGCTGTCTGATTATATCATAAAATTACATCAAACAAACCGTGAACATCTCATGTTAACTAAACCTTTTTGTGGTGATATTGTTGCAATGCTGGTTTTTGATATGCTGATAGTATTATTAATGTTCAACCACATTTTTAGAAAAAATGGAATAATTCATTTGATGAAGTATTTAAACTGGGAATGGAAAATGTAAATGCAAAAACAAAACATTCACCCAAACAAATTCAATTAGGAGAAATTATCATTCATCAGGTTACAGCTACACACTTTTTTAGCCCGAACATAATTTATCAATTTGGAAATTACCCGGAATTACTGGGTAAGTATGGAACACTTTTTTCCATTCCTAACCGCCACTCGGTGCTGCTTCATCCAATAAACAACATAGAAGCCAGGTAATGACTACAAAAGTGTTGATACAGGCAACGCTAAGGCGCTCACAGTCAAGGCCCCGCCAATCAGCAATAATAATTTATTTTGGATGTATAATAATGATATCACACAAATCGTATTTGATATAGATGATAAAAACATCACACTTAATCCGCCAGAAAATTTTCAATTGATTTTGGCACCACTATTTTATTGAAATAATTTCTAAACACCATAAAAAATAATCCTTGTCTTTTAGTTAAGACAAGGATTTATTTAAAATGAAATGATATAATTTTTATTTATGCTTCATCTTTCGAAGCATATCCATAATTTCCTGACTAACACCAACTGAACTGAAACCACCATCGTGATATAAATTCTGCATGGTAATCATGCGACCTAAATCGCTGAACATGAATAATACACAATAATCGGCAAGGCATCAGCGCTTGCATTGCCTAAAGGTGAAAGGCTGTTGGCATAATTAAAAAATGCATCAAAACCTTTTACGCCACTTCCTGCAGTAGTCCAGGTTGGTGATTGCGAGATAGTATTTACCCTTACTTTCTGAATTTACCAGTGGTAACCAAAACCGGCTATTTACTTTCAAGGTCGCTTTAGCCTCAGCCATACTGCTATAACTTGGGAATATTGTTGAGCAGCGATGTGTTAATCCTAATACACTTCCCCATTCACTGATAGCATCTTTTATAAGCAGATTGTAATACTTAGAAATGAAACAGCTGGAACATGGTCCAGCGCTTTCTTCCAAAACTCACAACTTAAATCTGTTAAGCGCGATTTTTACGCACGTTCGGACTTGCTGATTGGAGTGTAAATTAAAATCTATTTTACCGCTTGACACTTCTATTGAACGGTCAATCAGTTTTCCAGATTCAATACTGGTAGCGCTGTGCAGGTATTACTTCAGTTTTACATTTTCAGCTAATTGATTAATTGGCACCCATATGCATTGCAATTGGTGTATTGCCGAGGAAAGTAGAACAACTTTCAAAACATTTTCGGCAAACTTTCCATGCAATTGAACTTTCATCTAAGGCACCGAAAATACATCCTCTTTCCCTTTTTAATAATTGATGAGCCGTATTAGTGGTTTTAGTGATTGTAACGTCGTGAAAATACAAAGTTTTCTTTGGCTTAATCCTTAATTTTAATGATTCTTCTTTCTTCCGCTTTTCGTAAGCTGGATCCTGATACTTTTAGTGAGCATTAAAAGCGGCGCCTGGTTTCCTCTTTGCTGGAAGGCGCTGCCAGAAATGTTAGCAACTACCTTTGCGAGATATCTGTCAGTTTGTTTTTTTTGAAGATATACCTTCTCTGTAAGGTAACTTTTATCGTGTTTGAATTTACCGCGGCGTAGCATTCGCATTATATAATCGTTGATATTCATTTATCAGACTAATGGAATTGTTCCACAATAATATTCATCTCGACCATCCCCGGAAATTAAAACCGAAAAAGGTTTCCATCTTATACAAGGAGTCGTTTAAAGTAAGCCTTAAAAGTGGGCGCACCCTTTTTCAGGCATTGCCCGGACAAAAGTGGAATCGGCAATCAAAAACGTAATGGCTACGCGGTTTTTTGCGTTTTGCGCCTTCCAGCTGAACTAATCAAAGCGAAACGGCTAAAGTATAATGAAGAGTTTTTGCCATAAGTTGAAAACAAAGTTAGTAGATAAATTGTTATCGAAGACAGTAATTTTGCCCAAATGGCACAACTCGAACAAATAACTCAGGTGAAAAACCACCATCAAAAAACCCCGCAATAATTGTAGTAAAATTTTGTTGGTTGGTATCAGAGCTTTTTTTAGCCTTCTCATGCTTATTTTGCCTTCCAAAATGAGGACTGATTGCATTCTGCTGCTAAGGGTGTTTTGCTCAGTAACTTATTATATTATTCCGAAGCGTGTTTTTGGGCAAAACAGCGCATTTTTATGATAAAGACAATGCCTTAAAATTGCGGATTCACGTGGGTATTGCCTTATTTTTGGAACTGCTTTTGTAGTTTGCCAATGGACATGCTGGCAGCAATTATTAGCCGAATCTTCATCTTGACACCTCAAATCCAGTGTTTCCATATATATACCTACTTAACCGTTTGCATGCTATTCACGTTTTGGTAGGGATGGTTTTGTCAAACCGCATTTTTCCGTTTATAAAACATACCGGAAGCCAGGTGAACGGGCAGCACTTATTTTCGGACCCAACTTAGAAGAGTCGCTTTTAAACACTACTACCTATCAA
This sequence comes from Bacteroidota bacterium, assembly GCA_016706255.1. Taxonomy (NCBI): domain Bacteria; kingdom Pseudomonadati; phylum Bacteroidota; species Bacteroidota bacterium. The sequence continues at coordinate 2,637 of JADJJZ010000005.1, read as the reverse complement.
GGCATTATTTGATTTATTGTGGTATTTGCTTTGCGTTTTTATGCAATCACACCTAAGTTATTTAAATGGTAATAAAACCTCTCCCGGTATCACCTCCGAAGAGGCTCTTGTTCTTACCCTTAACCAACTATATAAAAAATTACCCGTCTTTATCGTGCTCGTGTTGCAGTTTGCTTTCGCTTCGCTTCCTATCGATTTGCTTTCACTTCTGCTTTATGCGCTTTTACTTTTCTTTATCGGTAGCTGCTTGCGCATCACGATGCTCTTTATTGGACACGCTTTGTCGCTCTTTAGTTTCGTATTTACCTTTTAACTCATCTTTATGTTTTGCAGCAATTGCTCTTTTGAAGGAGTAGCGGCTTTTAGCAACCTGTTTTTTTCGGCTTTTGGTTTACTAATGCAGCTTTACTTTTTCGGTAGTCGTAGCTTTCCACCTTTTTTCTTTTCACCTGCTACTTTCGAATCGCCATTTGCTGTTTGAGCAAACATGTTGGTAGATAAAACCACTGCGATTGTCATCATTACTTACTTATCTTTTCAAGTAATTTTAAGCTTTAGTAGTTAATCAATTATTTGATACAGAAATACGAATACTGTGCCAAACTGGAATCATTATAACGGCATGACAATCTCATTTAAACTTAAAATCAATTATAACATCTTGAAATTCAACATTTTATAAATTTTCATCGATTTATCAATTTCTGTTTATACTTTTGTGCCAACATAAACGGGATGTAGCCAGCCCGGTGAGTTCATATCAGTTGGGGGCGTGGTCGTAAGTTCGAATCTTGTCGTCCTGATATAATTTAGTTGCTTACCGCAGCTTATTTTTATTTACCTTCCGTTAATGTATTAAATTACCTAAACCATAGCCAGGTATACTAAATTTACTCAGTTTTGGTTTATAAATTCGATTAATTAAACAATATGCAGTTTGCATTCCTGCATTTTATTTGGATTAGCAGCACTGGCAATTCCGGTTATTATACACCTGTTTAATTTTCGCAGATTTAAAACGGTTTATTTACTAATGTCGGTTTCTTAAAACATACAGGAAGAAACCGCAACAAAAAAGTAAACTGAAAACATTTGTTTATTTTATTATCCCGTTTACTGGCAATTGCTTTTGGTTTTTGCATTTGTACAACCTTTTATTCCTTCTAACCAATCGGCAAAAACTACTGCACATCGTGCCGTAAGTACTTACTGACAGCAGCTTTTAGTATGGAGGCTGTTAATAATGATGAACAATTATTGTATCAACATTGCTAAACGCAAAGCGGAAGAAATTGTATAGGACATAGCAAGTGACGATAAATTTCACCAGTTGCTTACAAAACGACATGGGAAGCAAAACATCAGCGATCGGAGGTAAGTAAAGATGAATGTTGTAGATGATAGCGCAGGCGCAACGAACAACTTCGCAGCGCAACATGGATGAAATTTTTAAACGCCAGAAAGATACTTTAAATCATGAAGATGCCGGAATACAAAAGTCTGATTTACAGTTTGCCGATTTTAAAAATGCCGTGGTTTGTGAAAATGATACCACCTTTATTAACCTCGCTCCACTTAAAAGTAACGAACAGCGCAACCTTACTGTTGATTCTGTTTGGTTTACACCGGGTTCAAATTTTAAATCAGCCATTATAACTTTGTTATACAATAAGTAATTACGGCAGTGAAGAAATAACTAACGCGCCGTTTCTTTTAAAGTTCAAAGCGAACAAATTAAATCTATCGCCGAGACATTACGGTTGGTTCTTATGAGTAAAATTATCGATGTACCATGTCGTTCATAATTTACTGAACTGGCTGGTATAATGGCGAATTGAGCGGAAAAGATTATCCGGTAACTTTTGATGATGTATTATATTTACTTTAAACCGCAAGTCGATTCGCAATCATAATTAATGGAAATGCTGAAAATCCATTTTTAAATCACTGATCGGGAAAATAATTTCTTCAACAACTAATAATGCTGTTACACAAATTGATTTTAATGTTTTAGATAAATTTGATTTAATTATTTTAAATGAAGTAAAATCTATTTCCGAGGTTTATCTAACATTAAATCAACAACCGGAACGCGGTTGCAATATTATTATCTTCCCGCAATTGATATGGATTTTAAATTCTGTAAATGGCATTTTTACAAAGCAACAGGCTTAAGTACATCTGGCAATCTCCAAAAGAAACAGAAACGATTGCCATTACTGATGAAAATCCTGTTTTTACCGATGTATTTGAAAAAATACCCAAAACCATCCCTTACGCTGCCCAAAGTTTTGAAATAAAATGCCTATGCTCAAACCAGGGAAGAAATGGTAATGAATTTGGCGACCATAAGGGCCTACCTGCTTGCCGGATATCCTGTTAAGCAGGGAACGACGTATCTTCTTCTGCTGTGCCACCCGATCGTGAAATAATTGATTTGCCTGTGCAGGCGAGTTTATTTGGCACCAATGATGTAAAAAATTGCTGCCAGCACACAAAAGTTAGCATCATTATATGCCACAATCGGCGATAAAAATGGCCGGAGCGACCGGCATCACCTTGAGCGGTGATGCCACTTTAAAGTGAAAGGCGTGACAATGAATTTATACCCAAAATCAGAAAACCGCAACCGAACTG
>JADJJZ010000004.1 GCA_016706255.1 Bacteroidota bacterium | reverse complement strand
GTTATCATACATTTTGGAATGATTATCTGAAAGCCTAATCCATCAACATTAGTTGAAGGTGAAAACAGAATATCGAAACGTTTGAAAAAATATTTTTAAGCGAAAATAAAGTGAGTATACTAATTTAAGCAGTGAGGCAATGCGTAATGCATTATTTATTTCATTATCGTGGCAATCCGATTTTACAAATGCCATTTCAGCTCATGCAAATTTATTGGATATCGACGAACAAATGGCCACTGGCGTTTCCGTCACATCAACATGGTTCACCGCATGATTGGCTCCCGTGTTGGCACCGTGGTTCAGGCAAAGATTATTTGCAAGGCGCTCAACAAACATTATATTTTTTAAAGATTCGCATTCCCTCAGCAGCTATTTAATCCAGCGCAACAAACTCCCGAATTATCCCCCCGAACTAAAAGGCCGACTCGGATTTAAATTTTAATAATTTATCACATCAATCGTAAATCGTATTTTGTGAGGCGGATGCACTTCCCCTACAAATTCGATTTACTCACATTATTCAACCCTATAAAAATCCGTTTTTTATCCGTTAAATCCGTTCAATCTGTGCCTGCCTGCCGTGGCAGGTTCCTTTCAAAAACACATCCACCAAAAAAATCAGCGAGTATCATCACATATCATCCAAAAAAAATCAGTTTAAATCCACCCAAATCAGCGACCCGCCTGCGGGTTCCGCGCCTGCCTGCCGGTAGGCAGGTTCCTACTGTATCTTCACCACCTGCATCCCCACTTCCCCATTCACATACAAATAATACAATCCCGCCTGTAAATCCCCACCGGTAATCGTAATTAAATTATCCCCCTCTACATCATCTTCCGCAACTAAATTCCCCATCACATCATACAACATCCACGAATCAATTAATCCTTTCTCGCTATTCAAATAAATATTTTCAGTAAACGATTCGGATAAATATTAATATCATTTTAATAAAGGATTTGTTTCAATTCGGTTAATTCATCCAATCTATATTGGCTAAAAAACCGCCAAATTTCTCGGCACGCATTAATATCTAAATTCGCAACACTAAAAATGTAACCGCTGTGCCAGGCCATGTATGACCGCCATCAATAATTTAAATAATTCCAACATTAATATCTTTTAACATGCATTGTATACAATGCTCAGCAGTATAAATCCGAGGGCACTAAATCCGAATTGCTGTAAATGTTGGTGCTTCGTTGCATTCGATTTTGTTTACCCAATAACTTACAACTGAGTCAACCGATAAAAATCCGAAAGCACCATCATAAGGTACAGTGCCATCTGCGTTGCCATGAATTTGCATCACGGGTGTATTATGTTGTGGGTCGCAAAACGGCATTCTATCTTCATCAATACTCCCCGCAACACTCGCAATAGCAGCTATGCGATTACTTAATTCACATGCCAACGTATGACTCATAAATCCACCATTACTCATACCGGTGGAATAAACACGATTTAAATCAATATTATATTCTGCGTCCAGACTATCAATTAAAGCACTTAAAAATGCCACATCATCAACGCCTGTTCCCGGGGCGATAAAACAATTCCAATATCGGTTGCCGAAAATATCTAATGTGCCATTCGGAATTACGGTTAAAAATCCAGCAGTATCTGCTATCGGATTAAAATTGTTATACCGACTGACCAAATGCATCAGAAGTATAACCATGTAAATTAAATACCAGCGGCGCAGGTGTATCCTCCGAATATGCAGCCGGCACATACAAGCGATAATTGCGATAAATACCGCCGTAAAAATACTGTCGATAATAGTTACCTGCGCGTTGGCTGAAAACATCGCAGCAAGCATAAGGCTGAATAAAATAATTCTGTTTTTCATAATTGTATATACGATTACATAAAGATAAGGGTTTAATTAGCAAATTTGGCAGTGAGCAAATTAGCTAATGGGATTGCTGCGCAATATTTTGGGTTGTGATCAAACTTGGAATGTGTAAGCGTAAAAATCCGGCTGTTTAATTGGTATCGGTAAATTTTTCACATTGGTACATCAATAAGCTGTTTAATCAGCATATTGAGGGAAAATTCCACAATAAATAAATAAATCGCATCATAGAAATCCAACCCGGCGCATTCGCTGAAAGCCTTTTATAATAAGCATTTCAGGAGTATATATTAACATAATTTTAAGTTTGGTTCAATTTTTCGACTACATAATATGAATGCTCACTAAAACCTTGTCAAATGAAAAAAATATTATTTATATGCAGCGCAATTCTATTGAATTTGCATGCATTCAGTCAAAGTAACGCCGGTTTTTATGGAGGTTTGAACTATTCAAATGTAACGATGGAATCACCATCCATTTCTTCCGAATCAAGAACCGGATTTCAATTAGGTGCATATGTGCGCTCAGGAAATATTTTATATGGTCAGTTCGGTCTCCGAATATGTTACCACCCAAAGCTATTTTTCAATAAACGATTCAAACGATATTTACAATGCAGATGAAGTGAGATGGCATATGCTGAATTTCCCGATTTATGCAGGTTTAAATTTGATACCCGTAGCGGATCGTTTAATAAATGTGCGTGTATATGCAGGGCCGGATGTATCACTGGTCCTTAATGTTCCTGTTAACGATTTATCGTTCGCTCCGGAAGATTTTGCTAAAGTTCGTATTGACGGAACCGTTGGTGCCGGATTTGATTTATTGTTATTTAGTTTAGATGCAGGATACAACTTCGGTTTAAGTAATGTTTTTTCTGATAATTATAACGGTAAAGCACATTACGCTTTCATGAAACTCTCGGTTAAAATTTTAAATAATTGTTGTTGCTGTTCATTTACTAAAATGCGGATATTATTATAAAATAATACCCGCATTTATTAGTTTCGAAAAAGTCAAAATATCTGTTTCCTGTAACGTTGTAAACTTAATTACATCAAACAAAAACAATTCATGATCACCACTTGGAATAACTGTTTTTTTGTTTAGTAATAATAAAGCCGCAACATTTTCTAAAACAGGATAGCCTTGCCAAGTTGTAATTAATTTTTTCTTGTGCAGGTAATTTTCCTTATTGTAATTAGTCCCCGATTTTTTACCTAAAATATTTACTAGTTTAATTTGCTCAGTGCTTAATAATTGTAATACTGCTGTATCTGTGTGTTGTAGATTAAACAACGTTTTAGTATTGTGATAAACTGCCACGGCATACATTTTCGGCAACATACTTACTGCAGTTACATAAGTGCAGATATTCATATTAAATTGTGCATCAGCATACGTTGCCAAGGCTGTAAACTGGCTGATCTACAATATTCCAGGGGCGGCGCATATTATTGGAACAAGAGGATTAACTGAATGTTCAAACATCACGTTCCGGGTCATACGGCTCGAAATTTGCGCCACCGTTCTTTTTATCGATAATAAATACGATAAATAAAACAGCCCAACCGAAAACACCTAAAATGTAGGGTAGGGTATCATGAATAAATGAACCGGGCGGACAAATAAAAAAGCAACTTATTGCAGCAATAAAAATTCCTGCAATTAATACAACCAGTTTTGAACGACGCGAATTAATCATTGTATTTATCTTCTTCAAAACCATATTTATCTACAAATGCGAGCACAGCATTTTTAATAATATCGCGAATCATTCTTGTTTTAGCCAACTTCTCTTCATAAGTGCCACCTAAACCTGAAGGGTCTTCAAAATCCCAGGCCAGTTTACTGTGCATGCCGGGAAACACCGGACAACGCTCCGAATTTTTTGCATCACAAACCGTGATTACATAATTAAACGATTTGCCCTGTTCATGTAAACTAAACACATCTTTAGTCGGGTTTTCAGAAATATTCATGCCCTCCTCAGCCATTACTGCAATTGCCAAAGGATTCAAAACACCCGGCTCCAAACCGGCACTCTCCACTTCAAACATGTTCCCCCCAAAACGTTTTAAATACGCTTCTGCCATCTGGCTTCTGGCCGAATTATGAATACATAAAAATAATACACGTGGTTTTTGCATATAATTTGATTTAATCGTAATATAACGATAATATAAATTTAATCAGCAACAGTCATTATCTGCTACCGGTCAGGTTAATAAATTGCCTAATACCATTTGCATTTGCTCCCAGACTGCTGCATCGATACAATAACAAATTTTAGCACCTTCAATTTCGCCTTTAATGATTCCGGCTTCTTTCAATTCCTTCAAATGCTGAGAAACAGTGCTTTGCGAAAGGGGCAGTTCTTCTACGATATCACCGCAATAACAACTTTCTTTTTTTAACAGGATCCGTAAAATGGCTACCCTTGCCGGATGCGCCAAAGCCTTGGCGAAATTGGCAATACGGTTGTCTTTTACCGAAAATTCCTCTGCTTTAGTTAGTCCCATAATATCGCAATATTACGATAGAATATGCGAATAAACAAAATCACCATCATTAGAAACCGTTTCAATCGGATTAAGTGATGATGTATTTGCAGTTATTTAAAATCGCCTTCACTTATCATTTAGAACCCCTCCGCATTTTATTTTTACAACCGAAAGCCTATATTTGATTATTAAAATCACTTTATTTAAACCAAACACACATGAAAAAAATTACGCTCCTCTTTCTGAATCTCGTATTTTGTTTCACCTTATTTGCTCAAATTAATATCGACTGGCAATCCAATTCCGGTGGGAGCGGAGCAGATGAAATTTATGCTGTACTGGGAACTTCTGACGGCGGTGTTATAACCGGGGGATTTTCCACCTCAGGAATCAGTGGGAATAAAACAGTTGCATCATGCGGGGCTACAGATTATTGGGTAATAAAATACAATGATGCCGGTGCAATCGAATGGCAAAAAGCATACGGTGGTTCCAGTGAAGATTATTTATATTCCATTGTAGAAACCGACGATGGCGGATTTTTATTAGGTGGCTCAAGTCAATCGGGAGCAACGGGAGTTAAAACAGAAGCGCTAATTGGTGTTTCCGACTACTGGATAATTAAAATCGATGCAACAGGAAATATTGTTTGGCAAAATACAATCGGTGGGAATAGTTCAGATAATCTCAATGAAATTGCTAAAACTTATGATGGTGGATTTATACTTGCCGGTTATTCCTTCTCTGGCATCTCCGGGGATAAATCTGAAAATCCCTATAATGCTTCAAGCGATTATTGGATAGTAAAAATAGATAGTGTTGGCAATATTGTATGGCAAAATACCATTGGTGGAAATAATGCTGATAATCCAAAATCTGTTTATTGTAACCCTGACGGTACCAGTATTGTGCTGGGATATTCATTAAGTGGTGCAACCGGAGATAAAACCGAAGCCAATTTAGGGAATTATGATTTTTGGGTGTTAAAACTCAGTGCAGCAGGTGGTGTATTATGGCAAAATTCGATAGGTGGAAATAATGCAGACATGCCTAATAGTGTTGTACCGGCAATTGATGGAGGTATCATTATTGGCGGTTATAGCGGTTCCGGAATTTCCGGCGATAAAACGGAAGCATTAATCGGTATTTATGATTATTGGATTTTGAAACTCAATACATCTGGAAATATCCTTTGGCAAAATACCATTGGCGGAACATCCGATGATTATTTATTTAAAATTGTACCTAATGTAGCAGAAAATAAATATTTTTTATTCGGCTATTCTTATTCCGGAATTGGTGGTGATAAAACAGAAGCCGGAGATGCAACCGCTAATTATTGGATGCTCGAAACAAATTTATCCGGAACTATTGTTGGGCAGGAAACCATTCAGGCAACAGGATATGATTTTGGTTATGATGCAAGTATATGTGTAGATGGTGATTATGTTGTTGGTGGTAAATCAAATAGCGGAATTGGTGGCGATAAAACAGAAAATAATAATGGTGATTTTGATTTTTGGTTAGTAAAAATGACAACCTGTGAAGCAACAACCGAAGTTTGTAATACACTTGATGATGATTGCGACGGATTAATTGATGAAGGCGTGAAAAGTATTTTTTATGGTGATTCAGACGGTGATGGTTTCGGCGTTCCTGAAATAACAATATTGGCATGCTCCGCACCCGAAGGTTATGCAGATATTATTGGCGATTGTTATGATGCAAATCCTGCTATTTATCCCGGTGCTACTGAAATATGTAATGGGGTTGATGATAATTGTACCGGATCGGTAGACGAAGGTTTACTCATCACATTTTATGCGGACAATGATGGAGATTCATACGGTGACCCAACAGATTTCGAATTATTTTGTGAGGGTATTGCTGGTTATGTGGAAGCTAATGGTGATTGCAATGATGCTAATAATTTAATTAACCCCGGCGCAACAGAATTATGTAATAATATTGATGATAATTGTGATGGAAATATTGATGAAGGTTTAAATGTAACAGTTACAATTTCCGCTTCAGGTCCAACAACAATTTGTCAGGGCAGCAATGTTACAATAACTGCTACACATAATGGCGATGCATTGCAATGGAAAAAGAATGGTGTAAATATCGCCGGTGCAACAAGTGCATCATTATTGGTTAATGCCACGGGAAATTATACTTGTATGGCTTACTCCGATTGTGATACAAATACTTCTTCAATAATTACTGTTACCGTAAATAAAAATCCAAAAGCAATAATATCTGCAGGCGGACCAACAACATTTTGTCCAGGTGGAAATGTTACTTTAACAGAAACACCTTCGGGTGGATGCACCTATCAATGGTTTAAAGGTGCGGCAGCTATTCCAGGCGCAACAGGAACAACTTATGTGGCTACAACAACGGGTAATTATAAATGTCGCGTGACAAAAACCGCCACCGGATGTTTTAAATTATCGAATGCTATTGCAGTGTTGGTTACGTGTAAAGAAGGAGAGAGTTGACGTCAAATAATATTTCCATTTTCCCAAATCCAACTTCCGATAAATTAAATATCGTTGCCAAAAATATTGATATTGCTGATTTAAAAATAATTAACAGCGCAGGTGAAATTGTTCAAATAATAAATAACTGGCAAAACGAAACGGTAGATGTAGCAAATTTACCTGCAGGCATTTATTATTTGCAATTGTTAAGCGAAACAGAAATTTTTCAGCAAATATTTGTGAAACAATGATGAAGATGAGTGATGAGCGATGAGTAATGAGTGGTTTATCGTAAAGATTGAATTAAGTTTATGACTTTTACTTTTTTCTAAAATTGACATTATTTAAACAGCCGAAACCACGGAGCAACACAGAGGAAATACACACAAAGGTCACGGAGAATTTCGGCTAAAATTGTTATTTATTGTGATTAATTTTCAATAAATTGTATAATTAAATTTTTTCGAAAAATTCTTTGTGTTCTTTGTGGGCTGTTTCCTCCGTGCACTTTGTGGTTTCGGCTGTTAAAGGTGGAATTAAATTAATACTGAGTGGTTTATCGAAAAGATTGAATTAGGTTTATGACTTTTTCTTTTTTCTAAAATTGACATTATTTAAACAGCCGAGACCACGGAGCAACACAGAGGAAATACACACAAGGTCCGGAAATTTCGGCTAAAATTGTTATTTATTGTGATTAATTTTCAATAAATTGTATAATTAAATTTTTCGAAAAATTCTTTGTGTTCTTTGTGGGCTGTTTCCTCCTGCACTTTGTGGTTTCGGCTGTTAAAGGGGAATTAAATTAATACTGAGTGGTTTATCGAAAAGATTGAATTAGGTTTATGACTTTTCTTTTTCTATTGACATTATTTAAACAGCCGAAACCACGGAGCAACACAGAGGAAATACACACAAAGGTCACGGAGAATTTCGGCTAAAATTGTTATTTATTGTGATTAATTTTCAATAAATTGTATAATTAAATTTTTTCGAAAAATTCTTTGTGTTCTTTGTGGGCTGTTTCCTCCGTGCACTTTGTGGTTTCGGCTGTTAAAGGTGGAATTAAATTAATACTGAGTGGTTTATCGAAAAGATTGAATTACGTTTATGACTTTTTCTTTTTTTCTAAAATTGACATTATTTAAACAGCCGAAACCACCAATAAAAAAAAGCCACTAAAAAACGCAAAGATTATTTTACAATCTACTTAGCGTTCCTTAGCGGCCTTCGCGACTTCGCGGTTATGGCTGTTAAATAATGAGATTAATTTGATTTTAATCACTCATCTCTCATCACTCATCCCTCATCACATTACCATAATCTTCTGAGAAACAGTTTCTTCACCACTAATTAAGGTTACGATATAAAGTCCCGGTGCAAATGATTCCAAGTTTAAATCAATTTTATTAGTGGAGTTATAATTGCGTGTGATTAATTGTTTGCCATGTGAATCAGACACCTGAACCAAAACCGGGCTCGATGAAGTATATTCAATACGCAATACCGATGTAACAGGATTAGGATATACATTTAAGCTGGAAGCCAATTCCTGATTTATTGATGTGCTGGCATATTTATTTTTTGCAAATTGCGAATTATCACAAACAATTTCAGAAACTAAACTTGGAATAAATCCGGATACATACGTATCGGTTAAGGTATTTATCGCAACCATTTTAAGCAAATTGGTAGTGTCGATGGCTGCAATTAAATACGTACTGGTATTTTGATCAAAACAAGACGAACCACCTACGTAGTATGGGAATTCAGCTAAATCGACACGGTTAATAATATCACCGGTTACTGTATTTATTTCAATAACATATCTTCCACTGAAATTAAATAACGTGTCGTAAGTATCATTTAAAGCGAATAATTTATCATTCTCATTATCATAATTAACACCAAAAATATTATTTATTGGTGCTGTAGTATTTAAAATAGTTCTTGTATATGAAAAAACACTATCTCTCACCGAAATGGCATATAAACCTATAGCAGAATCATTCGTGTAGCCTACATAGTAAATAATACCATTGTTGGAATCAAAACCAATTGCATCAGTAACAATACCAATCACGCCGGGCTCATTAATAATACCAATTAAACTATCTTCATTCGTGTTCACATTAAATTCGTAAATGCTGATATTTTCATCCGTTTCCATAATGAGGTTATACATTTTTCCGGTGCTCATATCAAATTCTGATATATTGGAATATGCAGAACCATCAACCAGATTTTCCTCAGCAGTTCCCGAATTAAAAGAATACAAACCCGAACTGTCACCCGAAAGTCCCGTTAAGTAGTAATTCGCATTGTATGCATCAAATGCTGAAGAGGAAAAATAATAACCATCCAAAAACGATGGCGTTACGGTCACCGACAAAGAATCAAACGCTTCCCACTGAACAACGTCAATTTTAGCTGTTGAATCGTTAACGGAAGCTCCAATAAGACTGATTTGAGCGTTGGTAGTGGCGTTAAGGGTAAATACTGTTGCGAGGCCAAGTAATAGTTTTTTCATGATGCTAAGTTTAGTCTCCTAACACCGGGAAGGTGAGATTGTTCACATTTTTCTTGATTGATATTGGTTTCAACCAGTCTCCTAGGGTTTGTTGTCGTGGAGTTTCCAACTCCAGACGCCACGCCGATCTCTGACCGCATTAAACGAGCGATTCCGCCAATTAGGCTAGCAAGTCGAGTTTAAATGAATTTCAATTTGTTCCAAATTTCTCGTTTCGCGTTATGCGAAATGCGAAATCGTGCCTATATTTGCACTATGAGAAAGCACAATGGCATGCGTCCACAAGATATTGCTGTTCTATTGAAAATAGTCGCTATAGAACAGGAACATTGGCAATTGGTCGGACTTTCGAACTCAATAAAAATAAGTATATCTGAAATATCAGAATCCTTAAACAGAAGTCGCCTGGCTAATTTGATAGATTTTAATAAGAAAAAAATTAATCGTCAAAATTTTCTCGAATTTTTGGAACATGGTGTAAAATATGTATTTCCTCAGCAACCCGGAGCTATGGTAAGAGGTATTCCTACTGCACATTCCCATCCATTTATGCAAAATAAATTTATAAGCGACATGCATTATGTATGGCCTGACACTAATGGGAAAGTTATGGGTTTAACGATTGAACCCTTTTATCCAAAACAGGTTGAGGCTGTTATGGAAGATCAGGATTATTATAAATTGCTGGCTTTAGTTGATGTTGTTCGTGTCGGAAAAGTCAGAGAAATTAAATATGCGATTAATGAATTGAATAAAATTATTTCCAATGAGTCATCACACTAATACAATTAGAATTAAAGCCGTTGCCAAAGCTTTAGATGATTTAAACAAAAAAATTGTCTTTGTCGGCGGAGCCACTATATCGCTATACCCTGATAGACAAGTGTTTGAAGTAAGGCCTACTGATGATGTAGATGTAATTATAGAAATATTAAACTACCAAAATAGAACGGAACTGGAAGAGAAACTACGAAATATTGGCTTTGCTCCCGATATTGAATCTGGTGTAATTTGCCGCTATAAAATTCATGGTATAATCGTCGATATTATACCTACAAACGATTCTTCTGTCGGATTTAATAATAAGTGGTACCCTGATGGATTTAATCAGGCAGTTGATTACCAAATTGATGAACAATGTACTATAAAAATATTAAGTGCTCCCTATTTCTTAGCTACAAAATTTGAAGCATTTAAAGGTCGCGGAAATAATGATGGTAGAATGAGTCAGGATTTTGAAGACATAATTTATGTCTTAGAAAACCGAGCGACAATTTGGGAGGAAATAATTAATTCAAATGAAGAAGTAAAAAATTATTTGCGCGATGAGTTTCGCAATTTATTGCTTAATCCAAACCATTCTGAATGGATAGATGCGCATGTGGAAAGAGGATTTCCCCCGGCGACAGTTGCTATTCTTGAAGAATTGAAAAAAATTGCAATGTAATGTTATCAGACAGATGTTGTTGAGGTAACGCGCCTCAATAGTGCGAAAAATCAACCAATAAATGCGAAATTTTTATAACTACGGCTTTACCCCAAAAATGCGCGCATAAGGTTTCACCACCTTTTTTATAATGCGAAAAAAAACGGGTGGTGGACCGGCAGGAACAGAATCGAACAATTCATCCAACACACAAATTTTTGCAAACATTTTTAATGTAAGCCCATTCGATTGCATTAATGGATATAACTGATCAAGCGAATAAACAAATTCAACAGGCACAAAATCTTCCGGTTTTTCCGAACGCAGCACTACTTCGTTATTGGTAGTATTCCACATTTTATGGTAAGCCCCTGCGGGAAAATTAATGCGTCCACCTGCACCAACCTGTTCCTCTTTTCCATTTAATTTATAATTCAAAGTGCCACTCACAACACTAATAGTTTCATGCATATGTTCGTGCATATGTTCAGGCGGCCCCGCTGCATGTGGCGCCAAAGTCAGTTCACAAAAACTTTATTTCCTTCCTGCCGTAAAATTTTTTTGGGTAATACCTTCACCCGTTGAGGTATATGTTTGACCCGCCTTAAAATAATTATTCAACTCCGGTTTTTTCAACGGGAATAATAAATTATAAATAACAGGTAAAATTAAAATGCCGCCGATGATATAAAGAATTACCATAACAAATAGGTGTTTATTAATGAATATCAAATATAAATCATAATATTATAATCATTATATATGTTGGAGCATCACCATCCCCCACGCCAGCACAATCCACACCGGCTTTTCGTTGCAACAAACCAATAATTAAATGCATGCTCAAAACCGGCTGTTCCATTGGTACATCGGTACATTATCAAATTGGTACATTTGTTTGTTTTCACTTCAATCCGGGCTAGGATATACTGCTTTGCTATCTATCACATAAATTATGGAACCCCGCTGGGGTTCTATCCGATTAGTGGGGAGATATTTGTTAAAAATATGCAACCCCTAAAGGGGTTGATGTTGTGCTTTATCGCATTTTTTTTAATCAAGTTACTCTTGCATCATTCGGGAGTAAATCTAAAGAGATTGTTTTATGGCATTTTTTGTTAAAAAAATGTCACTCAGTATCATTAAGAAATTAAACGCAAAGTAATTTAATTTATAATTAAGATTACCAATAACTAACAAATCATAATTGTTCCCACCAGCAATTTTCAACCCCGTTGAAAATTGCTGGTGGCTGTTGTCGTGGAGTTTCCAACTCCAGACGCCACCCCGGTCTCCGACCGCAGTAAATGATAATTTATTTAGGAGCACTAAATAGAATTCACTCTTACTCCACCCTAATCCCCTGCCTGTTTGCTTCACATGCATTGCAATAAAATTTACCATCACAGCCAATTACGCCGGGGCAAGAAGTGTTACAAATATCACCTTTGTGTTCAGCGTGAAATTTGGCATCATAACAACCGGTTGATTCTTTGCTACAGGAAAAAACGAAACAACTTAATATTGTTAAAACAAAGTAGTTGAATATTTTATTAGTTTTTATTAAGTTCATTTTTAATTGGATTTAAATACTACATATTGTTTGTTGGTATTTTAATATCAGTAATTCCGGTTTTGTTTTTGAGTTTATCTACCATCGCAAAAAAACCAACTACGTGTTGGTGACAAATAATTTTTTTATTAGCCGAACGAATGGTCAGTTGTTGCGAAAATTTGCTGAATTTTATTGAAGTAATTTCATTCAATGGAATCTCTATTAATTTATTAAACACTGTTCGTTTTGTTACCGCTTCAACCGTAAGCCGAAATTCAACCCTGCGTTGATGAAACACCATAAACCCGCCTGAACCGAAAAAAAATAAAAAAAAGAATAATATTAAACTCCAGTCGCCGGGTTTGTAATCGCGTATGCTTAGACCTATCATAATTAATCCGAGCGCAATAAAAATAAAACCTAAATACCGGTACAAATTCGGCATCTTAAATAAATCATCACCCGCTTCGGTTTTAAGCGGTGCCGATGATGAAGCTTTATTTGCTAATGCAATTACAGCACCAATTGCTAAAGCCGTGATTATATTTCCAATAATTGAATCCATACATGAATATTATTTAAAACCTAATTTGGTAAGCTGAAAAAATCTAGTTTTCATCAGATTCATTTTTAATTCGGTTTACATGCTACCTATTGTTTGTTGGTATTTTAATATCAGTAATTCCGGTTTTGTTTTTGAGTTTATCTACCATCGCAAAAAAACCAACCACGTGTTGGTGACAAATAATTTTTTTATTAGTCGAACGAATGGTTAATTGTTGCGAAAATTTGCTAAATTTTATTGAGGTAATTTCATTCAGTGGAATCACTATTAATTTATTAAACACAGTTCGCTTTGTTACCGCTTCCTCCGTAAGCCGAAATTCAACCCTGCGTTGACGAAACACCATAAACCCGCTTGAACCGAAAAAAAATAAGAATACTATTAAACTCCAGTCGCCGGGTTTATAATCCCGTATACTTAGGCCTATCATAATTAATGTGAGCGCAATCAAAATAAAACCTAAATACCGGTACACATTCGGAATCTTAAATAAATCATCACCCGCGTCGGTTTTAAGGGGTGCCGATGCTGAAGCTTTATTTGCTAATGCAATTACAGCAACAATTCCACCAATTGCTAAAGCCGTAATTATAATTCCAATAATTGATTCCATACGTAAATATAATTTAAAACTTAATTTGGTAAACTGAACAAGCCTCCATACACATATCAATTGCCATCCATACCAACCATACCAATAATTGTAGGATAATTGTTATCGGCAATAAAATCAAATTCCGGATCGCGGGCAACTTTCGTTATTTTTTTCTCAGGTTCTTCCGCAATTTTTTCAATATCTTTTATCTCATTTATTTTTTCACTGTCCATTTGTAATAATTTAAACGCAATATTTTCTTTACTAACAAAAATAAAAGTTGAATCGCCATCACTTTCTTTAAATCCATTGGTAATGGGCGATAAAATATTAACGGTATCACCCGTCTCCTGCGAAACAGCTATGATTTGAACATAATAATCCATATTCTTATTGTAGTTTGGTCCCTGACTGCTATAAATGAGTTTTATAGGCTCTTTATCTTTCAGGGCTTGCTCATCCATATGAAATTTTTCAATATCCCAATATTTATATTGGTTGTTGCAACCGATAATCGCAAAAACGAATAGCGCTAAAAAGATGGCACATTTTATTTTCATGGTTACAAATAAATACAACTAAGGTATTTTAAAATAAATGAAATTGCAAATAGCTGCCTTTGCCTAGTAAGCTCCCGGCCCAAATCCCCGGCATAGTTTAAATCCTGTAATCGGTGCAACTACAATGGTTTGTAATTAGTCATATATTTAATATCTTTATAATCATAAACCCGATATGAGCACGTTTACCTCCCGCAACAGCAATGTAAATTGCAATCGGTTATCCATTTATGTGATAATTTATAGTTGCTATGCATTAATTTTTCATCCCTGTAATGTAGCTTATGGCCAACAATTCAACTGGGGCTGGGCCAGTCAGGTGCATGGAAATTACAACGATGAAATTCAAAAAGTGAGCACTAATGCAAAGGGTGAAATGCTTGTTTCAGGAGCGTTCTTTAGTAGTGCCATTCAATGGGGCGATACTATGCTTATAAATCCCTACGAAAATGATGCAGTCGGAGTTTATTTTGGAAAAGTAAATACACAGGGGGAATTAAAATGGGCTAATAAAATATTTTGTGCCCCTGGCTACTGGGAAACAGATTTATTTTTTAGAGATGCTGATATAAATAATTTTGGTGAGAGTTTTGTTGCAGGTCATATTACCTACTATGGAATTATGGTTGATACCTTAATTCTTAATGTTGACGGTGGTGATAATAGTAACAGCGGATTTGCCGCACGTTTTGATGCAAATGGTAAAATAACATGGGCACACATTTATGAGGACGGTTGCGATGTTGCCAATATCATAGCGGATAATTACGGCGGCTTTTATATTACGGGAACCCTCAGATATTATGCGCAAGTCGATTTTGGTGATACCATTTTATATAATCCTTTAACTGAAACTCAGGCTTATATTGCGCATTACAATAGCAATAATGTTGTTGATTGGGCTAAATTAATACAAGGAAAAGTTAATGAAATTCACGGGCAGTCAATTAAAAATGACGAAATACTCATTTATGGTGATTATGAATCATATGTAGATGTTAATCAATTAACAATTGATGATTTCTCAATAACTTGTATGTCGGAAACTGCAAATTGTAGTTTCTGGGGTAAATTAAATATAATGGGTGAAGTGCAGTGGTTGCACAATGTTGCTGATGAACCAATTACCGTTTATAACCGATTTGAAGTGCAGGACGGTTACAAACAATTTATTTCGTTCGATAGGCCATACATTACAGTATTGGGAGATACAGTTTATAGTGATGCTGAATATTATTATACAAATCGCATGTTGTCGTTTGATAGAAATGGATTTTTTTTAGGAGCTGATATAATGCCTCAACAAATTGGGAATGCAGCGAGCCAATTGTATATTGCACCAACCGGAAATTGGTATGCTACATTAAATTTAATTGATTCGGTTTCTTGTGGCGAAAATATTATTTATAACACTTCAATCAAATCTGACCCTGTTGTTTTGGAATTAGATGATGCATTCAACGCTATAGATTGTTATCATCAGGAATTGGAATATTCCAGCCATAGTCCTGTAATTAACTGGGACAGATTCGGTAATAAAGTGATGACCGGAAGTTTTAGTGGTGATACACTTCAATTTGGTCCGGATGTTTTAACAAACCTGCAGTTGCAATTTCAATATGATGCCTATATCGCTTATGAAAATCGTTGCGATACCGTTTTATCATCTTTAACGTTGCAGGATAATGTGCTTAAAGCACCGGATGGTGTTGCATGGACCTGGTATGTGAACGATAGTTTAATGATGGAACAAACCGGTCAGGTTATTTTGCCCTTGTATTCCGGCTACTATACAGCAAGCGCCACACAAGCTGATGGGTGTGTTACATGGACAAAACCAATTTGGTTTGATAGTAATATTGAACCCGGTCAGATTTTTATTTACCCGAATCCATCAAGCGGAAATTGCACCATCTTGTTGCCCGAAGTAATTACTTATTGTAATATTTACAATATCTCCGGTCAACTTGTTTATACCTGTTTACCAAATACAAAAATCACACTCGAATTAAGTAATCTCGCATCCGGCACTTATTTTATTAAATCCGGAAACGAGCAACATGTGTTTTCATCAAAATTCATTATCCTTTAAATTATTGGTATGTCAAAATTTACCCTTACAGATTACGCTATTTTTTCTGCCGTTTTTTTACAAACACAAAACCTGCAGGCAGAAGTTATTCATGTTGATATTGAACCGGACGTTGTTTTAGATGATGACGGGGAACTATATCTTTAGATTTTGATCAGGATGGTAATAATGATTTCAGGTTTATGCTGATCAAGGAGGCTATGCTCCTGATTATGGTTCAGTGAATTTTTATTTTGATCGGGTATTTGCCGGTGTTGTAAATTATAATAATTGGATTGCCGGAACATATTTTACGGAAGGAAGTGTTATGTATAGTTCATTTATGACCTATCGCCCATATATGATACCGTTTGCATATCCAATCGGTGTAATGCTGAGTTTTCAGGATGGTTATGCTCAACTTGCAGCGGAATTTGTTGTTGATTCGGCCGGTGAATTTTATAATGAAGAAGGAAAGTGGGGAGCAGGAGGCGAAGCATTTTTCGGTATCCGCACAAAACGCGACGAACATTATTATTATGGTTGGATACGCGCCACAGTTGCCGATTCCGCAAAATCAATAACCCTTCACGATTATGCCTATGAAACAATAGCCGATAAAACCATAATCGCAGGCGATAGTTTAGGCACTATGTCCGTTTCCACATCATCATTACAACCAATAAATATCACCTGCAACGGAACAACATTATTTATTCAAACAAATGCATCATATAATATTAATCAAACCGAATTAATTATTTATGATTTATCCGGCAAACAAGTTTTTAGCAAACAATTATCCGCAGGCAATCAATCAATTCAACTCCCACTGCAAACAGGAATATATATCGCAACCTGTAATTATAATGGTGATATAATTTCCAAAACAATTTCAATCCTCTAATCCGAAAGCAGCCTTAAATGATTTGTAATAATTGGAGCATCACCATCCCCCACGCCAGCGCAATCCCTTCCGGCTTTTCGTTACAACAAACCTCCTAATATAATTTTTTCCAAGTTGTAATAGAGCTCCGTATGAAAATACTGTAGTAATAATGTATTCCTCACTCCCAATCCGGCTGTTAATCAGCACATCAGCACATCATCACATTAGCACATTAAATATGTTTGTTTTCACTACAATCCGGGCTAGGATTTACTTGTATCTATTCTATCACAAAAATTATGGAACCCCTGCCTAATCGGTAGGTAAACCTAAAGGGGTTCTATCCGATTTTTAGGGGGGCTTAATGTTAAAAATATGCAACCCCTACCTCATCCGGCAGGTAAATCTAAAGAGGTTGGTGTTGTGCTTTAACGCATTTTTTTTAAACAAGTCACTCTTGCATCATTCGGCAAGTAAATCTAAAGAGATTGTTTTATGGCATTTTTGTTAAAAAAATGTCACTATTATAAATCGCGAGGTAAATCTAATGAGGTTGTTTTATGGCATTTTGAAAAAAAATTCATACATATCTCACCGTTTAGCAAACCTAACTCAGTTTATTTAATTGGCATTTTGTTAAAAAATGTCACTCAGTATCATTAAGAAATTAAACGCAAAAGTAGTTTAATTTACAATCAAAATTATCTTTATTAAACAAATCATAATTGTTCCCACCAGCAATTTTCAACCCTTGAAAATTGCTGGTTATATTGTCGTGGAGTTTTCAACTCCAGACGCCACACCGGTCTCCGACCGCAGTAAATCGGTGCTGCGAAATGAACAATAAAAATCACTTCCAAAATGAAATTAATATTTACCGAATCCGATTTAACCAATGAACCCCTCATCACTCATTACTCATCACTCATCCTAACCCACAACTGATATATGTTTTGGTGAACCTAACCCACCGCGTTCTTGCCACGTTATTGAAGCATTTAAACCCGCAATTTCTAAAAATCCATTCGTCTCACCAAAAATGGCTTCGCCAAACGATTGTGTTAAAAAACGAATTGCAACAACATTATCAATTTTATCTACTTTTAATTGACTGATATAATTTGGAATTTCTGTTTTATGGCATCAAATAAATCCATATGTTCATGGTTCATATTTTCAGTTTCAAATCCATTTAACGACGGGACTGTTAAACCGAAGATGCGGCAATATTCAACTTTCAAAATCAGTTTTTTGTATTTCCAAGTTTCAGTATGTAATTCATTTCCTTCCCAATTATAATAATCAATCAATACATTCAGGCATCCTGTTTCATCCAGATTAACCGAAATGATATCACTATCATGAAAGTTCAATTGGTCCAAAAATTAAATTAAAATTTTCCATGGTTGGTGCATTTGGTTTTGTGTTGTTTCGTGGTTTAATAATTTGAAACTATGTCGAAATTAAATAATAAAACGGAAACCCTGTAACCTTTGGAGCGAATTGATTTGTTATTTTAAATGTATCACTTCCAATACGAATGAGTTAAACCATCCCATGTCCGAGCAGGCTTCCTGCCCCAAAAAATAAAAAACCGCAAAACCCTGCGACATTTAGGAAACGGAATTGCGCTATTGCTAAAAATATATCACATGGAGTATCTTGAGGTTAAGCTTCATCAGCGTTTGCAACAGTTATTCAATAAATAATTTATTTGTTGCAAAGCCTTGCCGTTTTGATTAAGTTTATTAAATAAAGACCAGAAGCTAAACTGCAATCGATGGTTATAGAATTACTTGTAATATTATTATTGCCCAACTTAGACCATCATAAGTAAATATTTCAATAGATGCATTTGAATAATTTATTAAATTCGTTTCGAAATTTAAAACTAACTTTGATCCTGATTGAGTTATTTGGAATTCAACTTCCGAATTATTTTCTATTTGGTGTTGGTTGGCATCACAAAGAACCATCAGAATAATAACAACCAATGTCAAAATAATAGGTGTCAGCGGGAGACATAACAACACCATAATATTTTCACCAGGAATTAATGCATCTCATAATATCCTTTTCCAAACCAACAAGAGCAATAGTATAAGAATCGGCTCCTGTAGCAAGATCAATATACGACAAAGTATCTATTACATCAGTAATCTCAAAATAGGGTTCATAATCCGGAGATAATGCTACCGATAAAGAATATCTGAAGGTTTAACATCATCATCGGAGAATGTCATTTCCTATGCCACCTAATCCTAAAGTTGCATCGTGGCATGATATGTAATATTACCGCCGCAATATGACACCAACTATTCGAAACAGTTGTCCACTTACTCCCGGACTTGACAAAGTTAAATTACTTGTATCACCCGGTGGCGGTACCATGTATAAAAAATATAGTCTTTGAAGGTATCGAATGAGATCCATCAATGGTGAGCAATGTTTCCGGAAGCTGATGTGTTATATAATATGGCTCCACACCTCCGCCCATAGAAAATTCAGCATAACGTTCAGAACTATGAAAAGTGCATCGGCAACTTTAAAGCTAATTAAATTACTTCGGATTGTCGATTGCAAAAATGCGCAACTTATAATCTTCGTAACCTGAATAATAAGGCCTGGTAAATCCAAATTCATTGAATGAGTCGGCATCATTCATATTTACCAATTTTAAATTGAAATTCTTATTGATATTTCCCGGGTCGCAAGTAATAGGGGCATCCGGTATTTCTGATACAGCATATTCATATATGTCAATTGGAACTCCCGGACCAACATAACAATCGTTTACAGCAATGTCATGTGAACTCAATCTAAGCCACCCATAATGTGTAGAATCCTCAATATTAAGTTTTAGCCCAATAAAAGTTGTTTCGCCTCCAATCCAGGTAGCATCTGATCACAACCTGACCACCATGATACTGAAATAAAACGATATAATCGTAATGTTTCAACTGATGACCAATCGAGTGCATCCGAAATTAGCGCACCATAGTTAAACCCATCAGCAAATGAACTCTGCTGCTATTGCTATTACATCACCAAATATATGAATATCCACTTCATCATAATAGAAGTCGTAGTTATAATACAACGTACATCGTCAATCCCATTTGCATTAATATCAATATAAACGCTATCATCATGGCTATATGGAGAAATATTTGTGATACGTATATCCGGTTCCGGATTAGTAAGCCGCTAACTTGTCTTCGTGCAAATTTGTTGTGCCCAATAAAGAGGGCAGAAGCGGAATATTCTAAATATCTTGGTTTCATTTTGTATGGGGTTTTTATTTTATAGGTTGCTGTTTTAAATCATCATAATTTTTTTTACAAAATTTTTCCCTTCTTGATTTATTACTACTAAATAATTTCCATTAGTGTGCAAAGGAATTTGTGTATGAAGCATTTCAATATTACCCGTGTAAATTAATTTTCCAGTAATATCAAAAATTTCCCATTGTTGTATTTGTATGTAATGTGTCAGGTCAATAATAATATTCCTCGACGCCGCAACTAAATGTTTACACCGATAAAAATGCTCATTGATGTCAACATGTCTCTTGCTTTATCGGCCGTTTCAACTGCCCAATCCTAAAATGTTTGCGTACGAAATCTTAATTACAAATTTGCTCGTTTGAGTCCGCACCGCACATCTAATCAACCATAATGCAAACAGTCATGCTCATCGTAAAATTGGAATACTGGCGTATCGGTCCTCACAGTGTAATAAATTATAATTCCACGGATTAATCAAATTGAATCAAACAACCACCAATTGGAGCATAAGTAGCAGTGCTCTCTTTCCTTTTACTTATGCAATATGTGCCTGACTGGTATCCACATGATTAAATGCATACATATTAACCCATTCCCATGACTCGAGTGGTTTTAACCTGCAAAAAAAAATACTGCATCCCTGAGAGGTAGATGTGCAACAAATTGTGTTACCATCGCATTATTCCAAATAAAGCGCATGCATATTTATCACTGAACGGTGTAGAGGAAACGAATATGATCCGTAATAACCACCATACAGCATACTGGCCTGGATGCACCGAAAAACGAAAATCATATATTCCGTTCAAATCAAGTGGGTCAAAGTCAACATCATTTTCCAATACAATATCAGGAATAATGTCTGTGGTACAATTTCTGCTTCAACATTGTTTTTGCGAATAAAAACGAAGCCATTAGGGAATAAGCGGTCAATTTAATGTGTTTCATGATATGGAAATTAAGTTAAAGAAGGTTCCAATTATTGTTCAAAATAATATTCGAATAATTTCCATAACAGCTGCCAAATGATTTTAACCCATTAGGGTATGCGGCTAAAAAGGCTCTTAAATCCTCCTGAACTTATAATATCAACCAAAATTTTTGAAGCATCACCATCCCCACGCCAACAAAATCGTTGCCGGCTATACGTTGCAACAAACCGCAATTAAATTTGTTCAAAACCCATGTTTAATCAGCACATCAACACATTAGCACATCAGCACATTAATTGGTTTTGTTTCCACACCAATCCGAAGGCTAAGATTTACTAATATCATGTAATCTATCACAAAATTATGGACCCCGCCCAATCGGTAGGTAAACCATAGGGGTTCGAACATTCCTTTGATTGGCATTGGAGGGCTAAAAATATTCAACTCTTAAAGGGGTTCAACCCCGTTGAAATGCAGTTGCTGTTGTCGTGGTGTGTCTCGCCTCTAGGTGCCATCTCGGTTTCTCGACTAATTTAATATGTTGCAAACATCTTAATAAATCTAACCTAGTTTATTGCTTAATAACACGTTTGGTATAATACCTTCCATCCCCAAATGCGATTTTTATAAAATAAATGCGGCCGCAAATTGGAAATATCAATTGGAGGCTTGTGAACCATTAACCGGTTTGTATCATAATGATATCGCCTACAATATTTACTATCGAAATTTTCATTTGCATCGGCAACTCCTGAAATATGAAAATGCCGAACCGGTTTGGTGTTATGGCAATTGAAGCATTTATGTTATCATCAATATTAACTACTTGCAGCTTCAGTAATTAATATTCTGGTTGTAATACACATCCTCTTCGCTAATAATGTATTTGACCATGCTAAAATGTGCGCCTTTATCATCTGAAGTCATATCAAAATAATCACCCATTTTATTTTGTGAGGATAACCAACATGCGGATCAAATGATGAGGATAATTTCATATTTGCCGACCATGTTTCACCCTGATCAACAGAATAACAATAATAGAGTGCCGAATAATCATCCACCACCACCATCGCGGTGTCAGGCCATATAACATCTATTCTGCCATTTGGTGCTACCGACATAGTGCCAAACCAATGTATTCCATCATTTTTTCATCGTTAATCCAAATAGGATCTCTGGGTAAATGTTAGTCCGCCATCGTGCATTTTCCTGCCACATCTCCTTCATCCGACCACTGTAAGGAGCTACCGAAGCTAAAACATAAATATTTCCATGTCCAGGTCCGCCTGAGCGATCAATATCAATATTTGCCTGTCCTAACAATCCTTCCGGTTAATACCACCCAAATCCACCCAGAAAGGCTGCCATTTAAATCCACAAAACTAACCGGTGCATCCCATTCAATGGTTGCACCCGGAATTTGCGCAAGTGAACGCGTAACTGTCAACGTTGCTGAAACCCGCCGCCAACCACATATAAATATCCCGTCACGGCATCCACAGCAGGCATACCGGCAATAAGGTTCAGCTTCAATATATTCACGCGATTCACAACCCGTGTGCCATCTGTTGAGCGTAAAATTCCCGTAGTATACGCAGTATAATCAACCGTCCAATTGGTATAAATATTTCCGCTACCCACGCCGTTAGTGCGGTCTATGGCCATCCATTGTTTATCACCACCATAAGCGTAAGTGCCCGCATCCCAGGTAGCGCCACCATTTGTGCTTTTGTACACATCACATTTAATCAGGGTAAGGTGGTGACGGACTATTGGTAAAATTGCCCTGCAAATCTTAGTCCAAAACAGGGTCCGAACGGAAATTACCTTCATCAATTATCGACATATTTCCATGTAGCCCTCCGTCGTTCGAATATGACCAACCTGCTTGTCGCAATTACTGCAATATCATCAAATTGCCGCCATCCAATGTTGCAATATGTAAAGTGTCGTTAATAGCCTCAATGGCGATGCTGGGTTCATTTTGCCGCATCATCAACAATATTTGACGCCGCATCATTCAAATTCACCTGCATGGTTCTAATTGAAACAATAACAGTATCACCTTCACAAGCGTTACTCAAAAAAGGAGCAGTCGTTTTTTATTATCCCACCTGTTGCGCAGGTAATGGCTCTGCAAGGTTTCATTTTTTTGAATTTTTGTTCACTTGCGCGTATGGTAGTTTGCAAATAGTTGCGGTGACTGCACTAGTGCCAAAGCAATAGCAGTTGCTAAAATTGTTTTCTAATTGGAAATTTAAAACTAATTTATGTCTCAATTGTTACGACAGTTATTTCGGGTGAAAATATATAAATTTTCGTTGCATTAATAAATGAGCAACCATATAAAGAATATAATTATCCAAATCATTTCATTTTTAAATTTTGCACTGCTGATGCCTGTAATTGTGTTTCTCTCTTCTTTCGATTTCCGCGTTAAGTTTCTTCAACCCTAAAAAACACATCCGCTAAAAAATACATCATCCAAAAAACCTTCGCGCCTCTTGCCCTTTGCGTGCTTACTGATAAACACGCACCCCAAAAAATAAAACACCGCAAAACCCTGCGAACATACACCTAAAATTTATATGGTTGGAATACTTAAATCGTAGTATGTTTTTGAACATCAACATCCCCACGCCATCAAAATCGTTGCCGGCTTTTCGTTGCAACAAACCTTCTAATTAAAATTTTTCCAAGTTGTAATGGAGCTCCGTATCAAATTAATGTAGCAACAATGAATCTTTACTCCAAACCCGGCTGTTAATCAGCACATCAGCAATTAACACATTGTACATTAGTTGGTTTGTTTTCACTACAATCCGGGCTGGATTTGATGGCATCTATTCTATCACAAAATTATGGAACCCCTGCCTGATCGTGGGTAGAACCTAAAGGGTTCTAACTATTTCTCAGGGGATTCTTTTGTTAGCAATATGCAACCCTGCCTAAGCGGTGGGTAAATCTAAGCAGGTTAGTTTTGTGTTTTGGCGCATTTTATTTTTAAAAAAGTCACTTTAAAGCGTTATTCGGCAAGTAAATCTAAAGAGGTTGGTTTTTTTGGCATTTTGTTAAAAAAATGTCACGCTTGTTTCCGGTTGGTAAACCTAAGAGCTTTAGATGTTTTGGAATTTTTTATTAAAAAAATGTCACGCTGTATCTCCACGAAAGTAAACGCAAAAGTAATTTAATTTACAATCAAAATTATCAGTATCTACTAAATCATAATTGTCCCTAACTGCAATTTCCAACCCCGTTTGAAATTGCAGTTGCTGTCGGTCGTGGAGTTTCCAACTCCAGACGCCACACCGGTCTCCGACCGCAGTAAAACGCGATGCAAGAAGTGGATAATAAAATAACTTCCAAATTGTATTTAATAATTACCGAACTCGAATTAAACACAGAACCACTCATCACTCATCATTCATCATTTCTTTTAGCACTCATCCTACTTCTAATTGATATATGTTTCGGTGAACTTAAATAATCAGGTTCTTCCCAGGTTATTGAAGCGTTTAATCCTGCAATTTCAAAAGCCAAAATTTTCGCCGAAAATTTCTTCTCCATAGGAATGAGTTAAAATTCAATGAATTGCATTTCTTTTTTGTCCTCATTTAATTCTTTGAGTAATTGGGGAGTTCCTTTATTACTGAATCAAATAATTCCAAACATTCATGACTATGGATTTCGTGTCAAATGCGCCTAATCCCGGACTATGAAATCTGAGGTGGAGGCAATTTGTCACCTTTGGAATTAGCTTTTGTTATCCATTTTGTCATCAGAGTCTTTCATTTCTTCCCAATTATAACATCACTTAAAACAATCAGACTTCTGTTTCCCATCAGATTAACCGATAATTTTGTTTTATCGTAAGTTGAGTTTGTCTAAAATAAATTAAAATTTTCCATGATGTAAATTGGTTGTGTGTTTTTTTGTAATTCTGTACATTAATGCTCGTGTGTTGTTCCTTTTGGAATGCGCCAGTAAGGCAAAAGGCGCACTAATTTCTTTTATCCAATTTTATTGCCTATGCTTTTGCAATAGCCGATTTAGAAACATCTTCCAAATTAGTTTCTAAAACCTTTAATATATCTAGCTGAAGAAGCTGCAGATTTTGCAAATATAATCGGAATTTCTACCTATACTTGTTCTGCTATCAACCGGTCAAAAGAGTCTTTATCTAAGGATGTGTCAATGCTTAAGGATTTCATCCCATTTCAAATTATAATAATGTTTTGTATGATCTTAAGGATATCTGAAGATCATCCCCCTTTCTTGAGGACGGTCGCTCAAGCTATTAATTTTAATATACCATTCCCTCTGCAAGTGGTGGGAGATGTTGTAGATTTTTTCTATTCAACCTGCACCGCTTCCTCCATTACTTCACCAAAACCTAACAATGGAGATCAACGTTTCGCTCATTGAAGTTAACTGTATTCTTTTCCTCTATTTCACCAAAGGAAGTGAAATCAATGGCTATCTAACTTTCCCTAATAAAACGTCCATGGTGCGCAACTTTATTAAACCTTTAGATGCTAATGCAGCACTGATTTTATCATAATGCTTTTATACTCGAAACCATAACACAAAATCAATATCCTAGCATCCTCGGCCCGGTTGAATGCCTGTTTTAAGTAATTCCAGTACAGCACTTGCAATTCTACCGGGTGCCAATATGGAATTTCTAACTCACGCAAAGTTCAATACAATCAAAGGATTCTTGAAATAAGGAAGCCAATAGCGCTTTATAAAGTTTGTCGATTTACTCATTGTATATTTTTATGTGCCTTTATTTTGTTTTCTCCCTCCAATATCAAGTCCATACACCAGTGTAGGTGGTGCAGTTTTATTGGCATTGATTTTCCAAAACATGTCCAGCACTTCTACGTACCATTTTTATCAGGCACTTCTAACTTATATTTTTATAAGTTCCATTCTATTTTCTTTGGTATAAATCAATAACTTCTTCTGGCTTTAAATGTCTAGGTGAGCTGATCTGCCGCAGGCTCACCAGTTCAAACTGCTTCGGGTATCAAACTTTATTTCCTGCCAATTTCTTTTTATGGTATAACGTTCTTTCACCAATTTAGGAGCTCCAAAACCCGTTGCGTATTCTGCCAATCCATCTTCGGAATAACGCTTTTACTTTCCCAGGGATAGGTTTTCTTATTTAATGATAACAGATAGCCGGTTTTCTTTCAAAACCTTCAATTACCTGTGGGATGTTACTCTAAAACCTACATTGGCATTTTCCGCTAATGCCTCGCTAACTCGAATAGCTTTTCTTTGTAAGCACAAACAGAGGTAAAACACTTAAGCCCTGTTTTGGTGAATGCCCTGTTTTGTTTTTCTTTTCTTATCTCTAAAGGTTTTTGGGTATCAACAAATAAAACCACCCTTTTAACATAAATTAGTTCCCGTTGGCCTCCAGGTAGGGGATTCTTTGTCGGAATTCTTCTTTGATTTTTGAAAGATATCATTAACAGAAGAAAATGATCATTTTTGCGGAAATCATCTTCCATCTGTTGCAGTTGATAAGTGTTCTTTATTTTCACGCAAAACTTTTTATCTCTGTAAAGACATGTTTACGATGATCCATCTTTAGTTCCAAAACACCATCCAATGGACCCTTTTGTTGCTCCATTTGGCCTTGAATTCCAACGAGATTTCCATTTAGGTTTTGAAGGGCAACATTCGTGATTTCCTGTTCCATTCTATTTATTTTATGTTCACAATATACAA
>JADJJZ010000003.1:1192500-1469747 GCA_016706255.1 Bacteroidota bacterium | reverse complement strand
GTTGCGCGGTGTTTCGTTATGTGTAGCATTGTATTGATTAACATGTTCAATCAGCCCCAACGCAATATGATTTTGTTTCGGAAAACGTATACCTAAAAACACATACTCCGGATCAAAGCTGTCGAATATCGGTTTACACCCATCAACAACAGCTTGCAGTTCAGCGGCATTTTTTACATCAAAAAACGGTGGCACATAATACACCATGTTTTCATATTCCTTTTTTAATAATTCACCAACCAGTTCGTTTGGCGCAATTACCATAATGCGTTTGTTGTGTTTAATTAATTCCTTCCACAACAACGGAAATAATTCAGAACCCGGTAAACGACGTTGTAATTTTTTATCTTTTCCCAATAATTTACTCACCCAAATTATCGGCTGACCGTCAGGAATAATATAATAACATTTTTTTAAAATCGCAGCCAGGTCACTGTATTGTTTTTCGTTGAGTTTAACAACATCATCAACATTAGGTGTAAATAATAAAGGTAATTTATCACCACTTGGGTTAAACTCATGTTTAAAATTCACCATCGATTGTATCGTGGCATCAAAATTTATATCATTAATTAAATCCAGTTCAAAAATCCGGGTCCGCTTCAGCATGCTCACGATTTATTTCTGATATAATCAATCATGTCTTTAATTGTTTGCGCAAGTGTATATTGTTGTTCCCAACCGGTATCGCGTTTTAATTTTCCTGAATCACCATAAATAATCGGCTCATCTGTTGGTCGCAATAATTTCGGGTCAACTTCGGTAGGTAATTTTATGCCCATATAATTTTCAATAAGCGGCACAATTTCATTTATTTCATACACTTTATTGCCCGAAATATTATATACATCCCCCCAATTGCCTTTATCGCTCAGCAACATTAATGCATGCACCAAATCACGCACATCGGTAATGGCACGTTTTGTTTTCAGGTTGCCTACTTTTAAAACCGTTTCCTTTTTTTGCTCGATGGCTACTGCACGATGTGTAAAATCGGCCACCACATCATTTGTTTTGCGCGGACCGGTAGTATTAAAAATGCGTGCACGAATGCAGCGAATTTTATCATTCTGATAATACTGAAACGAAAGTAAATCTTGCCCAACCTTACTTACACCATAAGGATGTAACGGTAACAAAGCGGCTTCTTCCTTCACAGGCGTGTTTTCAGGTGTTAGCGATGCACCGTATTCCGCACTCGAACAGGCAACCAAAACAACAGGGTCATAGTTCTTATCCAATTTGCGTGCAGACTTAACCGCTTCAAACACGTTTATAGTCCCGTTAACATTGGTATCCATAGTTTCCTGTGGACGGTGCCAACTGACAGTCGGGTAACTTTGAGCTGCCAAATGGAATATTTTATCCGGTTTTAAATCGGTTATTATATCGTGTAAACGCTGGTAATAGCGCACATCACACTCAATCAAACTCGCCTTCCCGTGTATATCATGCATGTCGGTTGTAGGCTTATAAAACGTGCCCACAATATCACGCTCGCCCTGCGCATAATACATATCAATCATATGCGAACCCACCATGCCACAAGCGCCAGTAATTAGGATTTTCATTGTATTTTTTTGCAAATATCGGAAAAACCCATGCGCTATCTATCGTAAAAATCAACATTTTGCCCATTTTTTTTGCAGAAATCCATTTGGGGGCATGCCGCATCAACATTTTGCTCCACCAACAACATCCCCGTGCGGCACCGTGCTTTCCATTCCAAGTCCTCGTCGCCTCCACTGCGTTACGGCTCCTGCGGGCTTTCCATTACAATCACTTGCCCGGGGTATTCCCATCAGAAACTACTGCTTCTAAAGGTTAATATCAGGTTAAATGTTATTTGTCTATGAATTGATTACAATCCTTTTTATTCTTATGATCAGGCTGCTTATTTACTGAAAGTAATGGATAAAATTTTCTTTACTATTGAAGAACCAATATGAAGATTATATGGCTGACTTTAAAAGACTTTACCTATAAAACAGTTTTCAGAAAAATGAAAAACACTTGAAAATAACGTGAAAAATATTTGTATATTTCAAAAGTAATTTGTATACTTGCTTAAGAATTAATGTAAGCCCTTATAAATTAACCCTTTTAAAAACAAGTTATACTAATGGAGCATTAAACTGCTCCATCAGAAAACACATGTCAACGTTAGTCGACTATCCTATCATCCCAGTTGACTACCTTAAGTATTTGCAATTGTAAATGGCGACAAGTTAATAATTGTTACCCCTCATATTTTATGTGAGTAGTATTTTATTTTGAAGAAAAATAAATTAAATAACTACGGTAAAAATTTTGAAATATGAAAATGTTCAAAAAACTGCCACATCTTCTAACGCAAATCGATTACAGAATAAGTATGTCTAACTACAAGTGTACCATACACGCTGTCGAGAGACTCAATAAACGAAGACGACGGTAGGGTTATATATTTTTACTGCACCTCCTTCCACTTATTTTAATCGTACTTTTTAAATTTACCAATCAATGAAAAACTCATTTTACCAAAATATATATATACGGAAAGCTACATTGCTTTTCGTCATACTTTGCACGATTACATTAATTTCAGCATCATTTACCGGTGACCATTTTCCAAATAAATTTTTTGCATTACATACCGGATTTATATCTCCTGTTCCTGATTCAATATACGAGGATTCTACTGATATATATCAATTCTATGACACTTCTTATTCTTATTCTGACGGTGGAGATTCAATTTATGTTATTGCCGACTCAATTTTTAATGATACCACATATGTTGATTCCACAATTATTGGTGGCCGATTGGGCAATTTCGGTTTGCCAGGTGCGAGTAAATTTAATAATATTAATAATAGTACAACTGCCAAGATTGGTCTAGGAACTATGCCAATTATCTGCGCACCTTTATTTGATGGAAGTGCACCTGAAATTACAAATAAAGGGCTATACGGAATTAATGTGTCAGGGATGTTTGATGATGCAACATGTCCAAACGATGGTAGTGCTACTGACCAGTGGCAGTGGCTAAGTGATTTGAGGCCTGAAGTAATACGTTTTCCGCATGGCGCAAATGGTAAGTTTATGCATTTATTACATACAGTGGGTGGCGCTCCAACCGATACTGCGGTAGGGTATGGATACGACTTAGCAGAATTGATTCGATATTTTGATGCTTCTGATGACAATACGACTAATCTAGTGCCAGGTCTCTATGGAACTATGGCTGCGGCAATCGCCGCAATTTCAACTCAAACGGTTGCCAATTTACCCGAGTGGAATACTTGGATGGACCCTTCGGTTGCGCAACAATTTGGACAATTTCTAGAGAAATGGGTTGTACAACAGACTCTTGCTGTTAGCGCAACAGACCATAGTAACTACCTGACAGATTTCATTAAATTAATTCGACAAATAGAAAATGGCAACCCGGGACATACCGTTAAAATTATTGTTTGCCTCAACATCATCAGTGAATCTTCAAGTGAGTGTGCGGCTATAGTTGAATTTTTGCGTTCTAATCCGCTTCACAATTGCACAGTAGTTGGAGTTGAACTTGGTAATGAATGCCCTAGCGACTTTCATTGGACCGTAATGGGTTTTGCACACTTTTCAGAACATGTAACTCCTCCTGGATGTAACGCAGCATTTAATGGTTCATATTGGAGTTTTATAAATGGAGAACCGTATGGAGAACCTTCGGCTCAAACAAGGTTAAATACTTTTTTAAATCCTGCAATGCAATTACAAGACGCTACTGGTCATTACTACAATCGAGATTTTATTAAGGCGTTTAAATATAATTTTCTAACAAATTGCAAAATCGGCATACCTGCAGAAGGAACATCAGGCGATGAGTTATCACCGCTACCCTTTTATTTTGGGGGTCCCGGCTGTCCGCGTGGAGCAAATGAATGGAATACAGATCTTATGTTACACAAAGAGGATGAAATCGCAACAATACCACCGGGACTCCCAAAGAAAAAATATGATGCAGTGATCTTGCATATTTATTTGGATGATAAACAAAATTGGGGAGCAATTGCAAATTTATTGAACGCAGCTCCCTATAACCCAAGATGGGATTTTGCAACCTATGACACTAGGTTGCAGTCAGCATTTAACGGAATTTTGTTTTTTGATCCAAGTAATCCAAATGACGTTGCTTCAGATAGTTTTATGGGATTTATTAAATACGGACATAAAGTAGCATGGGACGATTATCGAACTGTGTTTAATTTTACGCCAACCACTCCAACAGATAAAGTGAGAAAGGAATTATGGATGACAGAATACAATATTAAAACATCTGTTCCAGATGAGGGGTTACAACGAGGTGTTTATACCAATGGCTTTACACATGGGTTTGTATTGCAAGAATGGTTTTTGAAAAATATAAAGGTGAATTATGCAAGTGGATATAAGAAGAATTTTTTTACTTATGCCACCTATCAAAACTATGCAGGTGTTGGTGAAGATTT
This sequence comes from Bacteroidota bacterium, assembly GCA_016706255.1. NCBI lineage: Bacteria > Pseudomonadati > Bacteroidota > Bacteroidota bacterium. The sequence goes on along the minus strand of JADJJZ010000003.1, from coordinate 1,465,266 downwards.
ACTAACTGCAGCCGACAGACCACGAGAATTATATAATTACCTTTGCAAAAATTATTCGCCATACAATCTGGGAGGAGGCAACCCAAATAAAAGGGAATATTACATGAAACGAACCAGTTATTTCGTAATGTCTTTACTGAAAGAAATATCTGCGAAGAATTTAAAATATGTAAGAACTTTATATGTATCACCTGCTAGTAACCTCAATACGATGCCTACAATGTTTATCGACCCCGGTAATAATTATCTGTATATGTATTATTCCAATGTCAAATCAACTGAGCAGGATTATATAATCAACGGGGAAAACTTAGCAGGGTTATTTAGTCCAACGCCAATAATTTCATTTGGGACAGCATCTATTTACAGTGTTAAAGGAATTCAGTTATATTCTTGTTCTGGAAGCAATACACTTTTCGATCCATTGTTTAATACTGGTTATGCAAATCCAACTCCAACAGATAGGACATGCTATGATCCAGAAGTACTACCACCTTATTTGTATCCGATAGAAATACAAAATACTACATTTTCTGTAAATTCCCCAGATTGCGCATTAACGCCTTCTACCTTAGGAGGTTGTATTACTGTGCCACCCTATTCAGTTGGATATGTAAAAATACCTATTAATAAAAGTTACAAGATTGAAGCACCAAAAATTGCTGAGGAAAACAAAACAATTATTTACCCAAATCCAGCAAATACTTGGTTCTCATTTTATAGTTCTTTACAAGAAAGCGAAACAGGTTCAACTAAAGTTGAATTATTTACTTTAACTGGCAATTTAATACAAGCTGAAAATACTGTAAATAATGCCCCCATTAACATATCAGGCATCCCCTCAGGGATTTATTTAGTAAAAATATTTAAAAACGAAGAATTAGTATCCGTTCAAACTTTAATAAAAACAAATTGAAAAACAAAAAAATAAATTCAAAAGCATTTAACCTTGCAGGTTATGCTGCTTTAGCTGGTAGTTTCCTTGCCCTGAGCAAGGAAACTACTGCTCAGGCTGTGTATGTGGACATTAATCCGGATACAGTTTTAACTGGAACACCTTTCGCAGAAAATTTGGTGATTGAATTAAATGGCACAGTATTATTTGACTTTTTATTTGGTGCCCTGTCAGGAACATACTATGCTGATTGGTGTGAGTGTTTTCAATTTGAACAAATTGTAAACCTTAGTGGGACTGAAAGTAAAGTAGTTTACACTAATTATCAATTTACCAGCGACCAATATTTAGTTTCTGCTTTAGAACCTGGAGTAATTATTAATGCAGATTTGAATTTTCAAGACAATGATACCAAAATGGCCTACAAAGTTATTCCGGACTGGCCATTTTATTACGCCTTTGAAGGTGGAGCCTGGTTGCCTGAAACAATTGATAAATATATAGGCATACGATTTACCGATTCACTCGACTGCATGCATTATGGTTGGATTCGATGTAGTGTTGAAGACAATGGAACAAAACTAACTGTTAAAGATTACGCATACGAGACAAAATGTGATGTCGGTATTGTGGCCGGAGATACAATTGGTGATACTACTGTTCCAATAAATGAAATAAATAGTTTAGATGCTGTGGTATATAATTTTAATAAAGTGCTGAATATAAAAACTGACACCTATGATAACTGCACATGCATAATAAATTCGATTCAAGGTCAACAACTGTTACAGAGCGAATTAAGTGAAAATTTAACGCAAATTGATATGACAACATTTCCTGCTGGCATTTATATTGTCCGGCTTGTGCATCAAAACAGTGTGTTTGTTAAAGAGGTAACGATTCATTAATATAATGAAAGAATGGGTATTAAGAAATAAAGTTAAACTTGTTGAGCCTATGACAATAAATATAATTGTTTCTAAAAACATTGGAATAAATAACAAATTCTTGCCTCTATAGAATTTTTAAACAGTCTTATATTTTGAAACGAAGCTTCGTTAATGCTATTTTTAGAACAACTTTAAAAACAATCTTTTATTCGATTTGCATAAGCTGCTTTTCTTGGTTGTTAACCAAGAAATATTTGATATTGCCACCCATAGTTGGAATAGCTAAAGTGGTGCTCCCTCCTTCCGCAAAAGCAGAAACTGGAGAAGGGTAAATTATCAAATCAGTGACTAAATCAAGTTACTTTATTTTGATGAATGTTATTGATACTAAAGTTTCATTAAAGGATAGACGGGCAGTATAAATTCCTGCCGGAATATCTATTAGTGAAATGCTGGTATTAACTACATCCCAATCGCCAAAAAGCACAACTTGCCCTGTGGCGGAAATAATTTCAAATGAATATGATGTTAGCAGTACACAAGAGGTTAGCGTGTGTTTTTGACCAAAAAACCATAACAACCACCAGCCTCCCAATTACTAAATAACCAAAGCCGGGAGGAAGGCCCATTCGACAGCCCAAGCGAGTTTATCTACCGCATTTTAGGTAGTTTAAACTAACCTGCATCAGGTGGACTAAAGGTGGCTGAAACGAAATGAGAGAATGACACGAAGGAAGTTGGTCCCTGCAGGAGAATGAACGATATGAGTAAAGCTATCTTGGGACAATGGAGGCTGCGTGGGAGGCTAAATAACTGAGGTAAAATCATGACAAATGCTTAAAAACTAGTGTGCATAAAAGTTTTGCCTCAACTACTGTATTGTTTAGACGTGATTTTTTCATAGGCGGGGAGCAGAATTCCAGTCCTTTAAAAATAATTTTGTGGTTGCCCTGTAACTTTTACATAGGCATTGCATTATATATGCAAACAAACAACTAAATATGCGTTTACAATTTATCAAATTAATAGCCTGCTCAGTGTTCATCATAACGCTGGGTTCATGTGGCAGAGAAAAATGGCCTTGCATCGATGGTGTTGGCCCTGTAGTTACCGAAACGCGCTCTGTGAGCGGATTTACAGAAATTTCAAACGAAATGGAAGCCGTATTGTATATCACACAAGGCCCTGAATATTCTGTTCGCATCGAAGCACAACAAAACATTCTCGATCAGGTAAAAACTGCCCTTTCCGGTTCAACACTAGAAATTTACAGCGAACATTGTATCGACAAAGGTGAACCGGTTAATGTATACATTACGCTGCCTGTGCTTACCGTTTTAGATATCAGCGGTTCAGGTTCGGCGTTTACACAAAGTAATTTCAGTGGCGCTTCCCTCAATATCGATATCAGCGGCTCCGGTTCATTTACATCAACCGATTCCATTACTGTTGGTGTGCTCGATATGGACATCAGCGGCTCAGGAAGTTTAAATCTGATGGCTTTTGTTACAACGGCTTCGGCCGATATTTCGGGCTCCGGAAGCGTTACACTTAGTGGAAGCGGCAGCACAATTAGTCAGGATATCAGCGGCTCAGGCAAAATGGCTACCTTCGGGTTTCTGGTTAACAGCGCTTATGTTGAAGTAAGCGGAAGTGGTAACATTGAACTTAACGCCACCGATTTAATTGATGGTGAAATAAATGGCAGCGGTGATATTTATTATAAAAATTCACCGGTCATTAATGTCGAAATTTCCGGAAGCGGTAGTTTAATTCACATCCCATAAATTTTAGGTTTGGATTCTGTAAATGAAGAAGCATTATTAGAGGCAGCGCGCAAGGACCCAAAATCCTTCCGCTACTTCTATGATGCGCACTACAAAGATGTTTTCCTGTTCGTTTATCGGCGAACTGATGACGAAGCTATATCTGCAGATATCGCACAACAGGTATTTCTTAAAGCATTACAAAATCTGAATAAATATCAATACCGGGGCATCTCATTTATTGCATGGCTGTTGCGCATCGCAGCAAACGAAACAGCACAATATTTCAGAGATGCAAAAAAAATGCGCGTGGTAAATGTCGAACAAAGTGGAATTGAAGAAATATGTGATGAAGACAGCTCCACAGCACTCGAACAACGAGAACATGTTTTTAATGCATTAAAACAACTCGATGCCGATGCACTGGAACTTATTGAAATGCGCTATTTCGAAAAACGTTCGTTCAAAGAAATTAGTGATATCAAAAATATAACTGAAAATAACGCGAAAATAAAAGTCCACCGCATTCTTGAAAAAATAAGAAAATTTTTACCCGTAGCTCAATAACAGCACATGCAAAAAATTAAATTTAAAATAGCATACAAACCGCTCACCGACAACGAGGTGAATAAGCACAAAAATTTTGATGCTTTAATGGGTATGTATGCTGCTGCGCCAAAACTCAACTTTTTCCAAAAACTTTTTAAAAATAAATGGACCATGTTTTCTTCAGGACTAATTACCGGTTCCATAATTGCAACCATCGTTGCTCTTAATTCCGGTCAGCATAATACCCCAATCGCACAACTCGACCAACAAATTATCACTAACCAAATTGCAGATACCAATTCAAATACAACAATAAATTCAACAACATTAAATAATACTTCCACCGAAAACAACACAACTAATAACGAAGTTGAAACAGCAGCATTACTTGAAAACATTCAAACAAATGAATCTGTAAATGCAACAGTTACAACATCAAACAATTCCAATAAACAATTTAACGGTAATATAAACACCAACTTAAAATCCAACACTCCGGTTGTTGATGCAACTCTTACCAAAGCAGAGAATAGCACACCCAATGAAACAATAACAACGGCAAACACAAACAACACACCAGCCAACATCACACAACCCGAATCAAATGTAAACGTAGCCGAAAATAACACAACAAATACAAGCACTACTACAGAAAAAACCAGTGCTGCAATTTTGTCACCGGCAAACGAACAAACAAAACCGGAAGTTATTGATCCACAACTTGCGCAGACTGAAAACAAAGTAACACCCATCGAAAATAGTACCGATGAAACACTTATTGTAAATAATACTATAAGTGAACATCCAACCACCACAACACCGGAAAATCCTGTTGTTAAACAAGGTACAAGTAGCACACCAACAGCAGATACAACCGGCAACTTAAACGCAGCATTAAACGACATCTCCGATTTTGCTGTCAACATTGGTAAAAAAGCCAATCAGGTAATTGAAAAAATGGCAGCTAAATCGCCAAAACAAGATGAAACTGCAAACAATAAAACCAATGGTTTACCGGATACAATTTCCGCAGAAAAATCTGTACCGGATGCACCATTACAATTTATCGACCGTTATGCGCAGTTGTCGTTTTTTACACCGTTGAGCACAAATGGTATGGAGGGTTATAAATATTATCATCATTTCTCCATTAATGCCATACAAGGTTACAACGGAGCCGTGCAAGGACTTGAAGTTGGTGGTGTAATTAATGCCGATAAAGGTTATGTAATTGGCGGACAGTTTGGTGGTGTTGGAAATATTATTGGCGGCGATTTAAAAGGTATACAAGGAGCAGGTGTATTTAATTTTGCAAAATCTGTGCTTGGTGCCCAATATGCAGGTGTGGCCAATTATAGTATTTCCGGTATGCAGGGCATGCAGGGTGCTGGTGTAATTAATTATTCTGCAGGTCAAATTGATGGTATGCAGGCAGCAGGTGTAATTAATATTGCTTCGGGAATAAAATATAATTCTAAATTATTTCAGGCATCCGGAGTTGCCAATATTTCATTGTCGCACAATTTAATTGGTATGCAGGTTTCAGGTGTATTAAATGCAGCCAATAATATTACCGGCGCACAAATCGGATTGGTGAACATCGCAAAAAATGTAAAAGGAACACAAATCGGTTTAATCAATATTGCTGATACCATTGATGGTGTTGCAATTGGTTTACTCAGCTTCAGCCGCAATGGAATTTTTGATGTGGATGTATTTACCAGCGATTTATTCCGTGCAAATGTTGCGTTACGTTTTGGAAGTCCTTATGTATATAACACATTTGCAATTGGTATTAATCCCGCAAAAGATACCATGCAATACGGTTACGGTTTTGGTATCGGCGGACATATTCCGGTATTCCCAAAATTATCCGTTGATATCGATGGAATGACCTGGACAACCTTTGAGGATAATTTTGATTTTAATTATGATTATTTTCAATTAATGAATCAGTTCCGCATTATGCCAAGTTATGCTATCACTAATTACCTTTCCGTTTATGGCGGTCCGGTAATAAATGTGGAAGTTTACGATAATGATATCGACCCAATCAGAAATAACACATTTGCTTCCTACGAAGGTGTAAATGTCACCACCGGTTTATCAATGGGTTATGTTTTTGGTATCCGTTTGTTTTAACTACTTTTTCTGACACAATAAAAAAGCGACTGCAGGATTCGGCAGTCGCTTTAATCTTTTAGCTCCGTTGCATCTGGTGCGGCTTCGCAATCACAAAATATTTTTTAACGCAAAATTCACAAAGGAAATACACGCAAAAAATACAAAAAGTTGATTCATTCCAAACTCAACTTTTCTAACTCATTATTAAATAAAAAGTATAAATGTCAATCCACTCAAAACCCTCCGTGTCCTCCGCGTGCTGTTTCTCCGAGCCCTCCGTGGTTTCGGCTGTTAAAAAAAGTTGAATCAAAACTCAAATTGAAAAACAAACTCAAAATCGGCTGTTTCTCCGAGCCCTCATCGGTTTCGGCTGTTAAAAAAAGTTGAATCAAAACTCAAAATGAACAGCATGCACAAAACCGGCTGTTCCATTGGTACATTGGTACATAGGTACATTCACACATTAGCTCATGCCTAATTAATTTCAACCTGCATCGAATCGTTCTGTTCAACTTTATTAATTCGGTATTTGAAACTCAGCATAAAATATCTTCCAATACTATTGGTTTCCTGTTGCATTAAGTAATTATAGGCGCTTGATTGCGTAATGCCTTTATTTTTATCCAACAAATCATAAGCAGAAAGTGTGATAGTTCCCCGGTTTGATTTTAAGATATATCTTGAAATTTCTGCACTCAACAAAGGAACGATTGTGCTTTCATCAAAACCGGTCACCGTATATTCCGATATTTTTCCATTAAATTTAATATGCCACAAACTATCCGGTGTTACATCCAAATCGAGATAAATGGCATTCGTAATATAATTACCACTTTGTCCGGTTTCAATGCTATAATCTGTTTGTGTATATTTAATTGAGCCTCCAATCGTCAAATCAAAATAATCCTTTTTCCGATTATCAAAACTCAATCCTACTTTATGTGTAAACGCATTAATCAAATTTTCATTGTCGTTTACATAATTGATTCCATGGTTATACCCTTCAGATAAATCGAGGTTAACGTTAATTTTAAGCGGACGAATAGTAGTATTAAAATTGGCACCAATTGATGAGCTAACATCATTATCCACGTTTACCAGTGTATACGATTCAGTTAAATCCGGATTAATTGTTTTGGAGAAATTAATTTTATCCTGAATATAAGTCACCTCAAAACGTGTAAACAAACTCGTAAATGAAAACTGATCAAATAACATATAATGCGCAAATAAATTGTGCACATATTCCGGTTCCAACAACGGATTACCTGTGTACACCGATAATGGATTAATATCATCAGATACCGGCAACAATTGCGATGCAGTCGGTGCATTTACAGAAGCAGCATAATTGATTCCAAACCTTCTCCCCGCTTTAATCTCCACTTCATAAAACAACTCCGGTAATAAATAATAATGTTCCGATTGCGGATAAGCAGCATCAAAAACCTGATTTTCACGATGCAGATATTCAGCACCTAAACCAAATTTAAACTGTGTTTTTTTGGTGGTCTTTTTTAGTGATAATTTTGGTTGTATATAATAATTATTGCGGGTAAATTCCGGACTCAGTGAATCGATAGGTAAACCACCTTCCAATAAATTGCCGCGACTGCGCTGTAACAATTCGTTGTACATCCCCACCCCTAAAGCAGGCTCTAGGTAGAGCGATTTGCCTATTTTGCGCAACGAAATAAAATCAAACGACAAACCCAAATCATTATTCGTTTCATTTTGATATGCATTATCAATAATCAAAAATCCGGGATCAAAATATTGCGTAATATTATCCCATTCCGATTCATTTAACGATTTAGAAATGGTGGTATTCGCGCTGAATTTTACATATTTCCAATCAGCGCTGAATTTGTGAATATAACTTACCTGCGCAGTCCCGCTCAGGGTATTACTATTACTGCTTGTTATTGAGCTGAGTGAATTACTAATTACATCCGACAAATAAGTGCTGGTATAACTATTACCGGATGATTTGCCATAATTCAATGACAATCCGCCTGTCCCAAAAATACTTTGCATGGAATCAGGTTTGTTTTTAAAATTGAAATTTAATCGGTGGTAATAATTTTCTGTTGTCGTTTCACCGTTTTCATCGGTTACGTAATTAAAATCGGGTGTATAATTTTCGGTATGCACTGTATTTTCCAAAAACTTCTCATAACCATTACCAAGGTAACTCATATTAAAGCGGTTGCCCGGTGTTTTTTCATGCGTATAATTTGCACCGGCAGCTCCGTTGGTAATTAATCCGTCAATTGATTGTCCGAAGTTTACCGGAATATCATCACTGGTTTCAATTCTGAATCCCCCACCCTGCATCATACTGCTGATGCCTCCGCTAAAATCAATATAATCTCTAAAACTAAAACCGAACTGATTAATATTATTCAACATCCCTAAAAATGCAATCTGGTCAGCAGCCGTAAAACGATACACTTTTGCATTTGCCTGATATTTATTTTCCGTTCCGGCACCTGCTTTAACATCACCCAGCCACATACTTTTTTTACCCTCTTTTAATATCAGGTTTATTGTTTTACTTTGTGGTCCGTCTTCAATTCCGGTAAATTCCGATTCATCACTTGATTTATCATATACCTGCACTTTTTCAATAGCATCAGCAGGTAAATTTTTTGTTGCAACGGTTGGGTCATTGCTGAAAAATTCCTTCCCATCCACTAAAACTTTCTGCACATCTTCACCCTGAGCCTGAATATTACCCGATTGGTCAACATCAATGCCCGGTAATTTTTTCAATAAGTCTTCTGCTGAAGCATCCGGCTGTGTTTTATAGGAAGCTGCATTATATTCTATCGTATCACCTTTAATTTGTAACGGAATACGCTCAGCAGAAATATTTACAGCATCTAAACCAACCGTAGCCGTTTTTAAAATATAAATACCGAGGTCACCATTATTCGGATAAGGAACAGCGAGCGCAGTATCATAAGTTTCATAACCAATAAATGAAATCTGCAACACATATTTTCCTCCTGCCACACCTTTTATTTCAAAACTGCCGCTGCTATTGGTAATACCAAAATAAGCCAGCGTTGAATCTACAGGTTTTAATAATGCCACGGTACCGAATTCAACAGGTGTGCCTGCATCATTTAATACAATACCTTTCAAATTTTGCTGTGCATTTAATTGAATAAAAAACAAGCAACACAACAGTGATACAATTAATTTTTGCATAAATGGGAATTAATCGTTTTCAATTTTAATCATTACCCCACCACCAGGACCACCACCCATTTCTTTCATTTTTTCTTCAACAATTTTATTAAATTCTTCTTCGGTAACTTTTTTTCCGTCTTTGGGTTTAACAATCATTTTTTCATCAACCGTTTTTGTTACCGATAATGCTGTAATTACCTGTTCGCCATTATTTACATTTACTTCTAGCACCAAACCAGGTAACCCGACATAGTTAAATGGTCCGGTAGAAACCGGTATAGCCGGTGTATACCAAACGGTGACAGTTTTTGTGCTATCAATCACTTTTATAGCTTCTGAACATGGGTAATTCAAAATCATTTTTTGTTTACCGGTAAGTTTCCAGCCATCAGATGCAAGTGCTGTTTCAATTAAAAATACCCTTTGCAAAAAATCGCGTTGTTGAATTACTTTTTTATCGGTTAAATCGCAATACACTTTATTATCAGGCGGTGCCATCTGAATAAAAACACGACCCCCATCTTCCGATTCGCGGTCGATATTCATATTATCGGTGTTCGCTGTGTCGTTTTGATATAAGGATTTTTCAGCAGTAAAAAACAATAAGGTTTTCATAGTATGTTCAGTCGGCAAACCCGGAGGTGGCGGCATATCACCATCAAAATGAATGGCCAGTTTACGCGTTTCCTGATACTGAACGGTGCCTGATTGCTGTGCCAACAAACTTGCGGTAACAAATAAGATAATTCCGAATAAATAGATTTTCTTCATTGTGTAGAATTTGATACAAAAGTAATTCTGTGGGTTATACATGTAGGTTAACCTAAGGCTAATTTAGGTTAATTAAGGTTAACCGGCAATTTTAACTGATTTTTAATCATAATTTTGTATTCTGATTATGAAGAGGAGCAAATTATCCGGTATCGTTTTATTAATGGCTGCGAGTGGACTACTGCTGATGTTATTTATTGGCAGATGGCTGCAAACGGAATTTACTGCTGCTAAAGAAGATTTGCAAAAAGATATTTTTGAACAGTTTATTGATGCAAGGTCGCGGGTTACAGATTCTATTTTAGCAAAAAATTTAATTAATCCCATTTTAAACGATAGTGTAAAATTTAAAATAAGTTCTACCACTATACAAAATAGTGCGCACCTAGGTGATACTGTTCAAATTTTTGCCAATTCCACTATACAGGATACTGTTGCTGAAATTGTAGAATTTAAAGGTCCGGCAGAACCGCTCAACGCTGATAATTTCAGAATTGAAATACGAAACGACACAGTAAATCAATTGGTTGAAGGTGTAAAATTATTTATAACCGAATTTAGTGGTAAAGCAGGTGACCACGGCATAATGCGCGAGTTTATGGTGGCCGGTGATACTTCTATGTTGCAGGCATTTTTTGCGCAAAATTTAAATGATGAAGACATATCCGTAAAACCTGTTTGGGTAAGTGGAAGAGCAGAAAAACTATTTCCCCCACCAATGTTTTATTATGAAAGTCGTATGTTCGATACACCATACGGCGTTGAAATTAAGGATTACAATCAGTTTATTTTTAAATCGATAATTCCGGAAATCATATTCGGATTAATATTAATTGCTGTTATCACATTTGCATTTATTTTTTCTTATCGCAATATCCGCAATCAAATGCGATTGGCTGTATTAAAAGATGATTTAATTTCTAACATATCACATGAATTAAAAACACCGGTTGCCACTGTAAAGGTTGCCATAGAAGCCTTACAACAAATGGACCCTGTAACGCAACAGGATAAAATGACAAATTATTTGGGCATGGCATCACAGGAGGTTTCCAGACTGGATTTATTGGTAAATAAGGTCATGAACAGTATTTTATTGGATAATGGTCGCCAGGTATTTACACAGGAAGAAATAAACCCGGTAACAATTGTTGAGGAAGCAATTACCGCCATGCAAATTCAGGCAATACAAAAAGGCGGACATATCAAACTTACTGCACCTGAACATCCTGAAACAATAATTGGTGATACATTACATATTAAAGGTGTTGTTTTTAATCTGATTGAAAACAGTTTAAAATACAGTGATGCTGTTCCTGAAATACAGGTAAATATATTTGCTGATGGCACATATGTATTTATTACAATTTCAGATAATGGCCCGGGAATTCCCGATGATTATAAACATAAAATATTTGAGAAATTTTTCAGAGTGCCATCCGGCAATAAACATAATATAAAGGGTTACGGATTAGGATTATACTACGCCGCAGAAGTAATGCAGCAAATGGGTGGCACTATTGCAGTGAAAAATAATCCGGATAAAGGCTGTACATTTACCTTAACATTTCCAAAAGCATGAGTAAACCCAAAATATTATATGTGGAAGATGAACCTAATTTGGGCACCATTGTGTGTGATACATTAGAACAAAAAGGGTTTGATGTTTTATTAATAAAAGATGGCGCAAAAGTGATGGAGAGTTTTGCAAAATTTACGCCGGATATTTGTGTTTTAGATGTCATGTTGCCGAATGTAGATGGTTTTGAATTGGGTAAATTAATTACTACAAAATATCCACGATTACCCATCATTTTTCTCACTGCAAAAACACAAACACAGGATGTTTTACAAGGATTTAATTCCGGCGCCACTGATTATATCCGTAAACCATTTAGTATTGAGGAATTAATTGTCCGCATTAATAATCAATTACATTTAAATAAAATTGCCGGAAATTTAGGCGACACCATAACGATTGGTAAATTTATTTTTCATGCCAATAAATATGAATTGCAGCATGGCGAAACACTGTATAAACTATCTAACCGCGAAGCAGAAGTATTACAGGTATTTGCACGCAACATGAATAAAATCACCGACCGAAAACAGCTCCTACTGGAGGTTTGGGGCGACGACTCATTTTTTCATTCCCGCAACCTCGATGTTTATATTCGCAAATTACGCGAATATTTTGGCAACCAAAACGGCGTGGAAATAATTACATTAAAAGGTAAAGGTTATCAATTTGTTGTAGAATAAAAAAACGGCAACCATCTGAACCTCAAATAGCTGCCGTTGATAACGTGTTACACGTTAATTTGCTGCGAACTTATCTACATATGATTTTACCGCATCTTTATTTACAGTAAAAGTCATCATTTTTAATTTTACATAGTCTTCACTAACATACATATATCCAAAACTCGGACTTGCAGCGCCGCAATTGCGGGAACCTGAACCACTATCTTTAAATAAAAACCAGGTTTTACCATCTACTTCTTTATAACCAACCAAATGCATAGCGTGATCATCAGTTGTAGAACCGTTGTTTAAACGTAATTGCCTTGCAGCATCGTTAATATTTTCACTACTGATATCCCATGTCGGTATTACAGCCATATTATTCCAGCTATCCCATCCGGGTTCACTTACATCGCCACCAATACTCACACTATATCCATTTTTTAATGCCATTTTTAGTGCATCCATAAATTCATTTACAGGAACATTATAATAAGTTGCATCATTCCACCAGTTATCCGGTACATCATATTCTGCTTTTGTATAGAATGGCTTTTGCATTAAACTCATAAAATCAACATAATTATTCATATCCAATTTCAGAATTGTTTTTGAAAATTCTATCGGTGAATAATTTGCATTTTGCCATTTCACCGTTGTTGGTGGTTCACCCATGTAAAAATTCAAAATAGATTTTACGGTATTTACTACTTCTGTTTCATTCCAGTTATTACCTGCTTTTACGCCCTGCAAATAGCTGTTTATTTCATCAAACATAGTGGCATGGTTGTAAAATGAAGCTGTATTTGTTTTGCCTTTATAAGCATCGTAAGGCACAATACCGTATTGTTTAATCATCCAGGTAGTTCCATTCGTTTCACTGCCTTCACCAAACGACATATCACCTCTATGCGCAATAAAATATTTGGCACGTTCAACGTATTGGTAATATACTACATACATCTCACTTAATTTTACTTCTAATCCGCTGGTGCGTTTAACTTCACTTTCATAAAATGAAGTAGTGGAAAAACACCAGCAGGTATTTGTATTGCCCTGACTAACAGGATTAGAATGCCAAATTTGCGTATAAGCTGCAGGATCTTTCGGTGCATTAATTCCGGAAGCATCAATTTTAAAGATGCGATTATCTTTAGTGGTTTTAGGTTCTGCCTTTTGAACATCATTCATGATGACGTCCTGATAGTAACCGTTTTTCGGGTCGCGGTATTCGGCTTTTTGTGGTTGTTGAGCATGTAACATGACAGCAGAAAGCAGCATGCCACTGAATAGAACAATACGTTGCATAATTGTTTGGTTTAGTCGCGTCAAATTTAGTAATACCACTCCCCTTTCCAAAAAAGGAAATAATAAAACCTGTTAACGAAATAATAAAATTTATCGGTTTACCTGTTTAGCGCAGAAAACGCCAGTAGAATTTCCTGAAAACATTCGCAGTAGCATACAATAATTGTGCATGCCATGGTTCTTTGATATTGTCCCAGTTTTCAGGGAAATTATATCCCCAGTAACGCATAAATGGCCCGAATACAAATTTTGCTCTGCGTTTTGCTGCATCCGACTCATAATAACTCCAGAAATCGGCCTTTTTTTCAGGTGTTTTATTGGCTTGCGGTAAATCGCGAGTGATTGGTAAACCAACTGCCGTAAACACTTTGCGGTAATCTTCAACCAGATGCTCAAAGCGAATTAAATGGTCCATTTTTTTATGGTGAATGATACTCCAGTTGCTATATGGCCATTTAAAAAATTTCATGAAATACGTTTCAAACGAAGCGTTATTTTGAATAATAAACTGATAACGAACGGCATCACGATTTTTAGCCAGTGATTTTCGCAACCATTTTCCGGGGCGTTTTCTGCCGGAGGAAAAACGCTGATCTAAATCATTTTTGTATTTAAAATACATACTCACCGTTTGGTCCAAAGGATTGCGAACGCTGCCAATTGAAGTATATTTTTTTTCTTCCGCATTAGCCTTACGCAAATAATCATCGAATGTGGCATGTTTATTAAGAAACGGTTCACAGCCATATTGCTCGCGAATTTCTTTCGAAATGGCACTGGTTGCAGTTAGCGGAAGTTCAACAAAAATAAATTTATAACGGTGGTCGATTACCATTGTGGTGGTTTTAGGCAAAAATAGGAATTTAGCCGCAAACACACCGGAAAACTATAATTATGGCTGTTTAATTTGCGTGCGTATTGATAAAATCCAGCAAATGCGTTTTTACATCATCCGGCAGGTAGCCGCCGAAAAATATGGTGCCCATATCGTGACTGTAAAAAGGATAAAACTGATATTGATACTCAACACTCATTGCAGCCAATTTTGCAGACAATATTTCACCCTGTGAAGCCGGAACGGTAAAATCTAAACCGCAATATTGTAATAAAGTTGGTGGAGACACAGGTGTTACATAATTTACCGGACTGGCATTTGCCCAAGCTGTGGAATCTGCAGCATAAGTAGTTCCGGTCATATTTTCTACCAACAAAGCTAAATCAGGTGTATAAACAAAATAATCGTCGGTAACATCTGTTGGTCCGGCTAAACTGATTGCCGCTTTAATGGCGCCATCACCATTATTATGATAAGCGGTATATAAAGCAAGATGTCCTCCAGCGCTATGCCCTGCGATGATGATTTGATCAGGTGAAATAACAAAGTCAGTGCTTTTTGAAATCAATAAATCTAAGGCTGCACGAATATCTGCAATCTGATCTTCTAAAGTAATACCAATAGCCGCATTTGCCAACCGATAATTTAAATTCGCATAAGCAAAACCATTTCCTTTTAGGGAAGATAAAATTACAGTGAAATCACTTTTATCACCGGTATTCCAACCACCCCCATGTATAAAAACTAACAGTTTGGTATTTGTTGTTCTGTCGGCCGGCAAATAAACATCCATATGTTGCAAGATATCATCACCATATTTAATTTCATAAATATCCTGTTCAACTAATACGGTTGGTGTGGTGTCTTCTTTATCGCAAGCAGCAAAAAATGCAATAATAATTATCGGAATAAACAATCTTTTCATCATAACTTTATAAAATGCAAACCTTGGTTAATAAAATAAAATTGAATTAATTTAAATGGCTTCATCCAGGATTTTATATAAACTATCCCAGGTGTAATATTGCGCTGCCGTAATTTTACTGTTTTTGGCAATACTGTTCCATTTTTCTTTATCTGTGAGTAGTTTTGCAACATAGGTTCCAAATACTTCTACATCATCCGTTATTAAAATATCTTTATTGTGTTCCACTTTTAATCCCTCTGCACCAATAGTAGTACAAACCATTGGAATTCCTCTGCACAAACCATTTATTGTTTTCACTTTCATGCCACTGCCAAAACGCAATGGAATAATATTTACCTTACATTTAGTAAAATAGGTTTCCAGGTCTTCAACAAAACCCATAATCTGAATATTTGCATAAACCTTGCCAAGTTCCACCAGCCGTGGGTCAGGGTTTTTGCCGATGATGTATAATTTCAGTTCCGGGAATTGTTGTTTTAATTTCTCCCAACAACCTTTTACAAACCAGATGAGGCCTTCAATATTTGCTTCCCAGGTAAGTGTTCCAACATAAACCAGACTATTTTCCAAGGTATCAAAATCAGGAATCGGTAATTTAATCTGGTCGTCTTCACCAATATGCAAATAGTCGCGGAATTTTAATTTTCTTTTTGCTGGATCCGGCTCGTGAATTTCATTATCGTTGGTACCGCCTAAAACGATATCGGCTTGTTTAACATAACGAAACTCCCAATTTTTAATTCTGTTTGCTTCAGCCTGTATTACTAATTTTTTAATTGGATTTTTTTCCACTTCAGCATAACGACTCCATATTAAAAACTCAGCATTATGTGAACGGAAAATCACTTTACCTTTAAATGATTTCGGCACATATTGCATCACTTCATAATGTTCAGCAATAATTACATCATAATCGTTGGCAATTGCATCAATTTTTTGTTTCATGGTATGCGAGTAATTTCGAAACATGTTGATGGTCATGTTTTTTAAATAACTTTTTACTAGGTTCACCGGATTGCGCACCACATTAAGCACTTCAAAATAATAATTTTTAATTCCCGTATCGGCTAAAAATGCATCTTTATATTTAACGTCATCACCTTTTAAAAAACAAGCGAAAAAAACATCGTGATTTTTATTGAGGTAGCTGATTAATTTATAAGAATTAAACAAACTGGCACCGTGGTTAGTGGGAAAAGGGAGATGTATGGTAATGTGTAATACTTTTTTACGTTGTGGCATGGATCAAAATTATTTAAATGTTACCGGCAAAGTTACGGAGAACCTGAGAAATGCCTTATTATGGGATGTTTGTAACTCAAAGCAGCTAAAAATTTGAATTTTGCAACAGGATTGTCATATTTGTAAATAATTAACTTAACAAATCAGGAAAAATTAGATTATTTAAATAGTTTCACAAAAAAAATTATGAAAAGAACCGTACAAAACAATCGTAAGCGTCTCCTCGCCTACTCTGCAATGGCAACGGCTGTAATCAGCGGTGCCACTGATGTTAAAGCCGATATCGTATATGTTGATATTCCGGATTTCACACTCAATTTGGGTGATTTTGGAATTATTGATTTAGATGGTGATGGCGTTATTGACTTTGGGTTTATTTTATCCTCACAAGGGCCTGACTGGACTTATATACAGGGATTTGGTAACCTGAGCGCTCTGAGTTATGGTAATCCAAGTAATCAAATGGCCGGATATATTGGGCCTATTTTACCATATGCAAGCGCAATTGGCTCGGGTGACTTGATTGGTCCCGATTTAAATTTTATTTACAGCACGTATAATCTTGCCTTTATTGCATCCTTATATTCAGGCGCTACTTATGGCGCATTTGGTGATGGAACCGATAAGTTTATCGGTGTGAAATTCGATATTGGTGGTACTTTACACTATGGATGGATGCGTGTTAACTGCACCGTTGATCCTGTTGTATTTACGCTTAAAGACTGGGCTTATGATGATGAAGCCAACGTTCCGATTCCGGCAGGTGCTACTGCCACACCATATCCTGTTGCTGAATTTGTTCCCGAGGCCGTTATAGTTAGTGAAACCGATGGTTCAACAGTTGTAAATGTGGTAATTGATATACTTGGTGAGTGTTCTGTTGACATCGATGTAAACGATATTTTAACTACAGCTACTAATGGTGCCGATTTCACCTTCACTGATCCTACTACTGCAACCTTTGCCGGTGGAACTAGTTTAACTTTTGAAGTTATTTTAACGGATGATGCTGAATTTGAAGGTGCTGAAACCATTGTATTCGATTTAACCAACCCGATAGGTTGCGAAATTGGATTAACCAATCAGTTTACGGTAATTGTTAATGATGATGAAGTGCCACTGCCGTCATTAGTAACTATGGATGGTACAATTACCTTCCTTGAGGAATCTGCAGGTGCTGGTGGAATAAATATCCATATTTCTGAAACATCAGATTGTGTTGTTGATTATGCATTAAATGCACCGGGAACATCTGCAACCGAAGGCACAGATTTCACTTATACAACAGGCAGCGTTACGTTTGTTGATGGTGGTGCTTTAACACAATCGTTCGGTTATAATATTATTGATGACGCTGAAGTAGAAAGCCCTGAAGGTGTTTTATTTGAAATAACAGGTGTATCAGGAACTTGCGCAATTGGTTTAACAACACAAGCAGGTTTAACCATTACCGATAATGATGTTGCACCGGTTGTTGGTGAAGTTTCCTTCGAAAATGTTGCAGGTACTATTGATGAAGCTGATGCTGTTTTCACAGGAACAGTTACCATGACCGAAGCCAGCAATTGTGATGTTACCGTTGGTGTAAATACCGGCGCATCAACTGCAACGGAAGGCACCGATTTCACTTTCTCAACTACAGTATTAACCTTCACAGAAGGTGGCGCTGCAAGTCAGACCATCGAATTAAATATTTTAGAAGATGCTGATATTGAAGCAGATGAAACTGTAGTATTGGAAATTACAGCTATAGACGGAAGTTGCACTTTAGATGAAACAGCTGATGCTTTATCGGTTGTAATTGTAAATGAAGACTTTGTTGGAATAGATGAATTTGCTAATAATGGCATTCAATTATATACTTATGATAATTCCATATTTATTTATCTGGATGAATTATTGAACGCAGATAATCAATTCCAATTGCTTGATGCAAATGGAAGAGTTGTTTACAACAATGTTTTAACAGATAAACAAAATAAAATCACATTAAGTAATTTACCGGTTGGCGTTTACATTGCCCGTATCACAAACAACGGCAAGTCGATGGACAAACAGGTATATATTAATTAATTAAAATAAAATTTAGTGAAAGCCGGCTCAAATGGGTCGGCTTTTTTATTTGCAGAAATTATTTTAAACGTCGCTTAATAGCTTCACCGATATTTTTCATGCGGTGCAGATTAAATAATAATGCCAGCATAATTTTAATCGGGAAAGAAATATAATAATAAGCGACAACCAACGGATTTGGCGTTACTTTTTTTACTTCATAACCATACTGTTGCATAAAATTGCCACATATTTTTGGCAGAAATAAATTTCACCTTTATTTAAACCACCTTTTTCCCAATTACCTGCACGTTCAGTTTTTATACCGAATGCGTCCGGTTTATCAGCTTCATTGCTGGAACCTACTTGCGGAATTAACAACATTTCCGGTTTAAAATCAATTTCCAGAAACTTACAAAGTGCACGAATTTCTTTTTCCGATTCATTTACCATCCCTTCAAAAATCATATTATGTACTTTGGGATGATCGATGAATTTTGAAGCCGCACGAATACTGGAATTCCACAATTTAGAAATGGTGATTGGATGATAATTTATTTTCAATCGGCGCTGTTCCTTTTTAGTCATAAAACCAGCTCCCATTTTGCGCCGCTGCCATTTACGTTTTTGGCTTAACATAACACCACGCGGGTCACGCACCATATTCACCACTTTAGCACCGGGAAATAATTCCAGAATTTCCGCAATATAAAATACATCCTGAGGTGTTTTTTCGCAAGGAATTGTTTTATGATTTTTTTGCGTTTCAAAAAACAAAAAACCATTTAATATTAAATGCGGATATAATGGCCCGTTGATTTGCTGAACGATTGTTTCTGCATCGGCGCGGTGTTTTGCCGTATTCATTTCCGACAAATAACCATCGCGTTGTATAAATAATAATTTGGAAGCTAATTGAATGGCATTTTCTTTCGAAATGGCATTGGTTTTATCTGACGTGCTCCATAGTTGTTCGAAAAAATGTAATTCTTCCAACATATAAATATCAGGATGATTTCCCAATACACGTCGCATCATTGTAGTTCCACTTCTGGAATTCCCAACAATAAAAATAACTTTTTCCTGTCCCGTAGCGCTCATCAATTCTGCAAAGATAAATTATTTGGTACCAACGAGTTCATCCAGTGAATTTTGCGCAACATAATGGTATCCGGGGCGCGCTTTAGCATAAATGTTTTTTGCCATTGCTTCCTGTCCGGTATTCATCATCGCTTTATATAATGGCATGAGGAATTTTCTTCTACCCACACTATTCAGAAATACATCAATTGCAGGATATGCAGTGCTGTAATTACGTTTTATGGCTATTTCATACCAGGCATCAGCAATTTCGCAATTTCCGGTTCCGGTGAATTTAAATTGTTTATCTAATTCGCTCATTTTGCTCACACTGATATCTTCAGGCAACTGATAAATAAAACATAACCACTCATGTGTAGACCAGTTTGTAGCAGGTATTGAACTTGCCGGAGCGCCACCTAAAAATTTCTTTAATTCGGCATCAACAGTATTAAATCGAACCGATACCGGTTTATTCAAATTTGCAGGAATGCCAGGACCATAAATCCATTCGTTGATATCAACTCCTGCATAAGCAGCTTTATTTGGTTCAATTAAATTGGCATTTAAATATTCTATAAATGCCTCGGTAGTCATTACCTTAAATGCATTGGTTGTAAAATACCCATTAATAAATACATCCCATTTTTCGCGGCCAACTTTACTTTCAAGCATGCGCAGGAAAAATGCACCTTTATTATATGCGATATCACTCACACCCTCATCAGGGTCGCGACCTTCTAATTGTAATTTTAAATGCGTATCAGGTGAAGTAGCACCAAATTCTTTTACTGTTTCCACCAAACCTTCATATTCGAGTACTTGAAGCATATCGGCATAATCTTTTCCGTAAACAGCTTCCATAATTCTGTTTTCAAAATATACTGTAAATCCTTCATTTAACCAGAAGTCGTTCCACGTTGCATTAGTTACTAAATTACCGCTCCAGCTATGTGCCAGCTCATGTGCTACCAGTGCAACTAAACTTTTATCGCCCGCAATAATGGTTGGTGTAGCGAAGGTAATTCTCGGATTTTCCATTCCGCCAAAAGGGAAACTTGGTGGTAATACAATAACATCATATCTGCCCCACTGATATTTACCATATAATTGTTCAGCTTTTTCAAGCATGGTTTGCATATCACTTAATTCTTCAGCACAGGCATCTACAAATGATGGCTCCGCATACACACCGGTTTCTTTTCCAACACCTTTAAAAGCAAGGTCGCCAACTGCGAGGCTCATTAAGTAAGATGGAATTGGTTGTTCCATTTTAAAATGATAAACGCCATCTACTGCAACTTTTTGCGGATTTTCTGCACTCATTAATGCCATCATTCCGGTTGGAACCTGCACAGTTGCATCAAAAGTAAATCTGGTTCCCGGACCATCCTGAGTAGGAATCCAGGTGCGACATAAAATTGCCTGCGATTGCGTGAAAAGAAAAGGATATTTTTTGTCTTTAGTTTGTTCAGCACCCAACCATTGCAATGCCGCAGCTTGAGGAGAAGTAGTATAATAAATAGTAACCGATTCAACATCACGGTCAATTTGCACCGTTAATGCCTGACCCATAAATGCTTGTCCGGCTATCGTATCAGCCAGTTTATATTCCGTTGCTTTAACATCATTTAAAACCACTTTCGAAATGGTGAGGTCACGTGTATCGAAAATAATAACGTCGGTATTGTTTTTATTTTCGATGGTCCATTTAGCTTCACCGGTAATTGTTTTTGTTTCAAAATCAACATTTGCCTTCAAGCTCAGGTGTTTAACAACTGCGTCGTTTGTTTTGGCAAATGAATGCGGGTCTATAATTTTCATATCGTTTTCAGATTTTTCGTCCTGTTTCGGTTCAGATTTATTGCCGGGTGTGCAGGCTGCAAGAAGCACATATACACAAACTACACCCGTAAGTTGTTTTAACATAACTTAGATTTACGTGGCAAATTTAGGCAAACTAACGGTGGTAAACTAACCCGGTTAACTAACAGGGCTGCATAAAAAAAACTTTGAAAATTGACAAATATTTCTATTTTTGACCTCAAATTTTTAACCACCTATTGACCGCCACTAACTGAAATGCTTCTAACCTTTGTGATTATTTACATGGTGGTAACCATTGCCATCGGGGTTTTCACCAGCAAATTTGTAAAAGGTTCCAGCGATTTTGTGCAGGCAGGGCGCCGATTACCACCTTTTTTTAACGCAGCAGCATTATTTGCCTTATGGTTTGGCAGTGAAACCGTTTTTGGCGCTTCCAGTGCATTTTTGGAAGGTGGGTTACTCAACGTAATTGAAGATCCTTTTGGGGCTTCGCTTTGTTTGTTTTTGTTCGGATTCTTCTTTGTTCGTCCGCTATACCGCATGAATTTGCTCACTATTGGCGATTTATTTAAAATAAAATATGGTCAAAACGTGGAGCTCATTTCCAGCTTCTTTATGCTTACCTTTTTGGATACATTGCTGCTCAATACGTTGCACTAGGCATTATTTTGCAGATTGTATTGCTACAGGCTTCCATTACCATGGCATTGCCAACTGCTATTCTTATTTGCGCAATAATTGTAACCGGTTATACAATGGTAGGTGGTATGTGGGCTGTTTCTATTACCGATTTTATACAAAGTATTTTAATTGTTGTTGGACTGGTAATAGTGGTAATATTTGTGGCCAATCAAGCCGGCGGAGTTGGACAGGTTATTGCCAATGCACCGGAAAATACCTTCAAATTTTTGCCGGATGCGAAACCTATTGATATTACCAACTGGATTGGTGCATGGATGGTTATTGGCTTAGGATATATTCCGTCACAGGATGTATTTCAACGAGCTAATTCGGCGCGCAGTGAAAAGGCCGCAGTTAATTCTACATACTTAGGTGCAATTATGTATTTATTAATTGCCATGTTGCCTTTATTTTTAGCACTTGCTGCAAAGGTGATGTATCCGACTGAAGATTTTTCAGATACCCAATCTGTAATACCAAGAATTGTTTTAACGCATACACCATTGTGGATCCAAATATTGTTTTTTGGTTCATTATTATCTGCAGTATTAAGTACGTGTTCAGGTTCATTACTTGCACCGGCGAGTATTCTTGCAGAAAATTTTATTAAACCTATTCATAAAAACTTAAAAAAATCAGATTACACCGATAAACATTTTTTAACAATTTTACGCTTAAGTGTGGTGGGGATTGCATTAGTAAGTTATGTAATGACCTTGTCGAAACACAACATTTATGATTTAGTTGGTGAAAGTGCAACGTTCGGTATGGTATCGCTGCTAGCGCCTATGACTGCTGCGTTATACTGGAAAAATGTAAATGCGCAAAGTGCTATGCTTAGTATGTTTAGCGGTTTAGTAACGTATATTATTTTTGAATATATTTTCCCAATTAGTATTGAAGCATTTATTCCTGCAACAATAATTTCATTTATTGCGATGTATGCGGGAAGATTTTTAGAAGACAAAGGTGTTCCTGCAAATTATGCTTCCGGTTTAGCTAACCGATTTATGAAATTTTTTAAAGATTAAATCTGCTAATAATTATTTTATTACCGTAAATCGTTTCCATCGTAATCCTTCATTACTATGTAAACACAAAATATATTCACCTAGTGTTAAATTAATTGGTTGAGAGATGTTATATTTTCCAGGTTGCACAATACCGTGATTTATTTCAATTTGTTTTATGCCTTTCATGTCGAAAATGGAAAAATCTACTGTTGTTAAATTTGAAATTTCCAATTCAATTTGCAGCGTTGTTGTTGCCGGATTTGGATTTATACTCAGAATGGCATGATGTTGATTTAAATTATTAATTGCAGTAGTAGTATCCACCGGAACATAAGAAGTATCGGTGTACACATAGATTGATGTTCCGGAGGCAAAATTTAAGTTAGTATTTACCTGAAAAAAGCGATTGATATTATATCCCCAACCCGCCGGATGCCATGATTCACCACCATCTGTTGTTTCCAGAATATCATAAGAGCCTGTCCAACCCGTATCGGGGTTTGCGAAGCCGATCATTTCAATATAGGTAAAAGTTTCATCTATCAGCTTAACTTCCCAGCTATCACCATTGTCTATTGATTTGAGAAAACGTGTTGTACCGGTTCCGGTAACATCCGCGATAGCGCCAAAAGCATGCACACCATCAAGCAATTGTATTTTCCAGACATAATCGTTTGGGTGACCGGTAGTGATTTTAGTTGCCCAGTTAGCGCCGCCATCGGTAGTATATAAAATGATACCACCTTGTGTTAAATCGGCAGCCTGACCGGTAGCAAATCCTTGATTTTTGTCGGTGAATTTAATATCAACCAGCGAATAAGCCTGTTCGCTCATATCGGTGTAGGTCCATGTTTCGCCGCGATTGGTGCTTTTAAAAATATAGGCCGGACTGCTCCAGATGCCACAGGCGTAAATAGTAGAATCATCGGCAACACTGAGGCCGCAAATTCCGGTAAATACATGTGGCAGCAGGTCACCGATATCGTTCCAGGTATCGCCGCCGTCTTCTGTTTTGTACAAATTACCAAATAAAGTTCCTGCAAAACCCACCTCGGTATCAAAAAACTCAACGGAACGAAAATAGGTGGATTCGCTGAATTTGAGTTGCCAGGTAACACCTGCATTCATGGTTTTATAAATTTCGCCGTCA
Source organism: Bacteroidota bacterium (assembly GCA_016706255.1). Lineage (NCBI taxonomy): Bacteria > Pseudomonadati > Bacteroidota > Bacteroidota bacterium. The sequence goes on along the minus strand of JADJJZ010000003.1, from coordinate 1,440,713 downwards.
GAGCTCACTGCCCATCCGGTTGTATCGTTTATAAAAAAGATATCATCAAAACGGCCTGCAGTGGGGGTTCCGTCGTAAATGAGCCAGTCAGGATTTTGTTGCGAGAATGCAGTTACAGTCAGGCTAAAGCAAAATAGTATCAGGTAAAATTGTTTCATGTTCTAAAAATAAAAAAGGGTAGCAACAAAACGTTACTACCCTTGTAAAAAGCTTGCAATAAATTATAATGCGTCTATAGACTTAGCTAAGAAAGTAAATACGAAAGGTAATGCAATCCAGAAAAACTGGCTCATAAAAATTACCATCAGAACACAAACAGCACTAGCAACAAGACCGGCTAAGAACCATTTTTTGTTTAATTTGATCTCGTATTTTTGTTTTGCGTTATTTTCCATCGTGTTAGTATTTATGCCACAAAAGTAAGAAGGAAATTGGAAATTCAAAAAGTTTATTGTTGATAATACCTTTCATACAGGGAAATATGCCGCTTATCCATTAGTCCACCACCGAAAGCGGCCAAAGCCTAACTTCACATGAAAAATACTAAATTTGGACTATGCGGCTGAAATGTTTAATTGTTGATGATGAATTACCTGCGCAAAAGGTATTAGCGGGATTACTTACTGAGTATTGCCCTTCAGTAACAATTTCGGGTATTGCCCGTTCGGCAGAAGAAGCTCGCCAGTTTTTGCGCAGCCAAAGCATTGATTTATTATTTCTGGATGTAAATATGCCAAATGAAAATGGTTTCGACTTGCTTAATTCTATTGAACAGGAAGGCGTTACGGTAGTTTTTGTAACCGGCAATCAGGAATATGCCTTGCGGGCATTAAAAGCGAGTGCGGCTGATTTTTTGTTAAAACCTGTTGATATTGATGAATTAAAACTTGCGGTAAAAAAAGTATCTGCTTTACATAACCTGAGGGTTCAGAATGTGCAATTAAACACAGACTATATTAATTCGGTAAATATTCTGGCGGATAATTTGCGTAATCAGCAACAAATTTCACGAATTACATTACATCACTTACAGGGATTTAAAATTATTTCTATTAGTGATATTGTTTATCTGGAAGCTGACGGAAACTATACCATATTTCATATGCAGGATGGTGAAAAAATTGTTGTAAGCCGGGGAATGGGGGAATATGAACAATTATTACCCGATGATATATATATCAGAACACATAAGTCATTTATCATAAATCTGCATTTTTTAAAAGAATATTCCACAGTAGACGGTTATTTTGCTATCATGAAAGATGGTGCAAATATTATTGTGAGCCGTCGCAGGGTGGAATTTTTTCTCGATAGCATAAAACTATTCAGCTTACGTTGATTACGCCAATAATGATGCAGAACAAGAATTCACTTATCGACGATTTATGTAAATGGAAGGTTTATTTTATTTGTGCATTCTTCCTTTTCCAAATACCTTATGATTGTTTTGCAGAAAACACAACTCCGCCAACGCTGATAATTACATCATTTACAATTAATAATGTTGAACACAAATATGATTCAGTTTTTCAATTGCAATCGGATGAAAATAATATTCGTATTACCTACGAGGGTGTTGACCTAAGCTTTTCGGGAGATGTAACTTATTTATACCGATTAAAATCTGATGGTGCATGGGATTCCACTAAGGAAACAACCATTAATCTTCCGGCATTAAATGCTGGCAATTATTCGTTTTCAGTAAAGGCAAAAACCTCAACTTCAGACTGGTCGCCGGCGGAGCATATTAATTTTTCTATTGCCAAACCTTTATATGCCAGGTGGTGGTTTATTATTACCATTACGTTGCTGACGGGTGGCAGTATATTTTATTTGGTGTATACAAACAATAAAAAATACTTGATGCGGCAAAAACAAGCCTTCATTATTCAACAAAAAATGAATGATATGGAAAATCAAGCCAAGCAGGCGATGATGAATCCGCATTTTGTATTTAATGCATTAAATTCTATTCAACATTATATGCTGGATAATGATAAACAATCCGCAAACAAATACCTTACAAAGTTCAGTCGCTTAATCAGAATGAACCTCGACCTATCCACTAAAACAGATATCACCTTAGAAGAAGAATTTGAAAAATTAAAACTATATCTGGAAATTGAACAATTGCGTTTTGGCGAAAAACTTACATATGATTTTAATATTAATGCTGAACTGGAAACCGATGAGGTATATATGCCAAGTATGATTTTACAACCTTTTGTGGAAAATGCCATCTGGCATGGTATAATGCCTGCTGATAAAATTGGAAAAATAACAGTAAGTGCGAACAGCATTAATAATGAAAAGCAATTACAAATAACGATTTTAGACAATGGCATCGGCATAACAAATTCTAAAAACATGTCAAAACCCCAAACCCATAACAGCATTGGCATTCAACTAACTGTTGACCGAATTAAATTGTTTAGCAGTCAGCATAACAGCGAAGGTATTGTAACCATTGAAGATGACCTAAAAACAGGAGGAACCTGCGTTACGATTATTTTACCGCTTATTAAAAAATTGAATGATTAGTTTTAAATAAAATAAACATCCGGGTAATAATGCCGAATAAAAAAACCATTTAAATATTAGAATACGCCCTTCATGTTTTAAAAAATACCATATAAAAGAATTCACCTAACATAGTTGTTTATACATTTACTTTTGTTTCAATATCACAAATACCCAAATTGATCACATTATGAAAAACTTGCTTAAACCCATAATACTGGTAATTCCCATGTTGCTTTTAATGGCAACTACAAATTGCCCTAACACCTGTTTAACAGGAATTGTAACATCCACTTCACCCGGATATACCGTATCAATAAACGGCGGTTCAGGAAATTGCACTACCAATGGTTGGCGGGCAGGCAGCTTTCCATCTGAAAATTATTTTGTGCGCTGGATATTTACTGATGGTGGCAATAAGCTAGAAACTACACCTTCCAATGCAGCAAGCCCAAACTGGTCGGTTACTACAACACAATCGGTTGCATTTTTAAATTCAGTTAATACATATGGCGATGATGATGATGCAGGCGTAATGGTTGGTGGTTCCGGAAGTGGTAATTTACCATCAGGATTAAGTGTGAACAGCTATCCTGCATCGCAAAGTAATGTGAATGGTTCACAATTTATTAAAATTACTACCGCACATACTACTAATAAAGCTGCTAAATGTAATCAGGTATTATTAATACTAACCATCAATAATGATATATTGGATAATGGAAGAATTGCCATAACAGAGCCCAATTTACATTTACATTTATTCCATAATGTTGCAGCAAATAAAATTACTTTCCTCAGTCCGGGTCAGGCAAATAAATATTTTTCTTTTGCTATGGTAAATTCCGGTAATAGTTATGCATATAGCAATTTAAGCAAAGTAGCAACCTGGGATATCAATAATAACTTTACAGGCGCAGAAAAAAACGTGTATTGCCTTTTAGATTTAACAGATAATTTTACCAGTAGCAATTTTGAAAAAGTGACCTTTACTGCAATTGTAACAAACACTGCAGATGTACCTTTAAGCGGGGGCACAAACCTCGATAATTATGACCTGTATGTTGGTGCAGCGTTTGATCCTAATAACATAGCCGTAGATAAACCAACATCCAGCACCTGTGGCGCCTCCGGACCGGAAGAATATGAGTATACCATTACATTTCAAAATGTGGGCATTGCGGCAGCATCATCTGTATTTATTAATCTGGAAACAGATAATGCAATTGACCCAAATTCAATTAAGGTTACAGAAGCTGTAATTGGTAATGGAACAAATTTATACCAAAATGAAAAACAGTTATTCAAAAATTGTAATTTCACAAGCACTACCCAAAAGTTTAATTATTCAAAAAATAATATTAAACAAACTAACCCTCAACATAAAGGACAGGTAAAACATAATGTTTCGTTCAGTTTTACAAATATTATGTTAGATGGCACTACCAATCCTGATGTAAAAACTGCTATTGGTTATGTGAAATTTAAAGCCAAAACAAAACTTTCATTTTCAGACATTCATAATCGCGCAGGTATCTTTTTTGACAATAATGAAGAAATAATAACTAATCTGGCGGTTACCAAATGCTTAGATGAATCGCTATCAACAGAAATTGAAAATGGCGGCGATAGTTTACCGGTTGAAACAGACGGGAATTGTCAAAATCCATGGATTTCATGGTTGGGTTGGATTGTAGCAGGATTATTATTAATTTATATCCTTGTTAAAAGAAGTAATAATAAAAAATGAATTGATACTTATTTGATGCTTATAATGGTATTGTTTAGTTTAGCTGCATGAAGTTAAGCACGCTTATTGGTATAATTGCCGGTGTGGTATTTTTATCATCTTGTTTACCACATAACAATAGGCCTGCCTACACCCCGGATGCAGCGGAAATTATTAAATTAAAAAACAACATTGATTCCAATCTGATTCGCAACGATTTTGAAGCCTATATTTCCAATCAATTAATACTGGCGGATATTTATAAAAAATCGGATTCTTTAGCAAGCTGGTTATACTGTTATGATCGGATCATAAAAATAACCAGAGATAATATTTCATTGGATAGTGCTATTGTATATTACAAAGTAGTTAACGATGAAATTTGGCGACTGCCTTCAGACTCAGCAAGCCTGAATAATTTAGCCTGGATTCACCGACAAATTGCGTATGAATTTGGGCCGAAATTACAAAAGTGGCAAACCTGTATTCCATATTATATTGAAGGGATTAATTTAATAGATGCTTCGGATTCGTGGACTGCCGACAAGGCAATTAAATTTTTAAAACCTTGTGGCAGTGCTTATACACGACTTGGTGAACCCCAAAATGCAATTGGTTACTTGAAAAAATGTTATACTATTTGTGCAACAGCAGCTGATACATTAAATATGCTAAAATCGTTAAATGATTTGGGTGTTGCCTATTATGATATTGCACAATACAATGCAGCTTTTGATACTTACACAAAAGCATTTGCATTAAATAAATCAGGTTTGTATTCAGAAGAATACCATGGAACACTTTGTAAATTAATTACCTGGCATATCGACAATAAACAAAGTGATTCTGCAGATTTCTACCTGCAATTATTAAGCGCCTCTTTCCTGCATAAAATTACAGAACCGGATGATTATGGTGATTATTATCTGCAGTTAGCAAAATATTATGCTTTAAACAATCAAAACAAATTTGCCGAAACTAATTTTAATAAAGCTGTGCAAAAATTTTTAGAAAGCCCTGAAAACCGGACCAGGGAAGCTGCCAAGGTAAATATTGAACTAGGTAATTTATTGTTGCAGCAACAAAATTATGAAAAATCCATTGCGGCATTTCATCAGGCATTAACACTTGTAATTCCAAACAGGAATTTTACATCAGAAGCCGCGTTGCAAGATGACTGGCTTTTTCCTGAGAATGTGATTATGGAAGCTTGTTGTGGGAAAGGAGATGCATTTTATCATAAATATTTATTAACCAAAAATGTTGTGGATTTATCAACTGCCATCCACTTTTACGAGAGTGCCCTTAAAACAAGGGGGTTGTTACTGGATAGTTACACTTTACAATCATCAAAAATAAAGTTTGAAGAAAAAACACAGTATCTAATTACCCGATTGGCATCCGCAAAGCTTATTTCAGACAATCTCTAGACATCCTCAATATGCCAAAATAACATTGCAGTAGCAGAAAATTCTTAACTGCATGTTTAACTTCTGCAAAAGAAAAACATCACTTATTACCACTTGCACACACAATACTACCGCTGGTACATTGTATCATTTTACGTAGTTTATCGCTACTACTTTTGGATGCATAAACAAAGGGAGTATGCTGAAAATCCCGAAAGAGTAAGCATTAAAAATAAAATTTAACAACATGAAAAAGTTTTTATTCGTATTAGCAGCAGTTTTAGGCTTAAGCCTTAACGCGCAAATTAATTCTCCTTCAGGAGTAATGGGTATATCAACACCAAATGTGGGCATTGGCACTACATCAACTATTGGTACAATTGGTGTGCATATTTTAGGAGGAATTGGACAGCCTATACCTCAAGGTTTGTACATCCAGCGTGCTGATTTTCCCGCAACCAATCAGGATTGTGCAATGAGCATCCTATTTTCTTCAAATGCATTTACAAGTGCTACAATCGGCGGTGGTTCTGCCAGCTTTTATTTAACACCATCTATTAACACACCTTCGCCTGACATGGCATTTTCAACTAACAATGTGAAACCGCAATTCATTATTAAAAATAGCGGTCGTATTGGTATCGGAACCACAACACCCGGTGATAAATTGGAAATAAATTCAGGAGCAAACGGAAGAAGCGGATTGCGTTTTACTAAATTAACTGCATTAACCGCAACTACTGCTACTCCGGGAGATTTTGCTTGTAATAAGGTTTTATCTGTTGATAATAACGGAGAAGTTATTTTAATCGATTTAAATACCTGTGGTTCTTCTTCACGAATTGGTGCAACAGATGAAACACTTTTAGCGTTACAAAATCAAATTGCAGAAATGCAAGCACAAATTGATGCATTACAATCAATTATTGCAACGAATGTTACTGCTGAAAAAGTGACCATGACAACAAAGCCGGAATTAAAAATTGCGCCAAATCCTGCAAATAAAACAGCTTTGGTATCTTATACGTTACCTGTAAATGCTAAAGTAGCATCATTACAAATTACAAATATGCTCGGTGAAGTTATGCAAGTATATGCATTAGAAAACAATTCCAATACTATCCAAATTAATGTGGCCGGACTTATGGCCGGAACATACATTTATTCAATGGTGGTTGATGGTAGTTTAATTACCGGCAATCAATTAATTGTAACTGAATAATATTCACTATAAAAACACAGCAACCGGGAACATAAATTCCCGGTTGTTTTATTTAGGTAATATTTTTAAAGATGACATTACCATCATTTACATCAACTATTATTTTCGCATCACTTACAACCTCACCCGCCAATATTTTCTTCGACAATTCATTCACCAGTTCTTTTTGAATGGCACGTTTAAGTGGTCTGGCACCAAATTGAGGGTCAAAACCTTCTTCAGCAAGCCAGCTGATAAGTTCTTCAGTAAATTCCAACTGAATTGATCGTTCTTCCAGCATGGCAGCCAATGCTTTTAACTGAATGCGCACAATACCTTTTATTTCATCACGCATCAACGGTTTGAACATAATAATTTCGTCGATACGATTTAAAAATTCAGGCCTAATTGTTTTGCGCAACAATTCCATCACCTCAATTTTTGTTGTTTCGGTAACTGCCAGTAAACTATCTTCGGTAACACCTTCAAATCGCTCCTGAATAATATGCGAACCGATATTGCTGGTCATGATGATAATGGTATTTTTAAAATCTACTGTTCGGCCTTTGTTATCGGTTAAGCGGCCATCATCCAAAACCTGCAATAAAATATTAAATACATCCGGATGTGCTTTTTCGATTTCATCCAGCAAAATAACTGAATAAGGTTTTCTGCGAACGGCTTCGGTTAATTGTCCACCTTCATCATAACCCACATATCCCGGAGGCGCACCAATTAATCTGGAAACAGAATGACGTTCCTGATATTCACTCATATCAATTCTGGTCATAGCCTGTTCATCGTTAAATAAATAAGATGAAATGGCTTTTGCTAATTCTGTTTTTCCCACACCGGTTGTTCCGAGAAAAATAAATGAACCTATTGGTTTTTTCGGGTCCTGTAAACCTGCTCGACTTCTTCTAATTGCATCTGCAACAGCAACAATTGCTTCATCCTGGCCTACCACTCTGTTATGTAATTCAGTTTCGAGACGCAATAATTTCATGCGGTCGCTTTCCAGCATTTTTGTAACAGGAATTCCGGTCCATTTTGCCACGATTTCTGCAATATCTTCAGCATCAACTTCTTCTTTCATTAATCGTTTGCCGGCATCGAGTTTATGTAGTTCAATTTCGTATTCAGATAATAATTTTTCTGTTTCCTTTATTTTGCCATAACGCAATTCTGCAACACGTCCGTAATCACCTTCACGTTCAGCTTGTTCAGCTTGCAATTTAAATTGCTCGATATCAATTTTCTTTTGCTGAATTTTATCTACAATATCTTTTTCCTGCTGCCATTTTGCCTTAATGGTATTACGTTCTTCACTGAGCTCAGCAATATCTTTACCCAACTCTTCTAATTTCCGTTCATCATTTTCGCGTTTAATAGCTTCGCGTTCAATTTCGAGCTGACGAATTTTACGTTCAATTTCATCTAATGCTTCCGGAACTGAATCCATTTCCAAACGCATTTTCGCCGCAGCCTCATCAATTAAATCGATGGCTTTATCCGGTAATTTTCTATCGGTAATATAACGGGAACTTAATTCGACACTGGCAATTATGGCTTCATCTTTAATTCTTACTTTATGGTGATTTTCGTATCGTTCTTTTAATCCCCTTAAAATAGAAACCGCATCTTCAAAACCCGGCTCATCAACCATTACCTTTTGGAAACGGCGTTCCAGCGCTTTATCTTTTTCAAAATATTTTTGATATTCATTTAAAGTAGTTGCACCAATGGCACGCAATTCACCTCTTGCCAATGCAGGTTTTAAAATATTAGCGGCATCCATTGCACCTTCTCCCCCACCACCGGCGCCAACTAAAGTATGAATTTCATCTATAAATAAAATAATCTGACCTTCACTTTGAATTACTTCTTTAATTACTGCTTTTAATCTTTCTTCAAATTCACCTTTATATTTTGCACCAGCAATAAGTGAACCCATGTCCAATGAAAAAATAGTTTTAGATTTTAAGTTTTCAGGAACATCACTATTTACAATACGATGTGCAATACCTTCTGCAATTGCTGTTTTACCAACACCGGGTTCACCAACTAAAATCGGATTATTTTTTGTTCTGCGGGAAAGGATATGTAATACCCGACGAATTTCTTCATCGCGACCAATTACAGGATCTAATTTCCCGCTTTTTGCACGCTCATTTAAATTAATGGCATATTTGTTTAATGCATTTAATTGATTTTCACCACTCTGACTGCTCATGGTGGAACCTTTGCGTAAATCTTTAATTGCAGCTTTTAAATCTTTTTCAGTAACACCCTGCGATTTCAATAATTTACTTACTGCATCATTTGAAGCGAGAATACCTAATAAAATATGTTCAACGGAAACAAACTCATCACCAAATTCCTTTAAATAAGTTTGACTTTTAGCTATAGTTAAATTGGCATCACGTGAAATAAATTCTCCTCCTTTACCGGGCACTTTTGGGAATGCTGCAATTTGCTCATCCAGTTTTTGCTGAATGTACTGCACATTCACATTTAATTTCTTTAACAAATAACCTACTACTTCTTCATCAGCACCTAACAACGCTTTCATGATATGTTCGTTGGTAATTTGCTGATGGTCCATTTGCATGGCCATTTGTTGGGCCTGCTGAACTACTTCCTGCGACTTAATTGTGAAATTTTGCAAATTCATAATACGTTTTTAGTGTTTTAAGTGATATTCAATAACAATTTCCTTACTCAGGAATAATTTGTTGGTTTTAAAATTTTAACATTTAATAATAGTTGTCAAAAAACATACTTGATTGAAAATCAGCGTTTTTTGCGCCAAAATGACCGAAAAACGTATCGTCAAAGGTCAGTTTGGCGGACTCCCCCGATATATAACGCCATTACGTCGCGGTTTAAAACAAGGTGCATGTTAATAACGTGACAATTATCAGTAAAGTTTTTATAAAGTAATACCTACTTTTGTGGAACCTATTGTAAAACAAACAAGCACACACAATGAAACAAACATCTAAGATTTTGTTCGGGATGGCTATATGCTGTACCCTTATTTTACCGGTTAAAGCTCAAGTAGCTATTTGTGAAAACGACTCAACCGGATTAATTCCATTAAATGATTTAGGAACCGGTTATTATGAAGGAAAACAGGGTGGACTGTTTCCCGGAGGTGCTAATGCAGAAGACCCTTTATCACAGCACTATAAAAAAGGTCGCACCTTCGCAAAAAATTTAAAGCCATTAGACAGTCTTGGCAACATCAATTATGATGGCGGTGTAATTTTAATGGGCGGATTTGGTCCATCTATTCCAGGACATTTACTGGATCATTTTGTTCCGATAGTGCGCGATACTGCTGATGATGTTTACAACACAAACATTTGTTTCGACGCCATTAATATGGGTGCCGGTGGCAAGGGTTTAGATTATGCCATTGGTGCTGACTCTACCAAGTATTGGAACAATATGCTTAAAAAAATTGAAGAAAAAGGATATACAGCTGAGCAATTACAGGTTGGCTGGATGTACTTTAACGATAAGTATGACAGCACCGGAACAATGTCGTTTCCGGAAACACCTGAGCGCATTGCTGATGACCTAACATATTATTTAAATGAATTGATGGAACGTTTTCCAAACATCAAAATTATGTTTGTGAGCGGCAGGCATTATGGTGGATATGCAGATACAACACTGGAACAATTTCCTGCTATCAGTGAGCCATCATCTTATTGGAATAATTTCGCAGTTAAATGGTTAATTGAACGTCAAATAAATAATGCTTCTGCCGATTTAAAATATTTTGGCGCAAATGTTAAAGCACCGTTTATAACCTGGGGACCATACTTATGGGCTGATGGTGGAATTCCGCGCGCAACAGATGGCAGATTATACCAATGCGGTGATTTTAGTCCAACTGATGGTTACCACTTAACTGATTCAACTTATGAACGTGATGCGGATTATTTAATGCGTCATATTTATGATTCTCCATTTTCAAAATATTATGTAAAAGATGGTGCTGCATGGTCATCTTGTGTGCCGTATTTAGATTCTATTCACCGCACGCAACCTGATATTCTTGATATTAATCCGATAGGCATTACCTTATATCCAAATCCGGCTACCGAAAATATTAATATATACAGGCATAATGCCCATGGAAAATTGTATGTTGTAGAAATATATAATGATTTAGGACAATTAGTGCATCGTGAAACTACCGGTGGTGTTGAATTCAGCACAGTTACAATTGACATAGCAGAACTCCAAAATGGACTATACACTTTACGGGTTCAAATGGATGATGCAGCAAAAAACGAAAAACGCTGGTACCAGGAACAATTTATTAAACAATAGAACTCATCTCAAAAATAAGTTTGCGTTAGTATTTTCAAGTATTCGCTCTTTAGCCGAGGCGCTTGAAGCGGCCCATACTGGGAGAAGTACGGGCAATTCAAGCAACGAAGGATAAAGAGCGAAGACGCAGAAAAGACGCCAAAGGTATTTTTGAGATGAGTTCTAGTTATTATTGTTATATTTGATTTAATAAAATGATTCAGTTTGTTTAAAATAAACTGAATCATTTTTTTTGTGCTTATTTTTACAAACTCAAACCCGTCAGGCATGCATAAATTGAATCAAAATTTTATCAATTCAAAAAAATTAATGCTCTGTTTATTATTCAGTGCATTTTCGTTAACGCTATTTTCACAAACTGTTAATTGTGAAAACGATTCAACCGGATTAATTCCATTAAATGATTTAGGTACCGGATTTTATTTGGGCTACCAGGGCGGATTATTCCCTTTTGGAGCAAATGCTGAAAACCCTGCTTCCACACATTATAAAAAGGGTAAAAACTTTGCAAAAAATATAAAACCATTAGATAGTTTAGGGAATATTAATTTAGATAGCGGTGCTGTATTAATGGCAGGTTTCGGACCTTCGATTCCGGGGCATTTGATGGATAATTTTGTTGGGTTAGTGCGCGATTCTTTAGAAAATACGTTTAATACCAATCCTTGTTTTGATGCCATTAATTTATGTGCAGGTGGCAAAGGTTTAGATTATGCAATTGGCCCTGAAAGTAATAAATACTGGAACGGACTTGTAGATAAAGTTTATGAAAAAGGATACGATCCTGCGCAGGTTCAAATTGGCTGGATGTATTTCAACGATAAATATGATAGTCTCGCTCCTGCCCCATCATTTCCTGCCACACCACAACAGGTAACTGATGACCTTATTGAATTTTTACATTTATTGATGGACCGCTTTCCAAATATGAAAATTATGTTTGTGAGCGGCAGGCATTATGGTGGTTTCGCAGATCCTTTAAATGAACAATATATTGCTATCTCAGAACCTTCATCTTATTGGAATAATTTTTCTGTAAAATGGCTCATCGAGCGACAAATAAATGGTGATCCGCAATTAAAATATTTTGGCGCCGGAATCGAATCGCCGTTTTTAACATGGGGGCCATACTATTGGACTGATGGTAATATTCCAAGAACTACTGATGGACGCTATTACACTTGTGATGCTTATAGCACAACGGATGGCTACCACTTAACCGATTCAACAAATGCCTTGGATGCCAATTATCTTTTGGAAGTATTATATAGTTCAGTGTTTTCAAAAACGTATGTAAAAAACGGCGTTAATTGGTCCGATTGTGTGCTTTATAATGATAGTATTTTCCGTACACAACCTGAAAATTTTATAATGAGCAATTCAGGAATAACACTTTATCCAAATCCTGCCACTGAAAATATTTATATCTACAGACCTAGTGTTAGTGGCAAATTATATGCTGTAGAAATTTATAATAATCTTGGCCAACTCGTACAACAAGAAACTTCAGACGGTATATCCGTCAATTCAATTCCTATCGACGTAGCCGATTTAAAATCCGGTGTTTATCTGTTACGAACAAAAATGGATGACCCTGTTACCGGCGAGGTACGATGGTTTCAGGAGCAATTTATTAAACAATAATTGAAAAGCCGATTTTAAAAAATCGGCTTTTTTTTATTCCAAATTTTGTATATTTACTTTAGTAAGCGATAGAAAAGAATCCCTTATTTACATTTTTTTTGTTTTTTTTAATTAATCAGGTTATCTGCAAAATGGAATAATATTTCATTTAATATGTCATCCAGCATAGGCAGATAATTATTTTTTACACATTTTAAAATTGAAAACATGAACACAATCATTTCTTTTTCAACGCGTTGTATATTTATTTTACTGCTCATCTGCTCTACCGGTAAAATAAATGCCCAAACCAGTAATTGCGAAAACGATTCCACCGGCTTAATTCCGCTTAACGATTTAGGCGCCGGCTTTTACGAAGGTTTTCAGGGTGGTTTATTCCCATTTGGCTCAAATGCCGAAAACCCGGCTTCTACCCATTATAAAAAGGGTAAAACGTATGCTAAAAACATAAAACCCCTCGATACGCTGGGCAATATCAATTATGAAGATGGCAGAATAGTGATGGGTGGATTCGGACCTTCAATTCCGGGGCAGTTAATGACCCAGTTTTTAGGATTTGTCCGCGATACCCTTGATACCGAATTTAAAACAAACCCCTGCTTTGCTGCATTAAATTTATGTGTTGGCGGTAAAGGTTTAGATGCTGCTATCGGTGCAACACGGGCAACATATTGGGAGACTATTGTGGAAGAAATTGAAGAAAAACATTATTCTCCGTTGCAGGTGCAGGTAGGTTGGATGTATTTTAATGATAAATATGATTCACTCGCTCCGGAACCGACATTCCCTGAAAGTCCGGAAGCAGTAACAGATAGACTTGTCCTTTTTCTACAATATATGATGGATTATTTTCCAAATATGAAAATTGTGTTTGTTAGCGGAAGACATTATGGTGGATTTGCAGATACTTTGAACGAACAATATAGTGCCATCGCCGAACCTTCTTCTTATTGGAATAATTTTTCAGTAAAATGGTTAATTGAACGTCAAATTAATGGAGATCCGGCATTAAAATATTTTGGTGCAGGTATTCGTACACCTTTTGTTACCTGGGGACCTTATTACTGGGCTGACGGAAATATTCCGAGAACAACGGATGGTCGCTTATATACTTGTGATGATTTTGGACCCTTGGATGGATATCATTTATCAAATCCTGCGTATATTGATGATGCACATTACTTAATGAGTTCAATGTACACATCTGTTTTTTCAAAAAATTATGTGAAAGATGGCCTGGCGTGGACTGCCTGTGGTGCTGAGCCGGAGGAGCCGCTAAAACCTGAGGAGATGCAGGTTTCGATTAACCCTAATGGTTTAACATTATACCCAAATCCCGCAAATGAAAATTTATTTATTTATCGTCATAACGCGACAGGGAAATTAAATCAAATTGAAATTTATGATGCGTTAGGACAATTAAAATATATTGAAAATGCAGGTGGCAGTTGTAATAATAATATTTCAATTGATATTTCAGGTCTGGCTCCGGGTATATATACTTTGCAAACAAAAATTGAAAGTAGCGAAACAGGTGCAATAACATTTTTGCAAGAACAATTTGTCAAAATATAAATAATCAAATTCTAATAAAAAAGTGGTTGTGACAAACACAGCCACTTTTTTAATGTTATAGAAAATTCAGCGGCCGGTTTTTTTTGACAGGTGTGTAATTTTCAAATAATCTTTTTATCTTTAATTAAATCTTTTCAAATGGGCATGCTACTTAAAAATTATATCCTGATAAATAGTGTTTTACTGCTATGTTTAATTACATCCTGCCAAAACGAACCGGTACCTGAAACACCAGAGGCTGAATTCAGAGGTGTGATTATTAGCACAACCTTATTGCACGCATGGACCACCACGCAAACTGATTCAGCACTTGCATCTTACGACCCTGATTTGCTTACATATCCAAATGACTATGCGATTGAAATTTATCGCGTTGTTTATAAAACAATTGATGCCAATGGTGAAGAAACACAGGCATCAGGCGCTGTGATAATTCCGGTTGATGGTGATGGCAGATATCCTTTATGCAGTTATGAGCATGGAACAGTATTAAACAGATTTGATGTTCCAAGTTACGAAAGTGATGAATTAATACTCGGTATTTTATTTGGTTGTGCTGGATATGTTATGAGCTTGCCCGACTATATCGGTTTAGGTGATTCTCCGGGGCGACATTTATATTGTCACGCAGCAACGGAAGCTTCCGCAAGTATTGATTTATTAAAAGCTGCAAAAACCATAAGTGCATCACGCGATGTAGCTTTAAATGACCAGTTATTTATTTTCGGCTATTCGCAGGGCGGACATGCTGCCATGGCTTTAACCAAAGAAATTCAATTAAATTATGCCGAGGAATTTACCATAACCGCCAGCGCACCAATGAGTGGACCTTATGATATGGATGGTGCGCAAACAGATTATGTATTGGCAGATGAACCTTATGGTGCTCCGTTTTATTTACCTTATTTGATGTTTGCTTATAATGAAGTTTATCAAATGTATGATAGCCCTTCCGATTACTTAATTGCCCCATACGACACGTTGCTGCCACCACTTTTTGATGGCAATCACGAAGGCTGGGAAGTAGACGCAGTAATGCCTTCCATCCCTAAACAAATAATTAAACCTGAAGTGTTGGACGATTTTATTAATAATCCGGAAAATCCGTTCCGAATTGCATTAGTTGATAATGATTTAACCGGATGGACACCAACTGTTCCCATTACCATGTATTATTGCGGAGGTGATGAATTGGTGAATTATCAAAATGCCATTAATGCTCAGGATGCATTTATTTTAAATGGCTCCACTACAACATCATTGTATGAACCATCACCATCTGCATCCCACACCGATTGTGCGGAACCCTGTTTTATTTTTGCGAATATCTGGTTTGGATCGCTGAAATCAGAGTAATAAAATATAAAAATCTATAAACCGATTATTGCAAAATAATCGGTTTATTTTTTCTTTAAAAATTCAGTTCTTAATACCACAACAGAACCCTCAACCTTACCTTCAATTAATTCTTCATCATCCGTAAGGCGAATTTTTTTTACGATTGTTCCCTGTTTAATGGTTATAGATGAACCCTTTACTTTTAAGGTTTTTACTACCATTACAGTATCACCATCTTGTAATACCGCGCCGTTGCTGTCTTTAACTACTAATTCTTCCATAAAATCAATTTTCGCTGCAAAGCTATACTAATTTTTTAGTTTACCACTTACCCTTGTAAGCAGGGATACCGTTTACATCTTCTTCTGACGCAGGCTTAATACTAATTGCACAACCACCACCCGGAGCAAGCGGAATTTGCAGCAGTTGATTACTTTTCACCACAAATTTTTTAATCTGATAAGCTTTGGGATTCATTTGCCAATCTGCATCTGCACCATCAGCATAAATGGTGGCGATATATAATTTATTATTATCCAGAAAACTTAAATTTACCGAAGCCATTCGTTTATTTTCATCGGTTATTGCCCCAACAAACCATGTGCTGCTGTTTTTTGCTTTACGCGCAACTGTGATGTAATCGCCCGGTTCGGCTTCCAGATATTTTGAATCTTGCCAGTCCACAGCAACATCTTTTATAAATTGAAATGCATCAGGATATTTCAAATAATTTTCCGGCAAATCGGCGGCCATTTGTAATGGTGAATACATAGTAACATAAAGGGCAAGTTGCTTGGCCAAAGTTGTATGCACCTGCTCTTTAGCGCCGGGTTTATAATAGTCCATTTTAATTTCAAAAATGCCCGGTGTATAATCCATTGGTCCGCCCATTAATCGCGTAAACGGCAAAATTGTTTCATGCTCAGGCGGGTTGCCCTGACTCCATGCATTAAACTCATTACCACGCGCTGCTTCACAAGCCAGCCAGTTCGGATAGGTGCGATGTAAACCGGTAGGCCGCACAGGTTCATGTGCATCAACCATCAAATGATTTTTTGCCATTTGTTGCGCAACATAAACATAATGGTTTACCATCCACTGACCATCGTGATATTCACCACGCGGAATAATTCTGCCGACATATCCGGTTTTAACTGCTGTATAACCATATTGTTTCATAAATGCCATGGCTTCCTGCAATCTGCGTTCATAATTTGTAACTGATGCAGACGTTTCATGATGCATGATCAATCGAACATTTTTTGATGCAGCATATTGTTGTAATTCAAAAACATTAAAATCGGGATAAGGTGTTACAAAATCAAATACATTTTCTTTCCATTTTCCAAACCAATCCTCCCAGCCAATATTCCAGCCTTCAATTAATACTGCATCAATACCATTGGCAGCTGCAAAATCAATACAATATTTTGTGCGTTCGGTAGTTGCGCCATGTATACCATTTGGGGGCAGGTTTTTCCAATCAGTACCTTCCAGACTAATATTATTTACATCCGAATAATTCCACGATTTTACACCTACATGCATATCCCACCAAATGCCAATAAATTTCATTGGTTTTATCCATGATACATCATCAAATGCAGCAGGTTCGTTTAAATTTAAAATTAATTTCGATGCAAGAATATCTACAGCTTTATCACTCACAACAATAGTTCGCCATGGTGTTTTGCAGGGTGAAGTCATATACACTTTATTGCCAACAGCATCCGGCACCAACGCAGCGCTGAGCGTATTTGTAGCTGCATCTACTTTAATTTGCATAGCCGAATAATTTACTAAAGCAGCTTCATGAATATTGATGTATAATCCACCATCCGTTTTCATCATTAAAGGTGTTTGCACATAATTTTTTCCGGTAGGTGTGCGTGTAGCAATTTCTGTATATCTATTTGAAACAGTTACCGCATCAATATCACTTAATTTGCTTTTTGTGTAAGGATATTCATTGGTATCATAATCGCCGGGAATCCAAAATGCGGTGTGGTTGCCACTTAATTTAAATTCAGTTAATTCATCAGCAATAATAAAATATTTTAATTCCGGCTGATGCGGAAATTCATATCTAAACCCTAAACCATCATCAAACAAACGAAACACAATATACATTTGCACTTTTGTGGTGGTTTGACGAACATGATAAATTAATTCAGTATAATTATTTCTTATCGTAGCCACTTCTCCCCAAACAGGTTGCCACGATGTATCAACATGATTTACCGTTTCATACAACAAAACAAAATCTCGATCCAAGGGTACGGCATCCTTAAGCGTAAACCCCAATTTTGAGTTTTGAATTACTGCACCTGCGTTATGCAAAAGGTCATAATGAATAACACCTTTATCATCAATTCCCACCATTAGTGTCAGATTTTTTGATGGCGACTGAATAGTAGTTCCAAAGGCAGAAACGCCTGCCAACAGGCAAAAAGCCAGCGTAATAATATACGATTTCATAAAGTAAAATTACGGAAAATGAGATTACCTTGCATTAAAAAACAGTCGGCGAGATTCGCAATTGCTCATTAATTCCTGATAGTAACCGGGATACTTACGCTCCAATTGATGATAATAAGCGTTTTTATCGAAAATTTCTTTATCCTCCATATCTGACAGATATACCTCACCTTTTAAGTATGTCAAACGGTTTTTTTCACATTTTCCGGCAAAAAGTAATGCCAATGCAGAAAATTGTTTACTCTTACTGGTAGATTTAGCTTTTAAATAATACATTTTGGCAATATTACAATTGTAATATTCATCCATATCTTCAAGTTTGCTATCTTTTAAATACCTGCTACCACCAAACAAACGCCGCATCATCCAGCTATTGCCATAACTGGTCATGTTGTAGTAACAATTAGCCACCAAAAAATTATAATAATCCCGGTCCTTATTATTTACATTATTTGCCTTTTTAGTATATAACATTAAAGTTTCAAGTAATTCTGCTTTTGTATAGTGCATGGTATCATTTTTAATCAAACCAATATCAAAGGGATTTACATAAAAGTCAACATTTTCATAATTTTGGGCAGTAGTCCAATAGTTATCCGGTATAGATTTAAAGTAATAATGCGCCTTTTCCAGTTCATTAATACGCATGTATTTCATGCCTACTAAATCATAAAAATCATATTTGTTTTTTTCAACATTCGCATATAGCCAATTTCCAAATGCTGAGGTATCCTTGCGATTTTCAATGGCATAAATGATATTTTTAATTTGTTGTTTCGAGTATTGTGCATCCAAATAATATAAATAAGTAAGATAATAACCTTCCTCATTTTTTAATCGTTTAGTCGCTTTCCAAAAGGCGTTTGGATTTTCCCACTTGTCTTGCAAATTTATGTGCGACATTATTAAAACAGCCTCTGTTGTATTGCCATCAAATTCAAGTAACCGCGCCAGCCCGAACAAATATTTGTAATCTTGATTTTCAAGCTGTCTTTCAATTAAAGGCTGCATTTTACCTGTAATTACCGGCTTCCCGGTAGTTTGCAAACCGACAAGTACATATAATTTTAATTTTTCAAACTGCTCAAATAATTGTGTGGTATCCGATAAACTTTTGGTTGCATTCGCAATAGACAGCTCAGCACCGGTGTAATCACCTGTCATAAATTGTAAATATGCTTTCGAAAACTGCCATGCATATTTATCGTGTACCTTATTAAAATCAGTTACTCTAACAAAATCCAACATTTGTTTTGCATAAGCCTTATCATTTTGCAAACTTCTCCACCCATAATCAGCAATGGAGTCTGCCCAGTAATCGTTTGAAATATCAAAGCGGGGTTTATAATTAAAAAAATATGGCGTATAAATCCAAAATTCAAGCTTATTAATTTCCCTTAATAGAATAAATGTTAATGCATCATCATCTGGGTCATTATTATACATTTTTTTTATCTCCTGCAAACTATAGCCCGGATTGCGCAAAGCGTACATCAGATACACTGCATTTCTTTCTTCCGGTGTTTTTGCGAGTTGCAAAACTGACGATTGCGGACATGTTCTATCAAAAGTGCCAATTACCGGTAATCGTTTTTCTGGCGCATTTTTAAATGATAATGCAGCATAAAAATTTGATTCAATATCATTATTTGTGCTTTTTGCATAATAGTGCATTGCCCAGTAATCAATTAAATCCCGGCTTTTATTAGCTCGAAAGTAATCATCAAAAATTTGAGCAACCTTATTTGAATCTGAATAATTAAATGCGCTGCGTAATCCCAAAAAAGCATATCTTTTTTTTATATCAGCATCGGTTGCCAAACCACTTTTCCTTAAACATTCATCAATCCAACCACTCAATGGTTCTCTCATTGAACTACCGGTTCGTTCCCATGGGTCATAAAACACACCGGGAAAAGCTTCATATTCGGCAAGAAATTTTAAATAGTTAAGTGCTGCCGTATCATGTTCATATAAATAGGTAATAAAACTATTATCTGTAATATTAGATTTGAATATCTTTATATTTTCATACAATGCATAATTAATTTCCTCGTAGGTAGGGATATTATTACAACGGTTTTGCCACCAAATTATATTAGGGTTCAAACTTTCACCTTCGTATAAATATTGGTCATAACTATTTTTACCTTCGTAATAATAATGACCGGATAAATTAAATGCATTAAATCCATAACATTTAAAAATTTCCGGTTTCAACATATTGAACCTTATATCTTCACCATTGGGAAAATATGGCCCGCATGCATATAATGAACCGCAAATACTATTTAAAAGAATCGTAAAAACGATTAATATTTTCCTGATCATAAGCACTTATGGTATTTTTATCTAAATGAAAAAGCGACACCGTAATCGAGTCCTTTAAATTTACCGCATCGGCAATTAATTGGATTGCGTCATCCAGCAACTTTTGGTCAATATCTTCAATTTTAATTTTATCACCCCCACGCAAAAATTTATCACCAACTATCACATCTTTATTAACTTCATACCAATGAGGTTTAATTTGGTGAACATAAGGTTGCAGTTCACTAAGTGGAGTTGTCAGCAAACCTTCCAATTGGTTATTCTGATATAAAAACTGATACGAAAAAATTGGAAGTGCAATGTCCATTGGCAAAGGGTATTTGTCCACCAAATCCAAATAAGCTTTTAACTCCACCAAATCAAGAATAGAATTTTTATCCTCTTCCTTCAACGGTTCCAATAAATTGTAACACATTAACATAACACGATCTACCGGTGGCACACCCATTATATCCTGATAGGCATAAGGATATAAACGTAAGGTGCAACTTAACAAAGTACTGCTAGCGCGTTTTTTTATTTCTGTCAATAAATAAAAATAATTATCCCTGCTTTTTGGCGTCCAGTCACAATCAATTTGAAAACATTTAAAATAGCTATAATTGAGTGTATATCGGTTATCTGTCCAATATTTATTTATCAAATAAATAATATTACCGGCAAGTGTATCCAGTGCTGTTTTATTTAAATGTAATACAACATTATTTTGTATATAAACAGTTGGAATAATTTCCACATTTTGCAGGCAAGTGTCAACCTGAAGTCGCTTCTCCGCACTCAGCCCTATTGCACTATAGTTAAATTTCAGTTTTGATTTTGCAACAGGTGCTGCATCCCAAACAGAATCTTCTGCAACTTCAAAAAATTTTACATAACAAGTTTGAATCTGAGCATCAGCAATAAAAGCCGCCTCATTAACATTTAATTCATTTTGATTATTTTTCCAATAATACATTCCCCTGTTAACCGTACGCTCCTTTTCACAGGAAAAAAATGCAAAACAAACTACAAAAAGCAGTAAAAAACGCGGGAGGGGAACCATACAATATTGAGAATTAAAATGTGTTGATTTGAACGGTAAAGTTAAATACAAACGCAGGTTTTTATATTGAAATTGGATAAACAACAAAATATTTTTTTGGGGGAGATAGGTACATGTTTCGTGTGCTGAAAATTTAGCGTTTTTATTCAACCCTCTGCCGGCCCGTTACTTATCCCGCCGGCTTCCACGCTTGCCGAATGCAGCAGCTTTAGTGCTAATTATCAACAAAAATGAGTTATCAAACGCTTAGAACAACGTGACTTTCAGCCGTTTACAACGATAATATTCCGCATAAAACATGGTAAAGCTTAGGCACTAAATCGCTATATTTGCAGCTCCAAAAAACAAGTGCATGATAATAGGGATACTAGGAGAAGGTAAAGCGGACAAGCGTGTAGCTATTACACCTGAACATATTGCCACCTTAAAAGCCTTAAAGGCCGAAAAAATTATGGTTGAATCGGGTGCAGGCGTTGAAGCCAGCTATCCGGATGCCGATTACATTGCAAAAGGTGCTGAAATAGCATCCCGCGAACAGGTAATCAGTCAAAGCCATATTCTAATAAAAATCCATGCGCTGGAAGGCAGCGAACTCAATGCCTGCAAGGGTAAAGTGCTTATCGGCGGCTTCAATCCGCTAGTAAATACTGCTTTCGTAAAAGCATGTCAGGCAGCAGGTGTTTCTGCATTCAGCCTCGATGTAATTCCAAGAACTACACGTGCTCAGGCAATGGACATTCTGAGTTCTATGGCTACTGTAGCCGGGTATAAAGCGGTATTAACTGCTGCTGCTACCCTACCAAAATTTTTCCCAATGTTTATGACCGCGGCAGGAACAATTACGCCTGCAAAAGTGGTAATATTAGGAGCAGGTGTTGCCGGATTACAGGCAATTGCTACAGCTAAACGGTTAGGTGCTGTTGTTGAAGCAAGCGATGTGCGCACTGCCGCCAGAGAAGAAGTGCTTTCATTAGGCGCTAAATTTATAGAAGTTGAAGGCGCTACTGAAGATAAAGGTGCAGGCGGATACGCTGTTGAACAAAGCGAAGATTTCAAAAAACGTCAGCAGGCGAAAGTGCAGGAACATGCCGGAAAAGCCGATGTGGTAATATGCACTGCTCAAATTCCGGGACGAAAAGCGCCAATTCTGTTATTAAAAGAAACCGTTATGCAAATGAAACCGGGTTCGGTAATTATCGACCTCGCTGCAAGCACCGGTGGTAACTGCGAATTAACAGAAAATGGTAAAACAATTCAAATAAATGGTGTTACCATAATTGGCGACAGTAATTTACAAGCTACCATGCCTTATGATGCAAGTAAAATGTTTGGTAAAAACGTTTTAAATTATATTAAACTGATTATCGACAAAGACGGAAATATCAATTTAAACTTTGCCGACGATTTAGTTACCGGTACATGCATTGCGCATGAAGGTGAAATTAAAAACGAACGTGTAAAAGCAGTCGTTGCCGCATAATATTTTAAGCACAACTCAATTAACTATAAATAATAATTGTATGATACTTTTAGAAGCAACAGGTGCATTCTTAAAAACCCTTGATAGCTGGGATATTGTTTACATATTAATTCTTGCTGCATTTTTAGGTGTGGAAGTAATTAGTAATGTGCCCGCAATTTTACATACACCATTAATGAGTGGTGCAAATGCCATTCATGGTGTTGTAATTATCGGTTCTATAATTGTTATGGGACATGCAGACAGCACGCTTGCATTAGTATTAGGTTTCCTTGCAGTAATTCTCGGAACACTCAACGTAGTTGGTGGTTTTGTGGTTACAAACCGTATGTTGCAGATGTTTAAGAAGAAAAAGTAGAATTAATGTGCTAATTTGTTGATGTACCGATGTACCAATGGAACAGCCTTTAATGTGTTTATTAAGTTTATTTATTAATTGATTAATTATATTACGAATAAAGATATTTACTATGAGTAATTTAGATATATTAAAACTTTGTTACCTGCTTGGCAGTTTAAGCTTTATTGTAGGCTTAAAAATGTTGGGAAAACCGGATACAGCGAAAAAAGGGAATTTTTATGCCGGTATCGGTATGGCAATTGCCATTTTAGGTACCATATTTTTCCATCAAAATGAAGCCGGTGAAAAAATCGGCAATCTTGCATGGATTTTTGGTGGAATTGCCATAGGAACTATTGTAGGTTATTTTGCTGCCATGAAAGTAAAAATGACGCAAATGCCCCAAATGGTGTCGTTGTTTAATGGTATGGGTGGTGCATGTGCGGCTTTAATTGGAATAGTTGAAATGGACACACATCATCCTGAAGCATTTGGTGAACGTTTCATCATTTTTTTAGGCCTCATGATCGGAACAATTTCATTTGCCGGAAGTATGATTGCTTATGGTAAACTGGAAGGTAAAATAAAAGATGTTGGTAGTAAATTTCAACAGATATTTAATAACACCTTTATATTCGCAATACTCGCATTAGTAGTTTTTGCTTCTTATGATGTTACATTTATGAGCAGCAATGTAATCTGGATAATTTTTGGTGCTTCATTATTATATGGTGTATTATTTGTAATGCCGATTGGTGGTGCAGATATGCCGGTAGTTATTTCATTACTCAATTCATTTACCGGTGTTGCCGCTGCTTTTGGTGGTTTCCTTTACGATAATCAGGTAATGCTTACAGGTGGTATTTTGGTTGGTAGCGCAGGAACTATTCTTACCGTGTTAATGTGTAAAGCCATGAACAGAAGTTTATGGAATGTTATTATTGGCGCATTTAGTACCAGCACTTCTACAGGTAAATCAACAGAAGGATTATCTATACGCGAAATAAACGCAACTGATGCCGCAATTTTATGTGCTTATGCGCAAAAAGTTACTATTATTCCGGGTTACGGTTTAGCAGTTGCTCAGGCTCAACATACTTGTCACGAATTTGAAAAAGTATTGGAAGAAAAAGGTGTAGAAGTAAATTTCGCAATACATCCTGTTGCAGGTCGTATGCCCGGTCACATGAACGTATTACTTGCTGAAGCTGATGTATCTTACGATAAATTAAAAGAAATGGATGATATCAATCCGCAGTTACCAAATACTGATGTGGTAATTGTAATTGGTGCAAACGACGTAGTAAATCCCGCAGCAGAAACAGACCCTGGTTCACCAATTTATGGTATGCCGATTATTAAAGCAAACACTGCAAAAAATATTATCGTAATGAAACGTTCCATGGCAAAAGGTTATGCCGGAATCGAAAACGAATTATTTTACGATAGCAAAACACGCATGCTGTTTGGTGATGCGAAAACCATGCTGGAAAAACTAATTGCTGAGGTTAAAGCTGTTTAATTAGCAAATTAGCTAATGGGGTTTTGTGTGGGCTGTTAATTTAGATTCTTATTCAACTTTTAGCCGATTAGCTGATTAGCCGATTAGCAAATTAGCTAATGGGGTTTTGTGTGGGCTGGTAATTTAGATTCTTATTCAACTTTTAGCTGATTAGCCGATTAGCAAATTAGCTAATGGGGTTCTTCCCAAGCTTTTAAGCTTGACTTATTATTCAACCTTTTGTTTAGTTGATTCCTGCGGAATCAACTTTTATTAATTTAATTAATTAGTTAATTAAATAATTCAATCTTCCAATATATTATTTTGCAACTCCAAATGTACTTTTACAATCAAAATACCACTCTTGGGCATCATTTGCTAATTTGCTAATCAGCTAATTAGCTAATTCCTCTTACCTTTACGAAAACCAATGAATTTAAAACTAGCCATTATTGGAGGAGGTGCAGCCGGTTTTTTTGCCGGGATTAATGCTGCGGAACTGGTTCCGGGGTTGGAGGTGCACATTTTTGATAAATCGGCTCAGTTTCTTAGTAAGGTAAAAGTTTCGGGTGGTGGCAGATGTAATGTTACGCATGCCTGTTTCGAACCGGAATTATTGGTAAATAATTACCCGCGTGGAGCAAAAGAATTATTGGGACCATTTTATGTTTTTAATCCTTCTGATACCATTAACTGGTTTAAACAACGTCGCGTAAATATTCATGCAGAACCGGATGGCAGAATGTTTCCGGTAACCAATACTTCTCAAACCATAATTGATTGTTTTTTACATGAAGCAGAACAATTACAAATTCGTTTGCATACCCAAACCGGTGTTACCCAATTACACCATCATGAAAATAAATGGCAACTAGAATTCAGTAATGGTAAATCAGATACTTTTGATTTTGTGTTGGTTGCAACAGGAAGTAGTCCGCAGGTATGGAAAATGTTAGCTACACTCGGTCACACCATTGTTGAACCTGTACCCAGTTTATTTACATTTCATATCAGTGATAAACGTATTGAAGGACTTATGGGCGTGAGTGTGCCTGAAGTAACATGCAAAATTGAAGGCGAAAAAATTTCAACACAGGGTCCTTTATTAATTACCCATTGGGGTTTAAGCGGTCCGGCAATTCTTAAATTATCTGCCTGGGGAGCTGTGGCACTTGCTAAAAAACAATATAACTTTAATTTAATCGTTAACTTTCTACCGGAACATGATTATGAAAGTTGCTTAAATATGTTATTATCCTTAAAAATGTCATCTCCCAAAAAAAATATTATAAATACACCATTAGGAAATATTTCCACGCGTTTGCATAAATCGTTGTGTAATTATTGTGGCATTGCTGATACCTTAAACTGGTCGGATGTAACAAAGTTATTTTACAAAAATTTGCTGCAGTACTCACAGAAAGTAATTTTAAAGTAAAAGGCAAAAGCACATTTAAAGATGAATTTGTAACTTGTGGTGGCATTAAGTTACAGGAAGTAGATTTTAAAACTATGCAAAGTAAAAAACACCCGAATTTATTTTTTGCAGGCGAAGTATTGAATATTGATGCTGTTACAGGTGGATTTAATTTTCAGGCAGCATGGACAACCGGATATATTGCTGCTGCCGGAATTCAGCAAATTGCAGAAACGTTATAACCTTAACCATAAAATAAAGATTATGAAAAACTTACTATTTATATTCACCATCACACTTTTAACATCATGCAACAGTCATTCCGATAAATTATTAAATCAGTTTGAAGACAAAGTTACTGAGTATGAAAAACTGGCTGATGCTAAAACCCCTTACGGTGCTCCCGAATTAGATTCGCTTTACAGTGAAGTAGATGCTATTATGAATGAATTAATGTCGAGCGACTTAAATGATAAACAAATGAGCAGAGCTACTGAATTATCATTGCGCTTGCAGGTTGCTATTGCAGGCATTCAGGAAGAAAATGCGCCTGAACTGGAAATCGATTTAAATGAAATTTTACAGGGTATTGAACAATCAGCAATTGAATCTGCAGGCGATACAATAAAGTGAACTTTTTAAACAGGACTATAGTTTATAGATAAAAATAATTCTATGTCTATACATATATATCCGGTACAAAAACAAATAACCGGCAATTTTAATGGTGGCGAAATACTTGAAAACAAGCCCATTCAGATGTCGCCGGACGCTACAAAGCTGCAGCCTTATTCCAATATCTTTTATTGGGCACATGCCTGGGGTGAAGTTACCTCTACCATAGGTTTACACCCGCATCAGGCATTTGAAATTGTGAGTTTTATACTGGAAGGAACCGTTGAACATTACGACACCAAAAATAAAACCTGGCTGCCATTACAAGCCGGTGATGTGCAAATTATACGCGCAGGAAATGGCATAAGCCATGCTGAAAAAATGCATAAGGGCACACATATGTTTCAAATTTGGTTTGATCCTGATATTAATAAATCGCTTTTACAACCGGCAACGTATAATGATTATCCGGCAGATACATTTCCTGTAATAAATGAACCAGGTAAAAAGGTGAAAATTTTAAAAGGTGAACTTGCGCCTTTGGAAATGATGACACCCGGCTTAACCATTCAACAAATTGAATTTGAAGCAGGCACGCATACCATTGAACTGGATGCAGAACGCGTACATTCATTTTATGTGATTTCAGGCAATTTACATACTGAAAAAGGACAGTTAAACAAAGATGATTTTTTTGTTATTGATGAGGCAGGTAATTATTCTTTTGAAATAAATGAAGCTTCAACATTGTTTTTAATCAGTGCTTTAAAAGAGCCCGGTTATTTAACATATGCAGCTTCAAGAAGCTAATAACATCTGATAAAAAAATAAAACCCGATTACAATTGCAGTCGGGTTTTATTTTAATGGTAAATGTATTTTTACTCAATAACCAGAATTTCAGTTGATGCAGAATTAACGCTAATTAATCGTACAATATAACTTCCTTTTGGCAATTTAGTTAAATCAATAGTAAGTGAATTTGTTTGTGCTTCAACAGTTTGTTTTAACACCAACGCACCTGTAATATCATAAATAAACAAATCTGCATTTTCAGTTAAATCGGTTGGCAATTCAATTGTAAACAACCCATTGTTTGGATTTGGAAATAAATTAAAGCTGCTTTCAATTTCACCAGCGCGCAGTGGGCCTGTAGTTACAAATAAGGTTGTAGTAAATTCAGAACCTAATACACCACAAAACGTTTTAACTTTTACCTCATACAAAGTAGATGGTAACAAACCAATAATTTTTTTCGAATTGGTGGTGGTATTTTTTTTGCTCCATGGTGCACCAATTCCTGATTGGCGATACCAAACCTGATATTTTGTAGCACCCGGCATAGCATCCCAAACAGCCTTAAATGTTGAACTTGTAATATTCATAACTGCAAATCCTGTTGGCGCAGGACAACCACAACCATCATAAACATGTGTATTTAATCCGGCGAAATTATTGGGGCCGATTACATTCCATTCATTTACACCTAAACTCCAATCTAACTGACCTTGAGTAACAGATGATTTACGTACTAATGAATTATCGGTTGTGCTTCCACCGGGAATTAACCAGCCTGTGATACCGGGGTCAATACCAATTTCACCAATTTTATCAATCATGTAAGGACCGTTATTTAAAACTACAGCATCGTTTCCGTTAAAATATGCTCCTTGTCCTGTGGTATCAGCCTGAGCAAGTAATGGTGGATTTGCATCCTCAGTAGTAATTACATAGGCATCACCCGGCGCAAGCATTCCATTACCTTGAAAATAATAAACAGGTGCAAGTCCGCCATTTGAATAAATATGCACGTAATAATCTTCGAGATTAACAGCGGCATCAGTAGGGTTATAAATTTCCAATGCCTTATTATTTAAAATTCCTGTGCCTTCACCATATTGAGAAATAATTAAATTTTCGCAATCACCAATAACCGCAACATCTGAATCCTGAATAAATACTAACTGAAATGTAGGTGCAACAATTAAACATCCCGGAGAAACACTATCTAACTCAAAATACATGGTTTCCATATATTCAGGAATATTATCGTTGGTAAGCGGTACTACAACAGTTTGGGTTGTTGGTCCGCCGGCTGTAAACGAAATCATTGTAGGGGAGCTGAATGTATAATCAACACCTTCCTTTGCTAAAGTAACTTCAGGATTTAAAGTGATAAATGCATTACAATCGTGCGGAGTAGCAATATTTACATCAAATGAAAACGAACCATTATTTTCATAAGCATAAATAATATCATTATTAAAATAAACTGTTGGTGTTGGAATCGGATCAGAACCTGCAGTAAGTGTAATATTATCTAAACCAATTTCATCGCGATTACCTGCACCACCGGGTGCATCATCTGTTGTCCATTTAAAATAAATGAAGGTGTTATTTGGAATAGATAAACCGCTGAGAGCAACACTGCGGTTATAAGTATATAACGATGCATCAAGTGCCCCAAGTGAGGTGAAATCCATTGACGGAACATCGGTATAAGTGATGTTATCGGTTGAATAAGATAATTTTAAAGTAGTAGAACGGCTTTCGTTATTGTATAAATAAATTACGTACGAAAAATCGAGTTCAGTTAATAGAGTTCCTGTAATATTTTTATACACCAATGCTATTGATCCGGGCGTAATATCATCAGCAGTTGGTTGAAAATACAGGGATTGATTTGCCCCTGCAGCGGTGAGTAGGGAATAAATACCGCCGGTACTAATATTGCCTCCTGTGCTGCCACGGGCAAAATCGCCGGTTGTTTTGGTGCCGCCAAACAGGAGGTCGCCTTCATTAAAACCTGTTATTTGCCAGTTATCAGCATCGAGTTGTCCCGCACCCGGAGTTGGGGTAAAACCCGCTCCTGTAAAGCCTGTAAAGGATTCTGTAATGGGCGTGCCCGTTATTACAATATTAACCTGAGCGCTAACCTGCAGCATGCCTGTCAGCAATAAAATAGTAGTAATGTGTTTAAACATAGATGTGTATTTTAACGTGAACAAAGATATTCGAGTGAACTGAAAATGCAAGTAGCAGTTACCAATTATTATACCACAGTTATCATAAATTATTTTTGTTAATACGTTAAACCTTATCAACTTTAGGCGGTCAGACCACAAAATACCGATATGAAGCGACTCACGACAGTTATTTTATTGCTGCTCACCGGCAGCTTATTTGCCCAGGCACCGGGCGACGATTTGTTTGCAACCAACCAGATTTTAAAAGTTGAATTACAATTTGCACAAACAGGATTTTGGGATAGTCTGGTTTTAAATTACAGTTCAGAAACCTATATGAAAGCCGATGTTACCATAACAGATAATACCGGTGTTTCAACTTTTCAAGATATTGGTATTCGTTTAAAAGGAAATTCCTCATATGGACATCCGGGTGATAAAAAATCGTTCAAACTCGATTTTAATCGATACGTCGACTCGCTTGATTATGATAAATTAGAAAAATTAAATTTTAATAATTGTTTTAAGGACCCCACTTTTATGCGGGAAAAAATAATATATGATATTTGCCATAACGAACTGATGCCCGCACCACGTTGTATTTATGCTGATGTTTATATGAATGGCACCTATTGGGGATTTTATGATGTGGTAGAACAAATTGACGATGATTTTTTAAATACCCATTTTGATAATAGTTCAGAAAATTTATTTAAAGCAGGTGCTGCATTTGGTGCAGGAAGTTACTATGCTGATTTATTATATTATGGCACCGATACAACAGCGTATGAAAATCGTTACTCGCTGGAAAATAATAGTACTGAAAACGACTGGACTGACCTGATTAAATTAACTGATTTTATAAATAACAGCAGCGATGCCGATTTTGCTGATTCATTACAATATTATTTTAATGAACCGGTATTAATGAAAAGTCTGGTATTAGATAATTTATTTTCGAACCTCGATTCTTACACCAATTCAGCCCGTAATTATTATATTTATCACAACCCGGTAAATGGATTATGGGAATGGATTAAATGGGATTGTAATGAAGCATTCGGCTCCTACCCTGCCGGTGGCGGAATGGGCGGTGGTGGTGTTACCGACATGACTACACTTGCAGTCGACTATTACGCTTTAAGTCGTCCGCTATTAGAACGAATTGTAACTATTGCTGCAACCCGTGCAAC
Source organism: Bacteroidota bacterium (assembly GCA_016706255.1). Classification (NCBI taxonomy): domain Bacteria; kingdom Pseudomonadati; phylum Bacteroidota; species Bacteroidota bacterium. Next base: position 1,409,588 of record JADJJZ010000003.1, on the reverse strand, counting down.
CTACGATTATTATTATTGTGATATGAAAAATAAATATTTTACGAGTGCGTATATTGATGCTGCCGTAAATGTTTTAGATGATTTGATACGCACTGCTGTTTTAGCTGATGATAATAAAATGTACACCGATGACCAATACATCAATAATTTGGATGAAAACATTACAGCAGGGGGCGGACCGGGAGGTGGAACCATTTATGGCTTAAAATCATTTGTTGCAGATAGAAACAGCTACCTGGAAGACGTAATTGATTGCACACAAATTGGGCAAAGTATAACCCCGGTAACCGGATTTGTGGTTTCCATTTACCCAAATCCAACCAGTAATTTAGTAAATTTAAATTTAGATAAAAGTGACATCTATCAAATTCAGCTATTTAATTTAAATGGCCGTTTAGTGTTAGAAGAAACAATAAATGGCAGCACAACAAATTTCGATTTACAATTATTTCCATCCGGCATGTATTTACTTAAAGTTTCAAATTCAACAAATACAATTATATCTTCAGTAATAAAAAATTAATTAAGTGGTATAAAAAGAAAAAGCCATCCTGCTCGGATGGCTTTTTCTTTTACAATATAAACAACACTTAAAACATATATCGAATCCCAAAGCCGTATCCAAAATCGAAATCATCATTAATTAATCCGAATTCGGGCCTTGCATCAAGGCTAATTTGAATAGGAAACGGGAAATTATATTCAATACCTATTTGTCCGTCTACATCTAAAAATAATCCATCATTATAATCATCATCCCAATGTGGGTTACCGGTGTCAACATTACGGCCACCAATGCTTCCGCCGGCTCCGGCATACCAGTTAAATCCGCCATCAATATTACCAACCCATTGGTAAAGTAAACTGAATTTAAATCCGTCGTTCCAACCTTCATTATATAAACCAAGATCGAATTCAAGACGGTTTGGTCCACCAATATATTGCTGATAAGAAATTTCGGCTTCTACGCCATCGCCACCACCGAATCTAACACCAAGTGCATTGTTTCCGGTTTGAGCAAATAATGCTGAGCTTATGCTAAACATTATAATTATAAGGGCAATCTTTTTCATATTCGTATGCATTTGATATATGTAATGCAAATAAGGAGCCAATCGAAAATTCAGGTCGTTATTGGTAAATAAGTGGGAATTGTATAATGTTTTGTGGCAAAACACCACAAATTGTACCTGATATGGCACAAAAAAACCCTGACGCTAGGGTCAGGGCTACTATTCATTCCTGATTTTGGTTATTGTTTTATGAATTTTTGTGAAGCACGTAACATATTTGCTTCATTAATAGTTAGTAAATAAATACCTGTTGGTAATGCAGTTGTATTTAATTGCATCACATTTACACCTCCGTTACTCGAAATATTTTCTTCCATTACAACGTGTCCCACTAAATCAATAATACGAATTGATAGATTTCCTGAAATTGATTCAGGTAAATTTAAATTCAGTTGACCTTGAACCGGATTTGGATAAATTGTAATGTCTGATAAACTATCAGTAATTAATTCCTCCTCTTTTAATGCAAGTGTTATAAAAATTGAAGTAGATGTAAAATCTTTCCATCCTGCTGCACATTGTGATTTTACTTTCCATTCATAGATGGTAAGTGGTGATAAACCGCTCAACATATAAGTGGGTGATGTGGTATATAAATTAGTCCAGCTGATGTCTGTTGTTTTTTTATAAGATATCTGATATTGCAACGACGATGGAATTTCATTCCAGTTAAGTGTTGCTTTTGAATTGGTTATTAGTGACGAGCTTAAAACACTTGGTGATGTGCACGATGTTCCTGCTGCAGGTGTAATAAATATTTTATCGCCGGAGTAGGCAGTCCATACACCATCGCACAATGCTTTTACTTTCCATGTATAAGAAGTATTGGCTGCAAGTGCAGATAATTCATAGTAAGTATTTTCAACAGTTACTGTTGTCCACGTTGCACCTGCTGTTGTTTTATATTGCAGTTGATATTGTTCGCTGCCCATATTATCCCAAATCAACATAGCATGTGTTGCAGTTAATTCATCTTCAAATAAATGTTGTGGAATTGCGCAATTACATGGTAAACAAACATTGTCCACACCTTGCTCTTCTGCAGGACCAACTTTTACACCTTGCGAATAAAATGTAACTACAATATAATCATAACCGGAGCCAAAATTTACATTTCGCGTAAATGTTTGCCAGTTGAAATTTGCAAGTCCGAAATTTTCACTTAGTAGTACAGTAGATGTAAATCCAACATCATTATTATTCCACTTTTCGAAATTATTTAATTCAACCACATTCGGGTCTTTAAATTCGCCATTAATACCAATTATTTCGCAAAATAAATCATTACCAAACGCACCTGAACCGATGTTTTTTGCTTGAAACGAAAATTCAATAACTCCGCGTAATGCTTTATCATTTTTAGTAATCTGTCTGAGTGGTCTGTTCCATTTATCGCTTAAATAAATTGTTGCTTTACCGTTTACAATTTCCCAGTTACTTTTTTGTAACCATCCGGCATCAACATAAACTCTAGAGCTGTTTGAAAAAGATGAATTGTAAAATCCTCCGGTTTCAAAACCTGAATTGCTGACAACATTATTATAAGCTGAAGTTGTTACATATACATTTTTCGTACTTACGCCGGTTTTACCCTGACTATCATAAACGGTTAAGGTTACACTTTTTGTACCTGCTGTTGAATAGGTATGCACCGGATCCATTCCATAACCACTGGTTCCATCTCCAAAATTCCATACATAACCCGCAACACCATTTCCCTGACCCGGAGTAGTAACGCCCGGGTCACTATCGGAAGACAAAACGCCATTAAACTGTATACTATTTCCGCCCGCAGCAACATACGAAAAATCGGCTACCGGGTTTACGTTTGCCGTAATTGCAGTAAACACAGGCGCTCCGGAAATTTCAAAATATTTAGGGAATTTATAATATTCTGATGCACCATATTCATCGGTTCCTTCCTCAGGTGCAATATTATAAGTGTTATTATTATACACACCACCAATTATTTTAGCTGTGCGATAATCATATTCAAAATCATCTCCACTTTGTAAGTCATCTGCTCTTCCTGCAACTACACCACGTTTCCATCCTTTCACCGTTAAACTTTCATAAATCATTTGTCCGGTTACCGTACTCGTAATAAATGCATAACCACCTTGCGGATTTCCTGCAACCCAGGCACTTCCGGCAAACTGATTATCAATATCTCCCAATAAAATAACATTTTTAAATTGCACCTGACCTGAATATTTTACCGAAATACCTGCAGCTAACATATTCCAAAATTTACAATCCTGCACCACACTAAAAATGGTATGCGTATATGGATCATTTTCAATCGAAGAAAAATCTCCTACATTGTCGTTATTCAGCATATGCGTCCAAAACATCATTGCGCTGTTGCAGTTGTAAGCAATATTGCCTACAAATTTCCGTAGTGGAACAACAGCAGTATAAATGGAATCATCGGCTCCGGCAATAATGGGATTTAAAATATTTGCTTTCGGAATTTTAAACCGGTGTGTCAAGGGCATACTGGCATCATCGCTAAATACTTTGTATGCATCACCTGAGCAGCTGATAGCAATATTATTTTCACAGGCTACATTTGAGCTTTGCAACCAATAACCATTACCTTCATAACCAAAGTCAACATTAGCGGTACGTTCATCTAAATTTGTATGGGTAGTTGCTTTTCGTCCTTTAATGGCAATATTATTATTAAATGTACCCAATTCATTACCATCTTCAGTAACAAATGCAGCACCAAAAAAATCAAACACCACATTATCATCAATATTTGCATTACTCTGATGATTTACAATTCCCCAACTTGTAGGATCTACAATTGAATTCCCTTTTATTAATGTAGGCGTAGCCCCAATATTGTTTGTTCCGGCTTTATGCATATGGATAGCATATCTGCCGCGCACGTTATTACCTCCGCTTATTTGAACACCCATATCACTAACTACCGGATCCGTAGCGAGTATATCTTTATTTGTGCGACCCATTCCATTAAATTGTGCATACGAAATACTTTGTGCAATATTGTGCATCAGCATAAGATGTCCCCGTTGATCAATAGGAATGGTAGTATAATTTTCGGATTCAAAAATTACATTGCGCGTTAAATTGGCAACGTACATTTTTAATCCGTACCCACTTGGCATTTTGTGTTCATATTGTAAAGTTGTTCCACCAGTTGCATTGTTTGTGAAATAAACCGTCTTCCCTGCAATGCTAGTTATGGTTAATACTTCATCATGGAATTTGGAATTTAAATCGTAATCGCCAATATAAGTGCCATATGTTCCACCTAAAACCAATTGGTCACCAACTTTCCAGCCTGTTGGCACTTCAGCTAATTTTAAATTGGAAGCACCCGCATTAATATTTTTTGAGATGGCACAATAGGTTTTTTTATATTCTCCTGACACAACAAGAAACCCGTGACTGATTACACCTTTTGTAAATTCAAATGGGTCGTTTGAAATGTTGATTGGACCGTTATCCGGAAAAATAATTTTTGCAGTAACTGCGGCATTTATTGGGGCCAAAGCAGTTCCTATATTTACATGCCCGATTGGATCTGTAACAATAGTTGTTACTTTAATTTTTGTATTAATATTATTTGCAAAATTGAGTGTGCCTTTAACGCGCAACCAGAATATTTCGGTTTCACTAACACCATCATAAGTAACTGTTGTTGCGGAATCTACAAACACCATTGCTCCGGGACCGGGCACTGTACCTGTATTCCAGGTTGATGGATTAAACCATGAACCATTTGTAACAGAAATATGTGTGGCATCAGCAATTGGAACAGTTGCAAATACAGCACAATGTTCATCGTGCATCATTTCATCATCAGGGTGTGCTGCACAATCTTCATCCATTTGTGCGAAACTGTTTGTGATAAAACTTAAGGAGATTGCGAATACCATTATCCGCTTGAGCGCATACAGATTAATCATACCACTTTGTTGTTTATATTGTTACAAAAAAGTGTGGCAACTTGGGAGGTGTGGTATAAAGAGGGTATTGTGTGGTAAGACGGAGAAAATTATCTTACGGATGCAAAGTAAGATTTTTATTTTGAATAATTCATTACTTTTTATTTTTAATAAATTGTGTTTGCTGACTAATTTACTTTACAGTGCCTGATATTACTGCGTAAAGTGTTAACTATCAATTAAAAAAACGAATTCGCCGATTTCCATTTAATCCTTACTTTCCATTTTTTTACGAAAGTTTTCCGGAACTGCTGCTACTTTTTTCTTTTCATAATTATAAAAAACGATTCCGGTTTTTGCTAAAGCAACTTCTCGTTCACCGGAAATTACACGATAATAAATATCAAACGAAACGCGACTAAAATCGCCGGCCGTGATTTGAATTTTTAATCGTTCTCCATAAAATGCTTCTGATTTAAACTGAATAGCAACATCTCCCATAATAATTCCGACACCTTCAACATCTTTTTCAGTATAACCATAACTTTTCAAAAATCGTACCCTGGCTTCATGTAACAGCGACAAAACACTGTCGTTACCGAGGTGTCCGCCATAATTGAGGTCGGTAATTCTAACTTTAATTTCAGTTTCAAAATGGTGTTGCGGAGGGAAATTGATTTGAATGCGCGACATAAAAATCGATAAATTATTTAATTAATTAGTTTGTCAATCCAGTTATGCGAGCAGCAGGCACTATGGTTTGATCGGCAAATTGTTTGTTGAGGAATTTATAATATCCGGTTATGGCAATCATGGCTGCATTATCGGTACAATATTCGAAGGCAGGTATAAATACATTATAACCTTCGGACTTACCAAGTTCGATGATTTTATTGCGCAAACATGAGTTTGCAGACACGCCACCCGCAATTGCAATTTGTTTTACACCATATTGTCGGGCAGCCTTCCTCATTTTCCTGACCAAAATTTCTACAATACTGTGTTGAATTGCCGCACATAGGTTGTTCATGTTTTCCTGAATAAAATTCGGATTGGATTTAATCTGCTCCTGCAAAAAATATAGCACAGATGTTTTAAAACCACTGAATGAAAAATCCAGGCCCGGAATTTTAGGCTCAGCGAATGTAAAAGCCAAGGGATTACCCTGCTGCGCTAATTTATCAATTAATGGTCCACCGGGATAAGGCAAACCAAGCATTTTGGCACATTTGTCGAAAGCCTCCCCCGCTGCATCATCGGTGGTTTGACCTATAATTTCCATGTCTAGATGGCTTTTAACCAATACCAGCTGGGTATGGCCGCCACTTACTGTTAGACATAAAAACGGGAAATCCGGCTTCGGGTCTTCTACAAAATGCGCTAAAATATGGGCTTGCATGTGGTGTACGGCAATCAACGGTATGTCCAAAGCAAGCGACACTCCTTTTGCATAACCGGCCCCTACCATAAGTGATCCAAGCAGTCCCGGCCCTTGCGTAAATGCCACAGCGTCAATTTGTTGGAGGGTGATACCTGCTTTTTTTAATGCGATTTCAACAACGGGAACAATATTTGCCTGATGTGCACGGGAGGCGAGTTCAGGTACCACACCACCGTAAAGCTCATGTATCGACTGATTTGCAATGCAATTTGCTACTATTTGTCCATCAATCAATACAGCAGCACCGGTTTCATCACAACTTGACTCAATTCCAAGAATTGTTACAGGCATACAATATTCGTAATTTAACCCCGTAAAAATAAGCAGGAAAGGATTAGGTGCAGCAACTATTATCATATTGGAAAGTATATTTCTTCATAAGAAGGCTGGCACTCATTATTTTTTGGGGTTTACTGGGTCTTTTTATTGTGGTTTTTTTGCTGTTACGCATTCCCGCGGTTCAAAATTATGTAGCCTCAAAGGCGACATCCTGGCTAAGTGAAAAATTACAGACCAAAGTTGAACTGAAGGAAATCAGTATCGATGTATTGGATCATATCATCATAAGAGGACTTTATATTGAAGATAAAAATCAGGATACCTTAATTTACGCAGGTGAGTTACAGGTAAACATCGGAACGCTGAATCCTTTTACTCCAAGTGTTCGCCTTAAAAATATTGCGCTTAGTGAAACAAATATCAATATCAGTCGCACCTTACCGGATTCAACTTACAACTATCAGTTTATTATTGATGCATTTGCTGGAAGTGGAGATACTACTTCCGACAGTACGGTTTCCAGCGGCAGCAAAAAAAGTATCGACCTGCGTTTAAACAAAGTGAACATCAGCAAAACAAGATTTAAATGGCATGATGAAGTTGCAGCCAGTGATATGGAAGCTTATATTGATGATTCGGAAATTTTAATTAATAATCTCGGATTAGAAGACCATATTTTAGCATTTGAAAAAATTGAATTCGATAAAACCACATTTCGTCTCACAGGACTAATCGATACTATTCCGTCAACACACGAGGAAAGCTGGGATACATTGCATATTGCAATGGGTGACTGGACATTGGAAACAACACAATTACTTTTAGATAATTGTGCATTTTATTTTAAAGATTTAAATTCTGAGTCAACCACTACCGGAATTAATTTTAGCGATATGGCTGTTACGGCCATAAATCTTGACATGAGTGATATCGTTTACATTGGCGATACCATCATGAACACGATAAATCATTTATCGCTTCAGGAAAAATCAGGATTTAAAATTGATACCCTACACGCTAATATTTTATTCTCAGCATACGAAATTACACTAAACGATTTATTGATTAAAACACCAAATAGCAGGATTAATGATGCAATTGGTATGACATTTACGACCATAAATGATTTCGATCGTTTTAATTCTGACATTAGAATGAACGGTAATTTTAATAAAAGTATCATCTCCAGTAAAGACATCGCTTATTTTGCCCCGGAGTTGGAGCAGTATGATGTTACATTAAAATTAAGCGGCAGAATATATGGTTCATTGGATAATTTAAAAGCCCGCGATTTTGACGCTGTGGTAAATAACACAGCCGGAATAAAAGGAACTTTAGACATAAAAGGTTTACCAAATATTGACGAAACGTTCCTCGATTTAAAATTAGAGCCGCTTTATGTAAATACATACGAGTTGGAGTCTATAATCGGAAAAGGTAAATTACCGGAAAGCGTTTTAAAACTCGGTACGATTAATTATACCGGACGTGTTACAGGTTTTACTTATGACTTGGTTAGTTATGGCAACCTTGTTACCGACCAGGGAAATATGTATACAGATGTAAACTTTCAATACAACAAGGAAACAAAAACATCAGGCTTTAGTGGTAATCTCACTACTACTGAGTTAAACATTGGTGCACTTTCCGGACAATCGGATATTTTGGGCAAGATAAGTATGAAGGCCGCTATTGACGGCACCCTTGACAGTGATAATAATGCAAATTTTGATTTATCAACTGAAATTAATTCAGTTGAGTTTAACGATTACACCTATTCCAATATAGCTATTGACGGAGAATTAAAAAGTGATTATTTTGAAGGGAACTTCACCGTAGATGACCCTAACATTGTGATGTCGTTTAACGGTATAATCGACATGCAGGATACTATTCCTGCCTACGATTTTAAAACAGATATTAAAAGGGCCAATTTAAAACAATTAAATTTTTATCCTGAACCAATTGTATTCAGTGCAAGCGCAACAATGAATGCGCAGGGAACAACTTTGGATAATATGATTGGGGATATCCGTTTTGGTGACTTATTACTTATTCGCGAAAAATATATTTACCGTTTAGATACCTTGAGTATAAATGCAAAAGAAGATGCGGGTAAAAAAATTATTACAGGAAGTTCAAACTTATTAGATTTTACCATTGCCGGAAACTATACACTTACCGGATTGCCAGGTGCCATAAAAAACATGGTAAACCATTACACCAATGGAAACGATTCAATAGTATCAGATCCGCAAATTGCGGAATATAGTGTTAATGTAAAAAATGCTGACCGTTTATTGGCAATTTTTTATCCGGATATTCAGGTAGTCAGAAATTTAAAGGTATCAGGTAATTTTAATACCGGCATTAATGAATTTAATACAAGAATAAAAGTTGATCAGTTTAGTTATAATGGTATTTTGCTCGATACATTATTGGTGGAAGCAAGGACACAAAATAATACACTGGAATTTTTTACCAGGTTGAACAAAACAACCATTAACAATAATATAGAAATTCCTGTTGTTCGCACAGAGGGGAATTTTGCTCAGAATAAATTATCTTACAATTTAAAAGTAGGGAAAGATACCGATTCAAACAGGATAAATCTAAATGGAGAAGTTGCTTTTATGGATTCCATGATGGCATTTAATGTGTTACCATCAGAAATATTTTTCGAGTCAGAGAAATGGGATATCTTACCCAATAACAGTTTGCAATATGTAAATAATAATATAATTGCGCAAAACTTCACCTTAAGCAGTGGCAACAAAGTGATTAGTTTAAGCAGTGCTCCCGATCCCACTTATACAACTATCTTAAAATTAAATATTCGAAATATTCCAATCGGAGAACTCATGGAGCATTATGTGTTGCCGGGTGAAAATATCAGTGGCACACTTGATGCAACTTACAGTATTGGTGACATCTTAGGTAAACCAAGTTTCTTAGGTGGTGCAGAAGTAAAAGGCCTTACAATGAATAATGTTTTGTTGGGGAATTTAAAAGTAAATACTTCAATGATACAACCCACAAACAGGTTGAAATTTAATTCTTCCTTGGTTGGAGATAATGGATTTACTACAGATGGCTTTTACATTTTGGGTGAAGGCGAAGATGTGGACAGCTTAATTGTAAAAGCGGAATTCCGCAAAACCAAACTCTTTATTGTAGAACCTTTCTTAAAAGGTATTTTGTCTGAAATGGATGGTGATATTTATGGGAAGTTAGATATAAAAGGGCCGGCCAAACGTCCGCAGATGGAAGGGAATTTAAATATTAAGGATGGTGGAATGACAGTGGATTACATGGGTGCACATTATTATTTTGACCAGATTGACGTTCAAATTGAAAAAAATAAAGTATTAATTCCTGAAACAACAATTACAGATAAATTAAATAATCAGGCAAAATTAAAAGGTGAAATTACTTACTCCAATTTTGAAGCTTGGAATTTTAAAGAGTTGAGTATCCGAAGTGAAAACCTGGTGTTAATGGAAACAACTGTGAAGCAAAATCCTGATTTTTTTGGATATGCAATTGGGAAAGTAGATTGTAATATCACCGGAAAATTAGATGCGTTAAATATTGCCGTTACAGCAACACCGCATACCGGAACAGTAGTAAATTTACCAACCTATGGTTCAGGAAATGTTAAGCGACACGATTTTATTCGTTTTGTAAACAGGCAAGTAGTTGCTCCTACCACTGTAATTCCACCCGATGAATTAAATCTTGCAATTGTAAATGTGGATCTAAAATTAAATGCCACACCGGATGCAGAAATAAAATTATTATTAAACAGTGAAGGAACCGAGTATTTAACAGGAAAAGGATTTGGCGTTTTGAATATTAAAGCCAATTCATTAGGAACAATAGATATGACCGGAACTTATCGAATTACAGAAGGTTTATACGATTTTTCATTCCAGGGATTATTTGAACGAAAATTCCAGGTTGTTCCGGGAAGCACCATTGAATTTAGCGGCTCGCCATATAATGCAAAACTTGACCTCACTGCAGAGTATGCAGCGCAGGATATTGGTATTAGTACATTAACAGGAACTGAAACAAAGGAAAAAACTGATGTAAATGTGTTAATTAAAATAACCGGCGTTTTGGAATCCCCACAAATTGACTTCGATTTAGATGTCCCTGAAGGACAAGGAACTGCATCAAATAATTCAGATTTTCAACGCCGTTTACAACAAGTGCGCGCCGATAAAAACGAATTAAATAAACAGGTATTTGGTTTGTTAATTACTAATAGTTTCCTCCCTCAGGATTTAACAACATTTAATGCAGTTGGCACAACCACAAATAATACAATTAACGATTTCGTTGCCAGTCAGTTGACCACCTATTTCCAAAATATACTTAGTGATTTTCTTAAAAATACGGAAATTGATATTGGAATAGGTAATATTCAAAGCGGCTCATATACATATACTGATGAACAGGATAAACAATTTGATTTGACCATTGAGCAACAAATAACTGATGTAGTTGTAGTAAAAGTTGGAACTACTTATTACGATTTTGCAAGTGGAAATCAAGGTTCTGCCAGTAATTTGGCCGGTGATTTTGAAGTGGAATATTTAATTTCCCCTGATGGTCGTGTGCGGGTTAAAGCATTCCGCTTATCAGAATACGATGCCATTATTGCGAAAAACGATGTAAAAACCGGTGTGGGTATTTATTACACCAAAGACTTCGATAAATTTAAGGAACTTCTTCCCTGGAATAAAAAATAATTATCTATGTTGGGTGAAATTGGAAAATATTTAGACAATATTATTATGTTATTAGGCGGTTGTTATGCCTTATATCTGGCAAAAAACAAACAAATGCCTAAATTAAAATGGGCGGGAATTGCCTTAATAATAATTGCCATTTTATTATTTGTACTCGACCTGCTTGCGGAATAAAAGCTAATGTTTCAAACTTACCTATAAATAAAATGAGGCTGCCTCTTACGAAACAGCCTCATTCAATGAACAAACCTAATTATTTTTCAATAATTAATTTTTGAGTCATCACAGTTCCATCGCTTAAACGAATGGCAACTAAATACATTCCTGAAGGCATCATAGTAGTAGTATATTCCTGCGTTTGTTCACCAATTACGGTTTGAACATTTTCAGATGAAATAATACGACCAGACAAATCGGAAATGGTAATATTTGATTCACCGGCTATCGTTGCAAAATATACAACTGTAAAATTATTTGCAGCCGGATTTGGCGCAATTTGCATGCTGGAAATATCTTCTTCACTTACTTTACAATCGTTCGTTACAACCAATAATTTGGATGCATTTGAACAACCATCTTTATACGCAAGGCAATAAAATTTACCTTTGGTAGTGGTAGTATATGAATTAGATGTTGCACCAGCAATTAAAGTATTGTTTTGATACCATTGGTAAGTAGCTCCGGCAGCAGCAGGAACATTCATGGTAACTGAACCACCGCATAAGCCCACTGTGCCTGCAGGTGTAACAGTTAAACGTTCAGCATATTTCAATTTTATTTCGAGACTGGTTGCTTCACACAATCCTGTTGTTGCAACTGCACGATATTTTCCATTCGTAGAAGCTAGATAAACAGCATCTGTTGCTCCAGGAATATCAACACCATTTAATTGCCATTGAATATTTTCAGCATCTGTTGTTGCAGTTAACATAGTGCTGGCTTCGAAACAAATTAATGTACCATCTGACACAATACTTACTGAAGGTGCTGCATCTGCTGTTACATCTATTGTATTTGAAGTTCCTTCGCAAGTTGCTGAGGTAACTGTTACATAATATGAACCTGAACTTGCTGTGGTAATTGATGAAGTTGTTTCACCATTACTCCATAAATAACTATCGTAATCCCCATCAACACTAAGTGTTACATCTGTTCCACAAAATACAACCGGACCATCGGCAGCAATTACCGGTGTTGGATTTGCATTTTCAGTAACAGTAACATTTTCTGATGTTGCAGAGCAACCATTTGCATCGGTAACCATAACTGAATAATCACCTGAAGCACTAACGTTTATTGTTCCATCTGTTGAGCCATTGCTCCATAAATAAGATGCTGCAGCAGATGCCATTAAATTAACATCTCCACCTTCACAAAAAGTAGTAGCTCCGTCTGCAGAAATTGTTGCTGTAGGATTTGAATTAACAGTTACTGTAGTTGCAGCAGAAGTTGCAGAACAACCATTAGCATCTGTAACAGTAACCACATAATCACCACTCGTATTTACTAAAATAGATGCTGCAGTTGCACCGGTATTCCAATCGTAAATATTTGCTGCACTTGCTGTTAAATTTACACTTCCACCTGCACAAAATTCAGTTGCACCGTCAGCAGAAATTGTAGCAATTGGATTTGCATTTACAATAACAGAAATGGTATTTGAAGTATTTACACCATTAGTGCAATAATAATCGCCACTTTCGGTTACCACAATACTTTGTGTTGTTTCACCCGTACTCCAGATATTTCCTGCTGCTTCGCTGGAAGTTAAAGTAACAGAACCACCATCGCAAAATTCAACTGCACCGTCCGCAACAATACTCACTGTTCCGCAAGCTTCAACAGTAACATCAATTGACGTAGTTACCGCAGAACAACCTGATGCATTTGTTACAGTTGCATAATAAGTACCTCCGCTTGTAACATTTATTGTAGCGGTTGTTGCACCATTACTCCATAAATAACTAGTTCCTCCGGTTGCAGTTAGATTAACAGATAATCCTGAACAAAATGTTGTTGGACCATCAGCACTAATTCCTGCAATTGGATTATCATTTTCAGTTACACTAATTGTTGAAGATGTATTTGAACAACCATTTGCATCAGTAATCGTTACATAAAAATCACCATTCGCATCTGCTACAATAGCACTTGCTGTAGCACCATTGCTCCATGCATAAGAAACTGCAGCGTTGGCTTCAAGAGTTACACTTCCGCCTTCGCAAAATGTAGTTGCACCATCAGGTGTAATTGTTGCAACAGGATTTGCATTTACTGTGATGTGTATCGGATCAGAGATAGCAGAGCAAGTGTTTTTTGTTAATTCAACACTGTAATCACCTGTTGCACTTACGGTTATTGTAGGTGTTGTTGCACCATTGCTCCATAAATAGGTATCAGCTACAACAGGAACACTAAGTGTAACATCACCACCTGCACAAAATTCTGTTGGACCATCCGCATTAATAACTGCAACAGGTAATGGCGTAGATTCTGTTGTAATTGTGTTTGAAGTTCGAATACAACCAGCACCATTATCAATTGTTAAAAAATTATCGCCTGATAAAGTAACAGTATTTGTTTCTGTAACGGATCCATCACTCCATAAATAATTTAAATGATGATCAGGTGTACTTAAAACAATTGATTCACCGGCACAAAAAGTGGTTTCACCTTCTGCAATAATGGTAATTTGATCAGGGCAATAATTGTTGGTTAGCGTATAACCACCAAAATGTGTTGAGCTGTAATAATTCACTCTCGCATAATAAGTTCCCGCAGCCAAATTCAATTCAGAAATAGAAAAATTTCCATAGTTTGATTGTGACTCTAACGAAGTGCCCGCACTATTCAAAATATAAATGGTATTATATTGTGAAGGTCCTTTTTCTATAGTTAATGATAAATCACCCGGCTCCGATAAAACAATTTCATAATAATCGTTTTGGTCATAAATTGTACCGTTATTGCGATACCCAATATGTCCATCCACAGTTGAATTTGTTAACATGGGAGTAGCTTCAGCTAACGAACCATTTGGCTCGGGATCATTTGCATACGCAGGTGGTGTTAAATTAAATGTAAGCGAATAAGATGAATAATAAGACGTGCTATAATTATCCACCTTCGCATAATAATCACCGGCTGCAAGATTAGAAACAGAAACTGTAGAAGTAGTATAATTAAATGTGTTATCCAGTAATGTAGTTCCATTGGCATCATATAAATAAATACCATGATAAATTCCGGTTCCCTGATTTAATGTTAAACTGATAATACCATCTTCGGTTGATGTTAATTTATACCAGTCATCAGTATCATATGTGCCGCCATTTCTGTAAAACCCGATATGCCCGTTTACCGTTCCGCCAACAGGAATTGTTACTGTAGCATCAGAGTAATCTTCATTAGGTTCAACATCTGAGGCATAAGCAGTTGGTGTGGCAACAAATTGTAAGGTATAACCTGAAAAATAGGATGTAGAATAATTATCAACTTTAGCATAATATGTTCCGGCAGATAAATTATATCGAACCGTACTTGTAGCACCATATTCAAAATTAGATGCAAGCAAAGATGTACCATCATTATCATATAAATAGATACCATGATAAATACCGGCACCTTGTGTCAAGTTAAGTTGTAACTGACCATCCTGACTCATATTTAAAATATACCAGTCGTCAGTATCATAAGATCCACCATTATATCGATGACCAATATGTCCGTTAACACTGCCATTTTCAGGAATAGTTACTGTTGCAGTCGCATAGGTGTCGTTTGGTTCGGCATCATTAGCAAAATTTGTTGGTGTCACAGTATTTGTTAAAGTGTAACCATTAAAATAATTAGTAGAATAATAATTTAAACGAATGTAATATGTTCCTGCTGCTTTTCCGGTAACCGTCAACGTGTCGGTTCCATAATCTGCTGTCGAACCTAAAACGGTTGTTCCATCATTATCATAAATGTAAAGGTTATTGTAATCTCCGGTATTATTTGCAAAAGTTGCAGTAATATTTCCATCCTGCGTTGTAACAACTTTATACCAGTCGTTCATGTCATAAGCACCACCATTGAAGCGAAAACCAACGTGGCCGGTTACGCTCCCGTTTTCAGTAATGTCGAGTGCTTGCGCATAGGTATCATTTACTTCTGTGTCATTTGCGTATTCAGCATTCATTAAACTTGACGTAATTGAATAATTACCTGAATAACCTCCGTAGGCTACAACCGCAGCATAATAATTACCTACTGCTAATCCGTCAACATTAACGGTAACAGTTGAATAATCGGAAACTGTACCTAAAACAGTTGTTCCATCTGCATCATACAAACGAACGGTTAAATATGTTACATCACTGGTTAGTGATAAAGTAATTTTACCATCTGCAGTTGTTGTAAATGCATAATAATCAATTGCATCGCCGGCTAAATTAATAGTGCCTGTAGTGGCATTATCAAGTGTCATGGCATCTGCGGTTACTGGATTGTTGTTGTCCGGCTCTGTGTCGGCCCAAATGTGATTGCTTGCAAAAAATAGCAGCAATAATGGGAGTAGTTTTTTAAGTTTCATAAAATAGTTTATTGGTTTGCTCACAAGTATGAGAAAATTGAGAAACTCAAAATTAAGTGCAAAGCCCTGCCTGTAAAACAGCGAATAGTAGTAGGAAAAATAAGTCAGATCATCTTTTCTTTTAACGCTTTCGCAACAGCTTCACCAACACTGTTTACATGCATCTTTTTGTAGATATTCCGAATATGGAAATTAACGGTATGATAGCTGATAGCTTGTTTTGAAGCAATCATTTTATAACTTAAACCCGCAACAAGGTCAGATAATACTTCTTTTTCTTTTTCAGTAAGCAGCATATCGTTCGTCACCTTTTGCTGTTCTTTATTTCTGAAAAAATGCAATACTTTTACTGCGATTTCAGGGGTCATTGGTGCACCACCTTCCTGAATTTCGCGTATGGCCTCCAGCAATTTTAAAGGTGCTGCCTTTTTGAGCAAATACCCCGAAGCGCCTGCCAAAATGCTGTCAAAAACCTTGTCATCGTGGTCAAAAACAGTTTGCATCATTACCGGCAATTGCGGGTAATTCGTTTTAATCATACGCACCGCTTCAATACCATTAATACCGGGCATATCGATATCCATTATAATAACATCGGGATTGCAGGAAAGTATGTCTGAAATACCATTGTTAAAATTTTCAAAAGCGCCTGCGCATAAAAACCCCTCTGAAGTGTCCAATAATAACCTAACCCCATCTCTTCTGGTGGCATTATCATCGAATATGGCAACACGAATGGGCATAAATTCTAATCAAAATTATCCAATTAAGTTGATTAACTACCTACTAATATTAGTAGGTTCAAAATTTGAAGGTAAACACAACGGTTGTCCCAGTTCCGGGTTCAGAAGACATATCAAAGATTCCATTTAATGCAGCTGCGCGTTCACGCATAGTGAACATACCGTTACCATCGTTTAGCGCATTTATATCAAACCCAACGCCATTATCCCGAATTTCCATGCGCAAGTCATTGCTTGCGCGTTTAAACTGAATGTGCACTTGTGTTGCGCAGGCGTACTTTTGTATATTATTTAATACTTCCTTGTAAATTAAAAATAACTCCTTGCGTTTATTTGCAGCAATTTTAATACCATTCAATTTTTCATCAATATCAAAATATATTTCAATATTTTTTACCGACAAGTTTTCCAAAGCATACGATTTTATCCGCAATAACATTTGATCAAAATTGTCGTTCCTTGGCTGCAAACTCCAAACAATATGCGTCATGTTTTCCTGCATTTCAGTACTGATGCCGGTAATTTTATCCAAAATTGGTTCAAGCTCCTTATTCGTTCCTGATTTATTTTTAGCTACCTCACTGTATAAATTAATTGTACTTAAAGCACTTCCCACGTCATCATGTAAATCGTTCGCAATTTTATTTCGCATACTTAATACATTTTTTAATTGCTGCTCGCGATAACGGATAATTAAATATGTAATACCTATTAGTGATATGATACACAATAAATAAAACCACCACGTTTGCCAATAAGGTTTTAAAATTTCAAAAGATAACATGCTACTGCTTCCACTCCAGTCGCCCTGCGGATTAGTAACCTGAATATATAGCGTATAATTTCCCGGTGGAAGACTGGTAAATCGAATGACACCATTTTTCCCCAAATCTGTCCAGTTTTCTGTTAACCCAGCTAATTGGTAACGGTATTTTACTGTTTTTGGTTGTGACAGTTGTAAGCTGGAAAAATTGATGGTGACAAAATTTTCATCATGTTTAAAAACAAGGTTCGCATAATTACCGCTTTTATCAATTAACTTATCCGAAACCAGCATATCCGTAATATACAATTCAGGAAACTTGGTTTCAAAAATGTATTTGTCAGGATTAAAGGAAATCAAATAATTACCTGCCCCATACATCCAGTTGCCGGATTTACTTTGTAATAATTTGGCCGGTGAACGCAGCGACCAACCCGAATAAATGAGTGGCACAAAACGGAAATTTCTATTTTGTAAATTAAAAACTAAAAAGCCACCTTTTATGGGTAACCACAGGTTCCCTTTATTATCCGGATACAATCCAAACATTTGTTGCTGGCCATTTACCGTGTTATAATAACGTGTAAATTTTTGCCCGTCAAAAGCATTTAAACCATTAGATGTGGCAATCCATAAAATGCCATCCGGTGCTTCCCAAACTGCGGAAATATTATTATGCGAAATTGAATTAACATCAGTAATACTGTGTTTATATATGGTGAAATCATTTTTAATGGGAAACGATTTATTCCATTTATTTAATCCCTCCGAAGTTGACACCCAAATATTTCCTTTTGAATCGCGATAAATATTTCGGACAAAGTTATTGGATATACTATTCGGCTTGTTGGTGTATTGGAACAGGTTATAATAAGCATCATCTGTAGCATCATATATGCCTATTCCAGAACCAATAGTAGTAAAAAAGTGCAAAATGTGGTTATCCAAAGTATCAAACAAAACATCATAAACTTGGTAATTCCCAAACAAAATATCCTTAGTTCTATAACATGTATCAAGCACAGGATTACATACCGTCTTGGGAGATATTTCCTTAATTTGCAACGTTTTTAAATCGATTAAAAACGTGTTCGTTTCAGTAGTTAAATAATGTTTATCCTCTGAAATAGCAACAATGGCAGTTGGATTTATTTCTACGCCGTAAAAATTAAAATGGTGTTGCGTGAACGTCTGATTTTCAGGATAATATCTAAACAAACCCATTCCGGTATTTATCCCAAACGTATGATCGTTAAATTCAAATATCGAAAAATGGGTTATTTCTTTAGTGAAATCATCTTTAATTAACGTAGCATTAAATTGCCATTGAATAGTATTATATTTACTTAATCCGGCAGAAGTTCCCACCCATAAAATTCCATTGCTGTCTTTTAATAAACAATTAATTTTATTTCCGGCCAAACTAAACGCATCTGCTCTGTCGTGTTGAATTACTTTATATTCAAATGTTTTTTTATTCACCACGTATAATCCAATCCCTTTGGAACCGGCAAGCACAAAATTTTTATCCCACGATAAAACGGATAAAACTTCTGCTTCAATAGGCACCACTTTTTTAAGAGCAAGTGGTTTATCATTCGGATTGTCCAAAGGATTTTCCTGCATAAATAAACCATGTTTCCATCCACCCACCCAAATAGTATCACCATCAACATCGAAATTCTGAATGCTGGAAGCACTGCCATCTGTGTGGTTTGCGGGTACAACAGGGTTGTTGGCATCAAACGCATAAACTGTTCCACCAATAAGCCCGGATAAGTAAATTGTATTGCCATCACGTTTTATTAGTTGCATCCAACTGTTTCCATCCGGTTTAGGTTTTGTAATTTTTGTATCTATTAATGCAACTGATTTATTTTTACTTTCATGGTAGGAAATTTCAAACGTTTTCCTATTTATAAAACCGGTGGAAATACCTTCAGCACTAAATACAATATAATCCGAATTTAATTCCGCTAAGGTTGTAATACGATTTGAAAACATGGTAGTCGAGTCACCCGGAATATTACTGAATCGTTTAAATTGTTTAGCTAAAGGCGCATTCAAATCCAATCGCGTAATACCACCATCACGCGTGCCAATCCAAAATACTCCGGCATCATCCTGAATGATCCCTGAAATAAAATTTCCTCCCATGGAATTGGCATTCCCTTCTTCATAAAAGTAAGTAGTTACAATATTACCATCATATCTGTTTAATCCATTTCCGGTTCCAATCCATAAAAACCCCTTGTTATCCTGAAACAAACAGGTAATCGTATTATCACTCAGGCCATCAGCAGTACTAATGTTTTCGAAATGGAAATCAGGAAATTGTTGGGCACTTAACGGATTATAAGCCATTAAGCCAACAATAAATATCAACCAATATTTGACACCCGATTTAAGCATGTAATGCTAAGATACGAAAGTGCGTAAATTTCACAGCATTGGGTTTAGCATTCTTGTTTAAAGCGATGTAAATTAAAAAAAAACATCATTAAATAATGTAACGTTGTATAATTCTGGCTCGGCATAAATTAGCATATAAAGTATATGATTTAATAACTCCATAATGGAACAAAACTTGAATACAGGCGCCATTTAACCCCTATCACATCATGATGTGATTTTACCATTTCCTTAGGTAAAATCAGCCAGTGCACGCTACCTTTAAGCCGTAATTAAATATACAATTATGAAAAAATTCGATTTCAGTATTGCACAACCAAAATACAATTTGGTAGTTCAACGTATAGAACATATCGCTCATTTATCAATGGCAAAAATGCTTGCACATGCCGGTAATGCAGCCACTTACCCAATGACAACCGATAAAAATGCAATTGAATATGTATTATTCAATCACTATAAAAAATTACCAAAATCGGGTCAACAAAAGTTTATAGCAGCAGTAGAAGCTATGATTAAAATGCCTGCTACTCCATCTGCACGCGAAGCTAAATATGGCGATCTGGCACAGGTGGACTTTAAAATAAATGAGCCTGTTGCAGCACAAATTCTAAAAATGCCCTTTCCTGAACATTTGAAATTTACTACAGCAGAAAATGATGTGATTGCAAAAAAGTTTTAAATAAACGGGTAATCAATAAAAAAACATCAATAACCCCAGAACCTGTTGTTGCTGCTCCACGCATCATCCGATTATCTGTTGAAAGTATTCATTGTGTTCAGACTGTTGAATTAAAAAAAGATGAAATTTTACTCAACGGGTTATTTACAGATGCCCTCGGCAATACAACAATTATTGATACCATCGATATTGGTAAAATGAAAAATGGTGATACCATTCCGTTAGGCACAAAAGGTCAATTGGCAGAAGTAAATCTAAACAATGCAGGATTTTTCCCTCAAACTTTATTAGGCACCTTTGCACTAATCGATAAAGATATTTTTGCCGATCAGGAAAAAATAGTTGACGCTTTTAATACCTGCGCCATAATGGCTGGCACACTAAGTGTTTTAGGCCTAACTACAATGGGTATCGCTATTGGTATGGCTGCAACCGGTGGCGCCATGCCAATTGCAGCCGGTTTAATGACCGGTGCATTGGTTGCTATGATAGGTTCACTTGTGGTGCTCGTGGTTGGTGGTGGTATTACGCTTTTTTTACAAGGAGAATCATCCGAATTAATTAACGACAGCTTCGTTTTTGATTTAAATCCTGTAACACTTCAAACCGGCGAATTTGTAGTGCGCACTTTAAATATTGATATTTCCAGATCAATAGGTAAGAAAAAAGGAAGTTATACCATGAATATTAAATGGGAACGCATTTCTTAATTTATTTATGAAATGTTGGGCAAGTCCGGATTGATGCTTCACCTGTGCATTTCATCAAAGCTTAAATACAAAAGTGGGTTAAATTAACAGTTATAATTATTAAATTAGCATTTTAATAGCAAGCCAGCAAAATTGAAGCCACTTCAATTCCGTTATTTTAACCGAAATGTATAAAATCGTTACCTGCATTTTAATATTCCTGCATTTGGCAGTTGCAGCTCAGGATACGGTAATGGTAAGCAAAGCACCAACCTACAGTTTATTGCAGTTCCCAAATTATGATAAACATTTTGCATCAATAGTTAAATACGGCAGAACAGACATTCGATATAATCCGAATCATGTTAAAATAGAATATACTTATTTTCATGATACCCTTAAATTTCAAAAAACTTATGAATATTTCATTCAAGGAGATAGTTTATTAATTATAAATCAAGGTGATAGTACCTACTGGAAATTTCGTTCATTAAAAGATGGAAATTTTGCGGTTAAAACTTCAACAGCGAAATATATAACCACAGGCAAAGTTTCAACCTTAATTCCATTTCAACATACAGGTTTATTTTATCATCAATATAAAGCAACGGGCGATACACTTTATACAACAACTTATCCGGAAATATTATACGAAAAAAACTATTATTATTACACTAACAATTATTATTATACACATTGTAATGAAAAAATTTATAGTGCAGACCAGGTAACCACTTTACCACAATCAGGAATTAACGGAACATTGCCAGATACGCTAATATTAGAACGCACAGGTGGGTATTTAAGCGAACCAATGACTTATGTTAGAAGTATTCAATTTACAGTAACTAGTAAAGGAAAAATTATCAATGTGCAACAGTATTTTGGAAACGAAAATTTTAAAATCTATCCCTATTATATTCTGGAACTCAATGAAATATTAATTTCTATCTCTCCATTAATTCCAGCAACAAAAAATGGTAAGCCTGTAGCAATGCAATATATTCTACCCGTAAAAAGTGGCTGGTAATTTATTGCAAATGAAACATTAATTTTATTTGCAATGTTCTACCCACCTATTTTTTTAATATCCGCCACTTCCAAAATTCCCTTAGCATAACCCTTTTCAACGCAGTGTAACATAGCCTTTCCAACTTGATCCAGCGTGCAGGACCATTTCGGCGCAAGCACTTTAACCAAAGGGTATAAGGTGGTTACAACGCGGAATATCGGTTTTACATTTTTTTGTCCGCAACCGCTTCATCAATCCTGGTCTGAAATGATATACGCCTTTAAATGGTAATTTGCTCAACGCATTTTCCGTTCTGCCTTTAACCCTTGCCCACATCACTTTTCCTTGTTCACTGCTGTCGGTTCCGCTGCCCGATACATAAATGAAAGTAAGTTGAGGATTTATTTCCGATAATAATTTGCCGAATGGCAACACAAAATCAAATGTCTTTTTCGTAAAAGTTGCTTCCGTTTCGCCAATCGAACTCACACCTGCACAAAATAAACAACCGTCGTAAGACTGTAATTCTGTTTTGTATTTTTCCAATTCTGAAAAATCGCGGACAATTAATTCTTTTAATTTGGCATGTTTATGTGCTTGCGGTTTTCTGCTCACCGACAAAACTTGTGTAACATCAGGATGCTGCAAACAAACCATCAACACACCTTCACCAACCATACCCGTAGCACCGGTAATTATAATTTTCATAAATTATTTTGGTTAAATGTAAGCAAGATTTACCAAATACTAATCATAAAAATTTGTAATAAAATAAATTGGAGCAGCAACATCGCGCTTCGTTGGTCATTATCTTGCCGGTGCTCCGCTGCAAGTCCTCGTCGCCTACACTGCGTTGCGGCTCCTGCGGGCTTTCCGCTGCACCCCGGGCTAGGTGAACTTTATCGTTGATATGAAATAAGTAAACTTATGTTGGTAATAAATTAGAAGGATTTAATTTTAATGGCCATCTACAATATCCGCATCTAATAATTCTGAAATTTCCTGCTTAAATATTTTGCTTGTATTATTAAAATCAGACATATAATAAATATGCCGCAAAACTAAAAGTATAAAGAAAGTGAAGTAAAACCAACTAAATTCAGAATCAGCTATCAGCTCAATTAAAAACAACACCAGTGAAACTAAGGCTACTGCCATACTAATTATGTACGAAATTATTCCAAAAATAGTTATTTGCATTTTCACCGTAATTAATATACCATTATAAGAATGTTCAATTATACCGGTATATATGCGCAACAAATTAGACTTTCGGAAAGTAAGTCTCCAAATTTTAAAGCCATTACCATATTCATTACCATCTTGGGGATTCGCCATTTTCCATTTAAAAGTCCTGATTTGGTAGTAATTTTCCGCCCGTATACCTTCTGTAAGCCGGTTTAATATTACCGGTTCAGACAACGATGTTTTAAATATGACCTTTTCATAGGGGAAATATTTCATAGCCGAGATAAGATTTATATAATAATAACGTGAAAATAGCCCTTATCTACTAAAAGTCAAATTTAAATTTTAAATGAATGGCTACAAAACCACTTTAATTGTATACCTTCATAATTAACAATATTTTAGTAACTTCGTGATCACCATTTGGCTAAACACGTATTATTGCCCATCAAAATAAAAATATTTTATTCAATGAAAACACTTTGTTTTCTGCTACTATGTATTTATGTTGATTTTTCGAATTCCATGCTGAAAGGCTAATTCTAATTCCGTATCAGGCACACAGTTTCCATTAATGCAATTTATTTGCTGCAGCAAAATTTTATAAGCCCGCCTTTGTAATTCATTTTTTTTAATATTTAATTTTACATCAAGGCAACAAATTTTATCAATATTATTGGTTAGTATTTAAGGTATTTCTCAAATCATTGGCTTGTGTAATATGATATGGATAAATATCAGCATGTAAAACAATATACCCTGCACCATTCCCAGATAAATTATCAGTACCTGTATCATCATCACCATCACCTAACACCATTGAAATTTGAACAAATCCAACATAACTGCCATCTGATAACTTTGTTACTTCAACAAACTGAATGCCCATGTCATTATCATTTTGCTCAGGTTCAGTTACCCTTACTAATTCTTCCCCACCTACATAATAAGAATGAACAAATCCTTCATTTACATCTGCAACCATAGTTGGAAATTCAGCAGTTACTACCTCTCGTTCCTGAGCAACGGATAAATTTATTATCATCGGTTGACTTGGATTTAGAACCTGGTTTTGTGGTTTAATATGAAACAAAATTTGATACTGTCCATATACAGGTGATTTAGCCCAGGGTCTAAATACGTTTTGACTATCCGCAGGAACTTTTTGTCTAATATAACTAGGCAAATCCTCACTTAGAATGTAATAAACATCATCAGTATCCCAAAATCGATCCGATTGATCCTGAAAAAAGAAAAGCCAATACGCTTTATGGTCCGTGATTAATTTATCTTTAAACCATATTTGTTGAGCAGGATGTATTTCAGGACGACAGGCATGATGTTCATCTTCAATATCATCACTAACAAAAGGCCCATAAGTACAAATTGTATCATCTAATCCAATACTTTTGGGAATGCCGTAATCATAATTGCCTGTTAAACCAAACCAGGGGTTGTCATAAAAAAAACCCGGATTACTTTCTGAAATAATTGACCCATAGTATAGATATTTGGTGAATTGCGGCGTAATTTCGCAATGAATAGTTTTAAAATAAGTTCTGTCTTCACCTTCTTTTGTCTCCCAAACTGAAGAATCTGAATGAATATCATTATTATTTACAGCTACGTCATATAAAAATTTGAATGGAGTAAAAGGTTGAATGTTAAATGCTAAATCACGTTCATAACTGGGAATTTTGGCAATTGCATCATTCGTGCTGTAACGTTTTAGCACTCCTCCTAAATTTTGTTTCGTTGGCATTAACAAACTCCACTCATCTCCATAATCTTCTACAAACCAATCCATGCGTAAGTTTCTGTTAACAGGATCATTAGCTCTTATACCCAACAAATATTTTTCAGTTGTATCCCAGGGTGGCAATTCTTTATCACCAGCTGTCTCCCCTGTATGAGGGTTAAGCGAATTAGGTGTACATCCATCAATCAGGAAAGTAAGCGCGATGCTGTACAGGACAATAAAGGTAAGTCGGCATAAAAATATGGCTGAAAACCACTGGGATTTAATGTGTATGAAATTCATTTGCTGTATTTAGGTAGTAAAAGGGTTAAATCAAGGGTATATTCTAAAAATTAAAAATACAATTAATTCATGTATATACAAATAATTGGCAAATCAGTCACAAAATGAATAAATTAAGTCGGTGTTTTCTTTTCATTTAGTGATATAAATAGCTCATTCTATAAAGTTTATTTCCCCACAATTCACTTTAAAATTTTCAAAGTGCGGAGTAATACTAATAGAATAAATAACATCATGATTAACTATTTCAAAGCCCGACCGAACAACTCCTCCTTCTTTATATGAAAGCGCAGTTGTATAAAAAATAAAATCATCACCGGGTTGTATAATTTGTTGCAAACCTGTGGCTTTATGAAAATTTGCTTCTAAAAATGTCTGTAATCCGGTAGCGCCATAATTGTATAGTCCCGCTTTTTCTGACGACATTGTATCTGTTGGCAGTAATAATTTTAAATAGGCATCAGTCGAATTAAATACCATAAACGAATCAGCCGGAAAATTAATTGTTATTTCAATTGGTTTTGCACTTTCATTAATAAAACGCGACCAAAATACCACGCATCCAAATCGAGCTCCATTCGGGTTATAATATGGACCACCTTTAGGTAAACTATTTTGAATGGTAATTTTTAAACCTGAAGAATCACTAAATTTTTTTTCATTGTGCAGATATAAATCAGGATTATCACGAGATACTTCAACAATATTCTCGTCGGCTAAAGAATCAATTTTGCTTGCTGATTTAACAGAAGTGCTTTTATTATTACAAGCAGCGAAAATTAAAAGTATAAAGACATATCCGGCTATTTTCATTTAAATAAAATTGAATGTATCACGACAACCCATTTTCAGGTTGAAGTTTTATAATTACATAAATATATTCATTTTTTGCAAAACAGCCTTAACCTCAACCGCCTTAGCTTTCATTCAATCAAACTTAATCACCTCCCCTTCCGGCGATTGGTAATAGGTGCCTACCTTTTCATGTAATACGAATCCTTTGGATCCATCTGCACGTATGAGCATAAATTTTCCCATCTCCCAGTAACGTTGTTTGTACTGCGGTTCTGCTATTAATTGATATTTATCACTATACACGCCAATTAATCCGTTTTTAGTGACATATATTGCCGGATCATAGAAGTACATATTGCATTCAAATTCAATGGGAATTAATACTTTTCCTTCTAAACTGATCATACCACTTTTATTATCTTTTGTTACGTAATAATCACCATTTTGAGTTGATAAATTATCAAATTGAATGGGTATAATTACTTCACCTTTGTGATTAACCACGCCGACAAGATTATCCTTTTTAACAATAAATCGTTTAACACCATTATATTCCAATTGGTCATACTGATTGAGGTCGGCAATTTGATTAAAGTTTTTATCAAAAACCACACAACCCTGCACATTTTGCCAAAAATATTTATTTGGATCAATTACTTGCTTATTTACCAAACCTAATAACATGGTGTCGTGAATCATTATGATATTATCAAATTTAAAATCAATCTGCACAACACCGGTTTCATCTATGAGCCCACATTTCCCATTTTTAAATACTTTAATAAATGCGTCGTTCAAAATGTTATGCTCCGGGTAGCCATAATAATTGGTGTCACTGCTGCATCTGTAAATAGGTGGAAATAATACATTTAAATTAGTATCCAATAATCCAAAATAACCATCCTTTTCAATTATCAATTTTTCCCAATCACCATCAAAGTCCTGATATCTACGTATATCATCATATACAGCCGGAACCACAACTTCTCCTTTTGTGTTTATTAAGCCAACCTGCTCATTTAATTCATAATATTTTAAATTTCCATGATATTCAGTAAAATCCCTTAAGCCATACAGATAAATTAACCCGGCATTAAAATAGTCCATGCCTTTTAATCCCCTACCATCAGAAATGCCATGATAAGTTTTAACAATCTTGCCCTCCGTATTCCTAAACAAATACATATTTTTAGGTGGAGGTCCCATAAGCGCAGCCCACGACAATCCTCTTGGTTGTGAAGCTTCTTTATAAGCAACCTGCCGCTCCCATGTGTCGTAATAATTAATTACAATTAATTGAATGCTATCTTCAAACGGGAAATAAAGTGTATCTGCAGTTTGTTTTGGCTCCGTAAATAATCCTTCCAGAGTAATTTGTGACTTGATGCTAATAGAAAATAATAGCATCAGCATTAATGTGTACGTTTTAAGCATAGGTGAGTAATCAATAAGCAATAATCACGCCATTTTCGAGGGACTTAGCGCTACAAATTCCAATGTTTAAAACAGCCGAAACCACAATCCCGATGGCTATCATCACGGAGAAAATACACACAGAGAAAGCACAGGGGGATTTATTGAAAATTATTTAATTTTATTTTAATGAAACAACATGGCGATTAATTCAAATATACGAACATTTTCTCCGCGAACTTTGTGTGTATTTTCTCTGAGTGCTCTGTGGTTTCGGCTGTTCAAAAAAGTCAATTTTAGAAAAAAGGGGAATAACAAACACTATTCCAATTGTTAAAAATAAAACTAAAAGTAGATTTTTCATCGAACATCCGAAAACACACAAAGTTTTTATTTGCGAAAAATTTAAACCTTTAAGCTAAATAGCTGATTAATCTGTCCTGATTTTTTCACATGCATTAAAAATTTCAACAACAACCTCAGCTACTTCTGTATCTATTAAATGAGATTTGCCAATCAACTTATACCTGGTTTTAAGGTTATCAAATGGGCCAGCATTAATTAAAATTCTTTCCACTTCTTTAGGCCCGTATTCCTTTTCCATATCGGTTTTTAATTCAATTTGGACATATTCTATTTTAAAAGATTGTTGAGTTTTAGCTTTACTGTTTTTCAATGAATACCAATTTTCATTAGTTGGAGGTTGGTCTTCAACATTTTGGACAAATTTATCTAACGTTAATTGAATACAATCTTGCAATTCCTCGATTTTCAAAGGCCATTGTTTAATGATTATTGAATCCAATTCATTAAAACTAATTTTATCCTTACCAACTGGCACGAATAAAATCTCCTTAAATTTCGAGCTGATAAATAGCCAACATCGCCTTTCAATAAAAGGGAAGTGCTCAACTTTACCGCTACCATTGGTTTCAACTGATTCACCTATCGGTTTTATATTTTTTTTATTCCAAAACATATCTAGAATTAATACTTTAAAAATTGGTTCTATATAATTTTGATATTCAAATTTACAAAATTCCAAGATTTAAACTTTTCATGAACAGCCGAAACCACAAAGTTCACGGAGAAAATACACACAGAGGTCACAGAGTTTTTGTTTGGGATAAAAAAATAAATAAGAAATAACAATATTATTTTAATCTCAAATTTTTTTGTGTTTTTTTGCGAGGATTTCTTTTGTGTTTTTTGTGTTACAAAATACAAATCATGACACTGTCGAGAAGTCTTAATTTTGAAAGGGTATAAAAACGCAATACCGATTTATTAATAACGCTAATAGCCTAATTAAAAATTGAAAATGTTTTATAAACCGGCGTTAAGTCGATTTCCATAATCCAAACTAATTGTTCTCATTAATTCAACTTGTTTAGCAAATGCCGGAATTCGTAAATCTGAATTCGATTTTGGTTCCAATTTCGCCCAATCCCAAGCCATTTTGAAAGTTAAATCTTCCATTACCATAAAAATAAGCTCATTCAAATCAGTAGTTTGTTTCCTGAAAACTTCTTCTCCCCGCTCCAAACAAATATAATAATAGCCATTTTGCCAAATTTCAATAAATGGGTCACAGTTGTAATTGGAATTATTAATTTCAGGTAATAAATGCAAATCACTACTTATTTTAGCAAAATTAGTTTCAAGAATTTGGCGAAGTTCTGCACTTGATATTACATCCATAATTAAAACTTACTTTAGCTGACAATAATTAATTTGCTCTAAAGGATGAAATTATTGACACCAGGCATTTCAAAAATGTCACATTTTTTAACAAAGTAGCCAATATTATCAATACTTCCAGGCATTTTTTTTATGTTATTAGCCGATTTACCCTGTCACAAAATAAAAAGCAGTTCAAATTTAGCTTTTATTATTTATCATCGTTTTGAATAATTTCAATGACTTCCGTTTACTCAAAAATCCCGAAAAAGAAAATAAAAATGCAATTCCAAAAAATATGTTACCAATCCACATCACTGAACTAAACGAAACAAATACATCTTGCCGATTGGTGTTGAACATATACAACATGTAAACATTAAAAGCAACCCAGAGCAGTATTGCAATTAAATAATCCTGCCTTGGCTTACCGTAAATTTTATTATTTGTTGCATCTTTAACAACAAAGCCTACATCTTCTTTTAAAAGCGCCACAATAAAAGTTGCCGGTTTAATTTTTTCGCCGATCGAATCCACTACTCTAAAGGTTTTGTCCTTTAAAACAATAGTGTAATTAATAACCGTCCGTGAATTATCTAAATAAGTAGTTGCTCCTGTAGTATTTCTATTTACAATAAACGACTCCCTCCTTTTTTCAATTACTTCGCCTTCAACCAGTTCAAAATAATCTTGTTCATCCACCTCATTTTTTAAGCCACTTGTTTCTCCCCATTTAAAACTCTTTTTTGGGCATAAAATACCTATCACCACATTATTTTCATTAACCCTGATTATTAGTTCCAGTCCTTTATCAAAATAAATAGCAGCCTTATGTGGCATTGTTAAAGTATACGTTTCATTATTTATTTTAAGGAGATAAACAATAATTTTAAAACCATTATCATCATATTTTTCGGTTCGTTCGTAGTCCTGAATAAAACCTTTTATTACTGTGTGTTGCATGAAGGTGGTTATTTATAATACCTATTCAAAACTATCAAAAATTAATTACCTTTTTAATAAATACTACTAATTTATTAATCGAAGGTATAAAGCTATTGATATACCTTATATTTATTTTCAATCAAAGCTTTTCAGTCATTCTAGCCCGGGGTGTCGCGAAAAGCCCGCAGTCCGACGATAGGCGGGCGAGGACTTGTAGCAGAACACCGGCAACGATTTTGATACGAAGCGGGATGTTGATGCTCCAATAAATTAAAAACAACTTTCTTTAAAAGATGCTGTAAATTAAAAAAGGCCACCCAAAGGCAGCCTTTCAATTAATTATTTTAATGAAATTTATTTATCGTTTTCCCATCATGCCACCTAATGCACGTGCAGCTTTGGCGCCGCCGCCCATTTTGTTCATCATTTTCATCATTTTGCGCATTTCTTCAAATTGTTTCATGAACTGATTTACATCCTGAATACTGCTTCCGCTGCCTGCTGCTATACGCTGGCGACGTGTGCCGGTCATAATGTCGGGATTGTTGCGCTCTTCCGGTGTCATGCTGTAAATCATGGCTTCGAGTTTTGCGAATTGTTTTTCGTCGATGTCCATGTCTTTAATTTGTTTGCCGATTCCGGGAATCATGCCCAACAAATCTTTCATGTTACCCATTTTTTTAATTTGCTTTAACTGCTGTAAAAAATCTTCGAAATCGAATTGATTTTTTCTGATTTTTCGTTGCAGCTCTTCCGCCTTTTCCTGATCAAATTGCTCTTGCGCTTTTTCTACAAACGACACAATATCACCCATACCCAAAATACGCTGCGCCATACGGTCAGGGTAGAACAATTCGAGCGTGTCCATTTTTTCGCCGCGACTCACAAACTTAATCGGCTTCTGAACTATATACTTAATCGATAACGCTGCACCACCGCGTGTATCACCATCTAATTTGGTTAATACAACACCATCAAAATTTAATCGGTCGTTAAATGCTTTAGCCGTATTCACAGCATCCTGACCGGTCATACTATCAACAACAAATAATGTTTCCGACGGATTTAATGCGGCTTTAATTTTCGCAATTTCATCCATCATTTCTTCATCAACAGCGAGGCGACCGGCAGTATCCACAATTACAACATTGTGGTTATTCATTTTGGCATAATTAACTGCCTTTTTTGCAATATCAACAGCATCTTTATTTTCAACATCT
Organism: Bacteroidota bacterium; assembly: GCA_016706255.1. Lineage (NCBI taxonomy): Bacteria > Pseudomonadati > Bacteroidota > Bacteroidota bacterium. The sequence continues at coordinate 1,377,959 of JADJJZ010000003.1, read as the reverse complement.
GCATAAACATGCACACCAATTTGCTCCCCTAAAACCTGTAACTGATTAATCGCAGCCGGACGATAAATATCGCAGGCAGCCAACATCGGATTTCTTCCTGTTTTGGTTTTAATATAATTGGCAAGCTTCGCACTAAATGTTGTTTTACCGGAACCTTGTAAACCGGCAATTAAAATAATTGCAGGCGAACCCTTTATATTAATGTCGGTTTGCTCACCACCCATTAATGACGTTAATTCATCCTGCACAATTTTAACCATTAATTGCCCCGGCGAAACTGCTGTAAGCACCTGTTGTCCAAGCGCTTTTTCTTTCACCGTATCGGTAAATTCTTTGGCAATTTTATAATTAACATCGGCCTCCACCAACGCACGACGAATTTCCTTCACCGTTGTGGCAATGTTAATTTCAGAAATTTTTCCCTGTCCCTTAAGGCTCTTAAACGCGCCTTCTAAACGATCCGATAAATTTTCAAACATAGTTGTTTAATTAGTTGATTAGCTGATTAGCAAATTAGCTAATGGTGACTTCTTCGAAACATTCAAACTTTTCGACTTATATGAATTAGCAAATTAGCTGATTAGCAAATTAGCTAATGATTACTTTTTACAAACATTCAAATTCATCCTTCCAAAATTAGTCCGCACAGCGGACTAATACTCAATTGTAAAATAAATTCGAATTAGGATTACTAATGTTCAATTGGACTCCGAATCCCCATTTGCTAATTAGCTAATTTGCTAATCAGCTAATCCTCTCCTCAGTCCAATCGCACTCCAAACCCGGCTGTTCAATTAGCACATCAGCACATTAGCACATCAGCACATTAATAATACCTTAACCGAATCACTCCGGCTAAATATTTTGATAAACGAACAACCTGTTTTGTATAACCAAACTCATTGTCGTACCAGCAATATAAAACCACATTTTTACCATCTTTTGAAACAATGGTTGCGGGTGCGTCGACAATTACGCAATGGCTGTTGCCGATACAATCGCTGCTCACAATTTCTAAACTGATACTGTAATCTATTTGTTCAACCAACTGACCAAATGAGGCAGCTTCGCGTAACACATTATTTACTTCTTCAATGGTAACTTCTTTTTTCAAATTTAAATTCATAATCGCCAGCGACACATCCGGTGTTGGAACACGAATGGCGTTGCCGGTAAATTTTCCTGCTAAATCAGGAAGCACTTTTGCAACTGCACCTGCAGCTCCGGTTTCGGTAATTACCATGTTCATTGGCGCTGAACGACCTCTGCGCGATTTTTTGTGATAGTTGTCGAGCAAATTCTGATCGTTGGTATAACTATGCACTGTTTCCAAATGTCCGTGATCAATACCAAACATTTTTTCCATGGTATATAAAATCGGAACAACGGCATTTGTTGTACAACTTGCTGCAGAAAATATTTTTTCTTTTGCAGGGTCAAAAATTTCATGATTAATACCGTGAACAATATTCGGAATATCACCTTTACCCGGCGCAGTTAATAATACATGGCTCACACCTTTTGCTTCCAAATGTTTGCTCAAATTAGCGCGGTCGCGGGCAATACCTGTATTATCGATAATTAATGCATCATCAATTCCAAATGCATTGTAGTCAATACTTTCAGGCTTATCAGCAGCAATCATATAAACGGTATGTCCGTTAATAATCAGCGCTTTATTTTCTAAATCTTCAACAATGGTTCCGCGGAATTTTCCGTGAATAGAATCGCGGCGTAATAAACTCGCACGTTTAATAATATCCTCATCAGAATTAGAACGTGTAACAATAGCACGTAAACGCAATTGTTCACCTTTTCCTGCTTCATTAATAATAATTCGTGCAGCAATACGACCAATTCGGCCAAAACCATATAAAACAACATCTTTTGGTTTCAGCACCATTTTGTCCTGACCAATAAAATCGTGTAATTTATCTTTTACAAATTCCAGTTCGCTGCTGTAATTGCTTCCTTCACTTAACCACTCGCTGCCCAAACGGCCTAAATCGATGCGGCTTGGCGCTAAATCCAATTGATTAATTGCTTTGGTTAAAGCCAAAGAAATTTCAATTGTGAGCGGACGGTTCAAAAAACGTTGCGCATATAAATGGTGATTTAAAATTTCACTCGCACGAGCATCAACCAAATTGCGGCGGAAGATAATCAGCTCCACAGACTTGTCGTACCAAAGGTGTGTTGCAATACTGCTGAGTTCAACTGCAGCCTTTTCTTTCATGTTCCACTCCTTAAGCTTTAATTCATAAGTGTTGTTCATAATAATGTAAGTAAGGTTTAAAAGGTTAGTTTTTCAGGTTGCAAAGGTAATGAAAGCGCGGCAGAGCTCAGCTACTTTTGTGAAAAATGACTATAAGTACAATTATAAAACTCAACAATATCAAGGGTTTTATCACTATCCCCAAAAAAACTTTGTTAAAAATTTTGTATCCTTTGAAATTATATTATACTTGCAACATTATAGCCGCACCCATGTGTAGCTTCCAGTAACATGTCGAAAAAGAAACAATTTACCATAGAATACATCATAAAATCGAGTCCGTTGGTCCTTTACAACTGTCTCATAACCGCTACCGGGCTTCAACAATGGTTCGCCGATACAGTAGATAATGATGGCAATACCTTTTATTTTACCTGGAATGGTGAAACCGAAACTGCCGAGCTCCTAAGCTCCGAAGAGGACGATTATATCCGCTTCCGCTGGGATTATCAGGATAAAGACGAATATTTTGAGTTCCGCATCGATAAAACCGAAGTAACAAACGATACCATTTTGTTTGTTACCGACTTTGCCGACGACCGTGAAGTGGATGCACAACGCCGCCTTTGGGATGCTCAAATCCACAATCTCATTAAACGCATCGGCGCTTCATAATAACAATTGTAACATGGCCTCATAATGCGCAACCACAGCTGTGGCGAGCTTTTCCGTGTCTGTTTCCGTAGTTTTTATACTCAGTTTAATGTAACCATGTCGTGCTGCATGCAACTTGATTGCTTCAGGTGACAATTGGTTTGCTTGGTTATATGTACTCTTATTGATGTCATGACACCACGCGTCTTCGTAGCAACTGAACTGCACGGCATCAGGTGTTTGCCGTAGTTTTTCAGCTACGGTTGACAGCACGCCGGAGAGTCCGTCTCCCGCAATTACCATATGCGCACTAAAGTAATGACCATACCAAAACATGGTGCGAAAAGCAAATATGGCATTCTTATTGAAACCTCTGGGGAAATCGAGCATTACCCAAGGGTAGCCCAAATAGTTTTCACCCTGCGATATTTTTCCGGTCTGATAATCTGTTCCCTCAGGAAAAGGAAATTGTTTGTGCAGAGAACTATCTTTGAGCCGCAATCGGATAATTTCGAACAACTCGAAAATTTTTTGATTAACCCTTCGTTTACGTTCAAACAGTTGGGCATCAAACATAAATTGAGTTTCGTCGTTATCAAAAAATAATTGGTCGGGCATACATGAACAAGATTGACAAATATATCATAAAATCGTTTCTGGGACCATTCCTAATTTCATTTGTGATTGCTTTGGTGATATTTCTGATGATATTTTTATGGAAATACATTGAAGACCTGGTGGGAAAAGGACTGGAATGGTATATCATCGCCAAATTATTATTTTATGCTTCTGCCAATATGGTTCCGCTTTCGCTGCCAATTGCAGTTTTACTGGCTTGCATCATGACTTATGGCAACCTGGGCGAACGTTTTGAACTGGCTGCGTTTAAAAGTGCAGGTATTTCGATGTTTACATTTATGCGCAGCACTATAGTAATTGGTGTATTTATTTCAATCGGCGCATTTTTCTTTTCTAATTATATTTTGCCCTCCGCTTATTTAAAATTTGTGGTAACACTGGTAGACATCACCAAACAAAAACCGGCACTCAATATTAAACCCAACGAATTTTATAATGAAATTGATGGCTACTCAATTATGATCGGTGGTAAAAGTGAAGACAATGTCACCATTAAAGAAGTAACCATTTACGAAGAATTAGATAAGAGCAACGACAATGTGCTGATTGCAGAAAAAGGCAAAATGCAAACCACAGCCGATAATCAGAATTTATTATTTACGCTGTATAGTGGCAAACAATACGAAGAATTAGAGCCTGAAGTAAAAAATAAAAAATCGCGCGAGCACATGCGCATGAATTTTGGTGAATGGGAAAAATCTATCGACTTAAGTGGTTTTCAAATGACGCATACCAGCGAAGATTTGTATCAGAACCACTACAAAATGTTGAATATTACGCAGCTTGCCAATGCAATTGATTCATTAGATAAATATATCGGCAAACAAAGCACCACACTGGAACCAAGTATGCGTATGCATTATCTGGAAGGCCGCGACAGCACAGTTTCCATTGCACCGCTTACTACAACATTAAAATCAAAACGGTTTATCGATGAAATTCCGGTAAGCGACCGCTATGCTATTATTAAAAAAAGTTTAACCACCTCGCGCAGCCTCGCCGGATACAGCACCAACGTTGTGCAGCGCATGAAAAATACCGAATTAAAAATTCGCGACCACGTTATTGAAGAACACCGAAAATATACCTTATCGGTAGCTTGTTTATTATTTGTATTTATTGGTGCACCATTAGGCTCCATTATTCGAAAAGGTGGATTTGGTTTACCTGTTTTATTATCGATATTTATTTTTATTTTTTATTATATACTCAATATTGTTGGTGAAAAATTAGCAGAACAAATGGTATTAACACCATTCTGGGGCATGTGGATGTCGAGTTTAATAATTGCACCATTTAGTTTTTTCCTCACCATAAAAGCAAAAAATGATGCGCCTGTTATCGATGGTGAATGGTATACAAATCAGTTTATTAAATTACGTCAATTGTTTGTCCGTAAAAAATAATGAAACAAATTATACTTCAAAATAAAACATTTTACGCCTGTTGGTTGGTTTGGTTTGTTTTAGGCGGCTTGTATTTAGCCTTTAATGAAAAAACTGCTGCATCACTTGCATTAAATAATATCCACACACCTGCCCTCGATGTATTTTTTCGTTACATCACCTGGGGTGGCGATGGTATTGTAATTGCAATAATTTGTTTTGTGCTGTTGTTTGTAAAATTGCGTTTTGGCATCATCATGAGTCTGGTTTCATTTACCTCCGCATTTTTTGTTTCCCTGTTAAAAAATTTCTACGACGAGCCGCGACCTTCACGTGTATTAGCCGGCCAGGACTTAAACTGGGTGCAGGGTTTAGACCTCTATTCGAATCACAGTTTCCCGAGCGGACATGCGGCAGCGGCATTTACCATGTTTTTATTATTGAGTTTTTTTGTTGGGAAGAAAAACTATACCGTTTTATTTTTCACTTTGGCATTGTTGGTTGCTATTTCCCGCGTGTATTTATTCCAGCATTTTTTAATTGATGTGTGGATTGGCTCATTATGCGGAATTGTTTTTGGTACCCTGTTATATTATTTGCTCATAACTTCACCATTATTTAAAAATAAAACCTGGCATAACTGGAGTTTGTTTAAGCCGGTTGTGAAGTAATATTAGAATTTAGCTTACCTAATCGCAACGCTATAATGTAGGGGCGGATGCAATTCGCCCCTACATTATAGCGTTGCTCACTTCAGTGAATGATTTGAGTTTAATGGTATTTTGAGCTTAGTGAAAATAAATTATTTTCTTTTCAGGTAGGCATAATTTGCCATTCCCCATTTTTGGAAGCGGTATTGGAAAGATGTTTTGAGTACACCCATTCCGTAAATTACCGAGCGTTTAAAATTAATGGAAGAAGCTTCGTCGAAATATTTTGTAGGGCAGGTTACTTCTGCAATTTCGAAATCGTTAAAAAATATTTGAGCGAGCATTTGGTTATCAAACACAAAATCGTCGGAATTCGCTTCGAAATTAATACCACGTAAAACGTCTGCCGAAAATGCGCGATAGCCGGTATGGTATTCACTCAATTTTTGGCGCAACAATAAATTTTGTGATAGCGTAAGAAAGCGGTTAAACACGTATTTATAAAATGGCATTCCGCCTTTCAATGCCCCTCTTCCGAGAATACGTGAAGCCAACACCACGGGATATAAATCCTGAGCAATAATATTTGCCATACTGGTAATCAGTTTCGGGGTATACTGATAATCGGGGTGTAACATCACCACAATATCAGCACCAAGGGCAAGGGCTTTGTTGTAACATGACTTCTGGTTACCGCCGTAGCCTTTATTTTGTTCATGTGCAATAATGTGTTTAATACCAATTCGTGTGGCCACTTCAATGGTATCATCCTTACTGGCATCATCCACAAGCACAACTTCATCCACAATATCCATTGGAATTTCAGCATACGTTTGCGGTAATGTTTTTCCTGCATTATAAGCCGGCAGCACCACCACTATCTTTTTGTTTAACAGCATGATCGGCGGCAAAAATACGTTTTTTAGTGGTTTTATCTAAAGTATCAAATCCCATAAAAGGCCGATCTTGAATCCAATAAAATCACATCCACCAAAAAATCAGCAGCTGCAGGTCAATTATCGATACCAATCATAAATCCGGGATGTAGGGCCGGATTCAATTCGCCCCTACATCCCGGATTTACTCACATTTTCGAATAAAATCAAATATTCCCCTCTAAATCATAATCAACACCTACCCCATCCACACCATCCCAAAAAAATCAGCGTCCCGCCAGCGGGCATCCATCATCCGCATCCAACAAAAAAAATCAGCCAAAAATCCATCCAAATCAGCGGCCCGCCTCCGCTACGTTCCCGTCCCGATAGCTAGCGTTCCCCAAAAAACCCGTCCAAAATCCTTAAATCATCCCTTTAGCGACCCACTGCCTCCACGTCACCATTCAAAAATTCCGTCCCGATCCGTTCAACCCGTCCTCCATTTAAACACACCATCCAGAATCAGCGTCCCGCCAGCGCATCCACATCCAAAAAATCAGCTTAAATCATCCCAAATCAGCGACCCGCTTGCCGGGTTCCGCGGGTTCCGCGCCTGCCTGCCGGTAGGCAGGTTCCTTTTCAAAATCACATCACCATGTGATTGCCCCCTCTCAATCCAAAATCTACTTTTGCCCCATAACCACCAACTATGAACTACGAATTCGGCCGCGCAAACAACAAAATGCAATTACTCACCAACCGCCTTAAAAATATGGTTGAATTAACCATGGCAAAAGTTGCAGCACATGTAAATGCACCACAAGCATATCCATTACCCGCAGATCAACAAAGTTTAGAGCATGCTATTTATAAATATTACAACGTATTACCTAAATCGAAACAAAAACATTTTTTCGATAATGCCAATAAAATTTTAAATGCCGATGAAACAAACCGTAAAGCACAATTTGGCGATTTAGCCACACTTGATTTTAAAAGTAATAAATCGTTAGCAGCACAAATAAAGGAATTGCCTTTACCGGCTAATATGAAATTAAATGAAGCTGAAGAAAAAGAAGTTTTATCAAAAGCAGAAAATCATCCACACCTGAAACGACGAAAGTCAATCGCCATAGAACCCCAAGGTGTTGCACCACGAACCTTGAGTTTATTTCTCGAATCAATTACCTGCAACGACACCAGTGATGTTCGTAAAGATGAAATTAGTATTACCGGAATTGTAGTAGATGCATTAAACCGAACAAGCACAATTGTAACAAAAAATTTAGGCAAGTTTAAAAAAGATGACAGCAAAAACAATAAAATAAAATTATTCGATTTTGATTTACGTGAGGCAAATACATTCCCTCAAAGTTTTTTTACCACACTATTTATAACTGACAGCGATTTATTTCGGAATGATAATGCCGCCACTGCATTTTTATATTATATGACTGCACTCAGCACCACATTATTTGCAGTTGGCATAACCTTAGCGGCAGCTATGTTTTACAATCCGATTACCGATATTATTGCAAGTATTATAATTGGTTTAGGCTTAATAACGCTCGTAATTGGTGGATTCGGATATTTACTAACCGATGATATTTCAAAGCCCGAAAGTGACCAATTCATTTTTTCATTTCCTCCGGGTATTGCTATTGGTGAAGGTGTAACAACGCCATTAGACTTTGAAATAATCAATTCCTACTCATTAAATGTTGACGGAAAATATGCATCCAATATTCGTTGGGAACGTACAGCTTAATTTTTACTCTTAAATTAAAAACATTATGAATACAATAGCCTATGGCACTGCAACGCCAAAAATAGAAATGGTAAAAGAACGTTTACTAAAAACGTTAGAATTGAGTATGGCCAAAGTTGCAGCACATATAAATTCGCCGGCTAACTATCCCCTTCCGGTTAATACAAAAAGTGTAGAGCGCGCAATTTTTAATTACTATTCGATTCTACCCAAATCAAAACAAAAACATTTTTTCGATAAATCAAATGCAATATTAAGTGCCGGCGAAGCTGCACGAAAAAACAAGTATGGCGACCTGGCAAATCTTGATTTCAAAAGTAAGACACCTTTTTTTGAGCAATTAACAACATTGCAAACACCTGCTCAGCTTAAATTGACAGCTGCTGAACAGGCAGATTTGATCAAACATACAGAGCAACATGTTTTTAGACAAAAATCAGTAAATAAAATAAATACACCACACCCAAAAGTTGCAGCTTTGCCACCGCGTACATTAAAGCTAAGTCTGCAAACCTTAACTTGTAATAAAACAAATGATGTACATAAAGATGAAATAACAATTAATGCTATTGTATTCGACGCACTGGGTCGTAGAACAGAAGTTATCCGCGATTTAGGGAAATTTAAAAAAGAGGATTCCAAAACAATTAATTTACAATTGCAGGAATTTGATTTGCGTGCTGCAGCAACATTTCCACAGCAATTTATCGCAACTTTATTTTTAATGGAAAAAGATTGGTTCCGAAATGAGGATGACCAATATGTGTTATTAGCCTTATTAGGTGTTATAGGTGAAGCAATGATAACGGTAGGTGGTATTTTAATCGACACTATTGTAATCACACCATTAGTTATTGCAGGTTTTGCATTACTCATTTCCGGCGTATTATTTATGTGGACAGCCGCTTTTAGTTTTTCAATGATCGATGATTTTTCTCCCGTTACCACCGATACCTTCGTCCTAAACAGCGACACCCAACTAAACCTGGGTGAAACCCTCAACCGCACCCTAAACTTCACCATCCTAAAAAATTCCACCCTCAACCCAAAAGGCGATTACACTGCTATCCTCCAATACGAACGCACCGCCTAAAATCCCCCAAAAAAAATCAGTGCCCCCGCTTGCGGGTATCCCTACCCATCCCCAAAAAAAATCAGTTTAAAATCTGAAACAATCAGCGACCCGCTTGCCGGGTTCTGCGTTCCTTTCAAACACATCCCACAAAAAATCAGCGTCCCGCTTGCGGGTATCCTTACCCATCCTCAAAAAGATCAGTTTAAATCTGAAACAATCAGCGACCCGCTTGCCGGGTTCTGCGTTCCTTTCAAACACAACCCACAAAAAATCAGCGTCCCGCTTGCGGGTATCCTTACCCATCCTCAAAAAGATCAGTTTAAATCTGAAACAATCAGCGACCCGCTTGCCGGGTTCCGCGTTCCTTTCAAACACCCACAAACAATCGCCCCCCGCCAAACCATCCCACAAACAATCAGCGTCCCGCTTGCGGGTATCCTTACCCATCCCCAAAAAAGATCAGTTTAAATCTGAAACAATCAGCGACCCGCTTGCCGGGTTCTGCGCCTGCCTGCCGGTAGGCAGGTTCCCTCATAAAAAATCCGTCCCTTATCCGTTAAACCCGTTCAATCTGTGTTCCTTTTACAAACATCCCACAAAAAATCAGTTTAAATCATCCGAAATCAGCGACCCGCTTGCCGGGTTCCGCGTTCCTACTTCCCCCAAAGTGTGAATCATGTAAACAATACCCCAAGTTGTATAACACCAACACTATCATCCCGTTACATCTTTGTAATTAGCCCATATACACCCTTTAATATTTTATTACAAATAATAACTAAAATGAAAAAAAAATATAAAATTCTGATTGCCATTCTTGTAGTATTAGTTATTATACGACTGATTTTACCTTATATCATATTAAAGTATGCAAATAAAACACTTGCGCATATGGATGGATATTATGGACATATCGATGATATTGATTTATCGCTTTGGCGTGGTGCTTATGTTATTAAAGAAATATATCTAAATAAAGTAGATACCACCACCTTAAAACAAACCGATTTCTTTTCTTCTGAAAAAATTGACTTATCGGTTGAATGGGCAGCTTTATTTAAAGGTGCGTTTGTAGGTGAATTAATTTTTGAAACACCACAATTATTTTATACAAAAAGTAAAACAACATTAAGTGGACTAGAAGCGGATACCACCGATTTCCGCAACCTCTTAAAAGCCCTCATGCCTTTAAAAGTGAACCGATTTGAAGTGTTTAACGGTAGTATTCACTATATCGACTATAATACAAAACCTGAATTAAATTTAAGTTTAACGGATACTTATGTGCTGGCATTAAACTTAACCAACGTAGTTAATGACACCATATTATTACCATCAACAGTTACTGCCAATGCCAAATTATATGAAGGCAGTTTAACCTTTAATATGAAATTAAATGCGCTGGCTAAAGACCCAACCTTCGATTTAAATGCAGAATTAAAAAATACAAATCTGCCGGAGTTAAATGATTTCTTTAAAGCTTATGGCAATTTTGATGTAACAGGCGGAACCTTTGGTATGTATACCGAAATTGCAGCAAGCGAAGGCAAATTTGTAGGTTATGTTAAACCATTAATTGAAGATTTAAATGTAATTGGACCTGAAGACAAGGAAGACCCGTTTGTGCAAAAATTATGGGAGCATTTAATTGGTGGTGTTGGTGTTATTTTCAAAAATCAAAAAACAGATCGCTTAGCTACTAAAGTGGAAATGCAGGGAGAATTTTCAAGTCCGGAAATTAGCACGCTGGAGGCCATTTGGCAGGTAATACGAAATGCATTTATTCAGGCCTTAATTCCAAGAATTGACAATGAAATAAATATCCTTTCAGTAGATGATGAACAAGTTAAAGATGAGAAAAAAGGGTTAAAAAAATTGTTTGAAAAAAAGAAAAAGAATGACAAAAACTAAATTTAAAATACGCAATTTTTTTAAAATAGCAGGAAAGGCATTTTTATCCTGGCGTAAAAAAGACCCGTTTCGTCAAAGTGCCGTTATTGCTTATTATGCCATATTTTCAATTCCGGGATTATTGATGTTACTTATTTCCATTGCGGGTTATTTTTTTGGACAGGATGAAGTTAGCTCACATTTAATGGGGGAAATTACAACAACTTTAGGTGCAGAGACAGCTGACCAAGTGCAGTCGATGATACACAAAACATCAGAGGTTAAAATATCTTTGTGGGCAAAAATAATAGGTGGCATTACGATAATTATTGGTGCTACGGGAGTATTTAATGAATTCCAAAAGTCGCTGAATAATATCTGGGAAGTTAAACCACTCGCTACTAAATCGAGAATTAAAAAAATTGTTGTTGCCAGATTATTTTCGTTCGGATTAATTTTATCGCTCGCATTTATTTTAATGGTTTCACTGGTAATATCGGCAGTATTAACTGCTTTTGGTGATTGGATATCCGGTCGTTTCTCCGAATCTGCACTAATCATTTTACAAGTATTAACCTTTATAACTTCAACAGCTATTTTAGCCTTTTTATTTGCACTCATGTTTAAATATTTGCCGGATGCCAAAATAAAATGGAATCATGTTTGGATTGGCGCTTTGGTTACTGCACTATTATTTGAACTCGGGAAAACAGTGTTGGAAATTTATTTCAGTAAAACTACACCAGAAGACGGCTATGGCTCAGGTGGCTCTGTGATATTAATACTATTATGGGTTTCATATTCATCACTCATTGTTTTTTATGGTGCCGAATTTACCCGCGCATACGTTGCACTGCACGCCGATCCGGTTGAACCTACCGATATTGCTGTTAAAGTAGAAAAGCCCGACGAAAGGTGAAATTTAACCTGCTCCAACCCGTATAAGCCATTTCAAAACCTGATTTGCGGAATTATGTACTTCGGCTTTGTCGGCAAAATCTGCTACTTTTACACTTCGTTTGATCAATTTAATTGGTCATAGTGAAAATTAATTTATAAGGTATGGATGAGAATACAATTAATAGTTTACGGGAAGCACTCAAAGTTTCGCCGGATAATATTCCCTTACGACATCATTTAGCCGAAATGTTAATTCAGGCTAACAGAATTGCGGAAGCTGAAACCGAATATCTTGAACTCATGAAACTTTCGCCCGACCTTAAAACTAAAACAGGTTTAGCAACAGTTTATTTTAAACAGGAAGCTTATTCCAAATGTAATGTAATTCTTGAAGAAATAATTGAAGGTGGCAATGCAGGTTTTGATGTATATATTTTATATACGAGGGCATTGGTAAAGGAAAAGGCAATTGGAGCCGCTATTCAGGCATATCAAAAAGCGTTGAAATTTAATCCGGGTTTTCTAGATGAAGAGTTGGATAAGGAACTGCGGACTACAACTTTTATTGGGGAAGATATTGACCTGGAAGAATTTGAAAATAATTTTATTCAGAAACCAAATATCAATTTTCAGGATGTAGGTGGAATGGATCAGGTGAAAAAAGAAATCGAATTAAAAATAATTAAACCTCTATTACATCCTGAATTATATAAAGCTTACGGTAAAAAAATGGGCGGTGGCATTTTATTATACGGTCCACCGGGATGTGGCAAAACGTATATTGCCCGAGCCACTGCAGGTCAGGTTAATGCCAAATTTATTTCTGTTGGACTAAGCGATATTTTGGATATGTGGATTGGCAGCAGCGAAAAAAATCTGCATCAGGTATTTGAAGTTGCCCGACAAAACACACCCTGTGTTTTATTTTTTGATGAAATAGATGCATTAGGTGCCAGTCGCAGCGATATGAAACAATCGGCAGGCAGACATTTAATTAACCAGTTTTTACAGGAGTTAGATGGTATTGATTTAAGTAATGAAGGTATCTTGATTTTAGGTGCTACAAACACACCTTGGCATCTGGATCCCGCTTTTAGAAGACCGGGCCGCTTTGATCGAATTATATTTGTCCCACCTCCTGATGAAGCAGCTCGTGAAGCTATTTTTAAATTAAAGCTGAAAGATAAACCAGTCGATAAAATCGATTACGCCGGTTTAGCGAAAAAATTTGAAAATTATTCCGGTGCTGATATTGAAGCGTTGGTAGATATTGCCATTGAAGAAAAATTAGAGGCCTCATTTACAGATGGCATTCCAAAGCCAATAACTACTAATGATTTAATATTAGCCGGAAAAAAACATAAGCCAAGTACCCAGGAATGGTTTACTACGGCGAAAAATTTTGCGTTGTTTGCAAATGAATCAGGTTTATATGATGATATTCTCACGCATTTAAAAATTAAAAAATGAGAGGAGAAATCATTCAGCGTGCGCATATTTTATTACAGCAAAAACGTTATGTTGAAGCAGAAAAAATGCTCGCATCACTCACACAGGATAACCCTAATGATGTTTTAGTATTATCAATGCTGGCAGAAACAAAAATTGAACTGGATAAAATTGATGAGGCAGAAGAACTGATAAATACAGCAATTGGAATTGATCCTGAAAGCGCACATTTGTTTTATATTAAAACACGCATTCAGCTTGAACAAAATAAATACGATGCAGCCGAAAACAGTATTGAAACGGCAATAAAAATGGCCCCTGATGAAGCTGATTATCATGCCTATTGGGCATCCATAAAACTTTCTCGTAAACAATATGAAGCTGCATTAAATCTCGCAAACGACGCGCTGGCTATAGAACCTGATAATTTGCTGGGTTTAAACATAAGAAGTAATGCGCTCATAAAATTAAATCGTAAAGAAGAATCTTATGAAACAATAATTGGTGCTTTACGTGAAGACCCGAACAATGCATTTACACATGCTAATTATGGTTGGAATTTATTGGAAAAGGGTAATCACAAAAAAGCACTGGAACATTTCAGGGAGTCACTAAAAGCTGATCCTGATAATCGGTATGCACAGGCAGGTATGGTTGCCGCATTAAAAGCAAACAATATTTTTTATCGCGGTTTTTTAAAATATGCATTTTTTCTTGGTAACCTCACCGCTAAATATCAATGGGCGTTTATTATTGGATTTTATGTTGGTGTACGAATTATTGCCAGCGTTGCAGAAAGTAACCCCGCTTTACAGCCATATTTAAATCCATTAATTATTTTGTTGGCCATTTTTGCCTTTTCAACATGGGTAATGACGCCAATCAGTAATTTATTATTCCGGTTAAATCCATATGGCAGGCACTTATTGGATGAAGAGGAAATTAAAAGCAGCAATTTTGTTGGTATCAGTATGCTGATATTTTTAGCCGGTATTATATGCTATTTAGTTACATTCAACGAATTGTTTTTATCGATTGCCGTTTTTGGATTTACGATGATGGTGCCGCTCAGTGTGATTTTCGCTAAATCGAAATCCAAATATTTTTTTGTTTTATATGCAGCCGGATTAGCAATTGTTGGAATTACTGCAATAACGCTGATATTTATAAACGGGAAGATGGGAAATCCGCTTGTAACTGTTTATTTACTTGGCTTCATCGCATTTCAATGGGTAGCTAATTTTGTCCGGATTAAGGAATCGAATTTCTAAAGCAATTTTATAAATCTTTTTGAAAACGGTTCACATAAGGAACACAAATACGACTCCCAAAGCAGACAAACCAAATTATTAATTATCAGCTTAAATTATTTTGTTATCCTGCTGTTTGCCGTTAACAATACCATTGCGCCATTATACAAAAAGAGGTAAATCGGGAAAAGCGCATACAACCATGGATTCCCTGCACATAAAATCAGTGAAAATGTCCATGAAATAAATCCCAACATCCATGCAGCACTTTTTTGTGATATTGGGTTGCGGTATGCATGCAACAAAGTAGGTATTCCAACTATAAAATCAGCTAAGATGGCAAAGCAAGTGGTTATCCACGCATCCTGAGAGATGTAATAAATAATCAGACAAATTAATCCCAAAAATAAAAATCTATAGTCGGAGCGGACAATTAAATAATTTTTTTTAGCCCAGGATAAAAAGAAAATTACAAAACATCCTATAGTTGATAATAGTAATCCTATTTGGCTCCACTCCCAACCCTGCTCAATAACCTGTGAAAGTAAACCTGTTCCTATTAATAAACCCCATCCGAGCCACGACAATAAACTTGGTGTAAATCGTTTTCTGAAAACATCTACCACCAGCATAATTTGTGCTGCAGCAATAAAACCGCCCGCAAAAAGGCTGATAATTTTTTCAGTAAGTGGCGTGAGTAATAAGAGCATGCGCTGCAAAGCTAATTCAATAAATGGAAAGCTGTTTTGAGGTATCTATAATGGTCGATTGCTGTAAATGAACAATTTCAATCAGCCAACCCAATTCAAGATGCCACCTTAGTTTCAGCTAATAGTTCAGCCTCCGCAAATGATTGATTAACTTTGCCTTCTCGATGCACATACTTCTGTTAGCCAAAAAACCACCCTACCCTGCTCATGATGGTGAAGCTATTGCTATCATGCAGATGGCAATGGGTTTAGCCGAACAGGGTTGTAAGGTTGATGTACTGTATTTGAACACCCCCAAACATCATTTCAATGTTGAGGCAATTCCTGAAGAATTTAGCAAAAAAATAACTTTTTACGAAGTTCGCTTAAATAACAATGTAACCTCAATTGGTGCTTTGATGAATTTAATAGGAAACAATTCCTATCACGTTCAGCGATTTTTCAGTAAACAATACTTACAAAAATTGTTACAATTAATAAAAACAAATCAATATTCCATCATCCAAAGTGAAGGATTATATTTGATACAATACTTAAATCATATTAAATCATTAACCTCAGCCAAATTAATTTACAGAAGTCACAACATTGAATCCGAAATCTGGAAAATATTGCAGGGAACACTAATAATAAATTAAAGGCTTGGTATTTGAAATTACAATCTGAAAGGTTATTAAAATATGAAAAAAACATCCCGGATTTTCTTGATGCGATAATCCCAATTTCCACGAGCGACAGTAATTGGTATCAGCAGTTGGGATATAAAAAACCGGTATTTTATGCTCCTACCGGAATAAATTTAAAATCAACGGTTGTTTCACCTACTATCGCTTTTAAAAGTATTTATTTTATTGGTGGCTTAGATTGGATTCCAAATATTGAAGGCATTAATTGGTTTATAAACGAAGCATTTCCGAAAATTAAAAAATCTGTGCCTGAAGCAGAATTTCATCTGGCCGGAAGAAACGGCGGCAGTGAGTGGTCGAAATTAAAAATACCGGGTTTCATATATTACGGAGAAGTTCCGGATGCCGATATTTTTGCAGCAGATAAAAACATTTGTATCGTTCCATTATTTTCCGGTTCGGGAATGAAAATTAAAATTGTGGAAGCCATGAATATGGCGAAACCGATTGTTACAACAACAAAAGGCGCCGAAGGAATGCCACCCGGAACAGAGGAGCACGTGTTTGTAGCCAACACAAAGGAACAATTTATTGAGATAATTATAACATTGTTGCAGGATGCTGAAATGTCGGTAAATAAAGGCATTGCAGCCAAATCATTTGTCCGCAATACACTTAGTAACAGTATTTTAGCAAAAAAATTAATTCAATTTTATCAAACTTTATCGCCGCAATGATTTGGTTAATCATATTTTGGGTTTGCGCATTTTGTTTGGTACATAGTTATGTGCTATATCCATTTTTATTAAAAATTTTTGCGGGAGATATCAGTGTTCCCAAACCTCAATATCATCCGGCTCCGCAGCCAATGGTAAGTGTGCTAATGGCAGTTTATAATGAGGAAAAGGTAGTTGAACAAAAAATCAGGTCCGTTTTTAATACTGCATATCCGGCAGCACAATTGGAAATGTGGATTGGTTCAGATGGTTCTACCGATAAAACCGATGAAATTATTGCTAGATTAATTAGAGAAGGATATCGCATTAACTTTAAACAATTTGGTGGCAGAAATGGTAAAACGCAAATCATTAATGCAATGGCACCTTTGGCAGCAGGTAAAATTTTTATTCCTACTGATGCCAATATTTTATTTGAACCATTAACTATTCCAAAATTAATTGCGCATTTTACCGATGATAAAGTTGGTCTGGTTGCAGCAAATATTACCAACACCGGATTACGAAAAGATGGTATCAGTTATCAGGAGCAAACCTACATTAAACGCGAAAATATCATTAAATTTTATGAAGGGCAATTATGGGGTACAATGATGGGCGCCTTTGGTGCATGTTATGCTATCCGAGCTGAATTATTTCCAAAAATTCCGCAAAATTTTTTGATGGAAGATTTTTATATTACACTTGCCGTAATTAAAAATAATAAAAAAGCGATTGCGGAGCCTGAAGCAATTGCGTATGAAGATGTTAGTAATGAAATTAAAGAAGAATTTAAACGCAAAATAAGAATATCTGCAGGTAATTTTCAAAACCTGGCTGTATATAAAGGCTTACTTTTAAAACCCTTTACCGGAGCCGGTTTCAGTTTCTTATCGCACAAAGTTCTACGTTGGCTTGGGCCATTTTTTTTAATTGGCACATTTGTAACAAGTTTAATTTTATTTAATACCAATCTATTTTTCCAATTGGCATTTTACATTCAAGCAGCCGGGTTTTTAACACCATTATTAGATAAGTTATTAAGCAATTTAAACATCCATATTTATTTATTGCGTTTGCTCTCCTATTTCTACACTATGAATTTAGCCCTCCTCCTCGGCTTCATAAAATACCTCAAAGGCATAAAAACCAGCGTCTGGAATCCCACCCAACGGAATGTGGAATGAAATAAAACAACATAGTAATAAATCAAGTTAATTATACCAATGCCCATTCCTCTCAACAGTGAAACCTCGAAGCTATGAACTACATTTGAACGATAAACCAACCGCGTAGCTTTACCTTCCTGATAAGGTAGGGGTGACACGTTTGTAGCAAACGTAATTAAACGATTCACAAAACCGCATAGCGGTGAAACCTCGAAGCTCCTCATTCCTTGCAACGAAAAACCAACCGCGTAGCTTTACCTTCCTGATAAGGTACGGGTGAAACGTTTGTAGCAAACGTAATTAAACGATTCACAAAACCGCATAGCGGTGAAACCTCGGAGCTATGAATTAAATTTGAACGATAAACCAACCGCGTAGCTTTACCTTCCTGATAAGGTAGGGGTGAAATAATGATAACAAGCGCGAATAGTAGAATCTACAAAACCGCATAGCGGTGAAACCTCGGAGCTATGAATTTCATTTCAACGAAAAACCAACCGCGTAGCGGTGAAACAATGGAAACAAAGCGCGAACCTTAGAATCAACAAAACCGCGTAGCGGTGAAACCTCGGAGCTATGAATTTCATTTCAACGAAAAACCAACCGCGTAGCGGTGAAACAATGGTAACAAAGCGCGAACCTTAGAATCAACAAAACCGCGTAGCGGTGAAACCTCGAAGCTATGAATTAAATTTGAACGATAAACCAACCGCGTAGCGGTGAAATAATGATAACAAGCGCGAATAGTAGAATCTACAAAACCGCATAGCGGTGAAACCTCGGAGCTATGAATTTCATTTCAACGAAAAACCAACCGCATAGCGGTGAAACAATGGTAACAAAGCGCGAACCTTAGAATCAACAAAACCGCGTAGCGGTGAAACCTCGAAGCTCTGAATTACATTTTTACGATGAATCAGCCGCATAGCTTTACCTTCCAGATAAGGTAGGGGTGAAACAATGGTAACAAAGTGCGCTACTAGAATCAACTAAACCGCGTAGAGGTGAAACCTCCAAGTTGTGGATGAAAAACACAGTATATCTCAAAAAAACATTCGCCCAAAACCCTTACAGCTGTAGATGATAGCCGCGCGAACCGAGTATATTCGCTTACACACGGCTTGGAAAAAATAATGTAATATGTTTGCTAAAAAAAATTATGGCAAACGCGTATTCACAACTTTACATTCATCTTGTTTTTGCAGTAAAAAACAGAGAAAGTCTTTTATTAAAACCATGGCGAGATGATGTCTTCAAATACATGGGAGGTATTTTATTGAACAAAAATCATAAGCCCTATATTATCAATGGTGTTGAAGACCATGTTCACATTTTATTTGGTTTAAATCCGAAAGAATCAATTTCAGATGTTGTTCGGGATTTGAAAAATAATACTTCAAAATATATCCACGATTCAAAATTTACAAAATATGCCTTTAGATGGTCAAATGGGTATGGTGTTTTTAGTTGTGCAAAAACGGAAATTAATCGTATTTACGATTATATAAAAAATCAGGAAGAGCATCATAAAAAGGAAAAATTCGAATCGGAATTTAAAACATATCTAACAGATAATGACATTCCGTTTGATTCGCAATATTTGTTCAATTGGATTGATTATTATGTTGACTAGTGTAGCTTTTTATTCAACTAAAAAATGTCGCACTCCGAGGTTTCACCTTCGAGGTTTCACCGCTACGCGGTTTTGTCGGTCTTGGGAGCGCACTTTGTTACCATTATTTCACCGTTATGCGATTGATTCTTCGAAAAAATGTAATTCAGAGCTTCGAGGTTTCACCGCTACGCGGTTTTGTCGGTCTTGGGAGCGCACTTTGTTACCATTATTTCACCGCTATGCGGTTGATTCTTCGAAAAAATGTAATTGAGTACTTCGAGGTTTCACCGCTACGCGGTTTTGTCGGTCTTGGGAGCGCACTTTGTTACCATTATTTCACCGTTATGCGATTGATTCTTCGAAAAAATGTAATTGAGTACTTCGAGGTTTCACCGCTATGCGGTTTTGTCGGTCTTGGGAGCGCACTTTGTTACCATTATTTCACCGCTATGCGGTTGATTCTTCGAAAAAATTTAATTGAGTACTACGTGGTTTCACCGCTATGCGGTTTCGTGTGGTCTAGGAGCGTGTGATTGTTACAAACGTGTCACCGCTACACGGTTAGGTGATTCTATGTAGCGCACTTTGTTATCATTATGTCACCCCTACCTTATCTGGAAGGTAATGCTACGCGGTTGCGTTGATTGGAATTTTTAACTTTCTTGTCCAATGTCTTCTAATTCCATTTTGGAGTTGAAATTCATTACGATGATGGTGTCGGTGTGGTCGTAGCCGATGCTGAAATCGACGGTGATGGCGTCGAGGATGTCTTCGGGGTAAAAACCAATGCGGACAATTTTGAGCTGTGATAACATTTTTTGCTCTTTGTTCATATCATCCGCCGTGCCAGTAAATAATGTATCTAATTGCTCCGCCGATAAACCACTCATTTGGCGATTAATATATTGTTTTACAACACCATTGGTTTGAAAACTCTTTTTTAATTCGATATACGCAGTGGAAATTAATTGTGGAAGTGATTGTAATGCAGCAATGGTGTCTTCCAGGTCGCGACTGCCGATTGCGGTGTCGTCGAAATTTAAATCTAATGGGATATTTTTTCCTTCATAGGGATAATCAGCCTGATAATAATCACTGAGTTCATCAATATCAATAGCGCCAAAATATGGTAGGTTCACAGACATGCTTGGTTGTTTCGCACAAAGGTAAATGATATTTTTTTAGCCTGAATGAAATTACTAACCTGCTTATTGGCTTTAATTACCGGTAACCACCATCCTGGTTTGATAGATCATTTCTGCTTTTTCCCATTTCACTACATAACATCCCTGCATTAAATTAACAACATCAATTGCGAAAGCCCCGGCAGGTAATGCGGTTACCGTGTTCACCTCGCGACCGGTCATATCATAAACGGATAAGGTGCCATCGGCAAAAGGAATGCTAACAATAAATTGATTGGTAACAGGGTTCGGGCCAGCAGACAACGTATAAGTGCTATAATTTTCAATGCCAACCTCAAAAACTACAGGTGCAATTTTATATAATCCCCACACCTCTTCGTCGGTGCTGTCGATGCCGCCAAAATATAAATCACCATCTAAAAATTCCGTGCTGCGAAATGGTTGAACACCACTGAATATTTTGGTTCCTGCATTGCTTCCATTTGTTTGCACCATACGTATCGACATTGCAAAATCTGATATTTTAGTTAAAGCATGATAAAAGAAATAATCACTACCTGCTTCGCTGTTAAAATCATGCACTTCAGGTATACTACCAACACTTTCGAATTCATAAACCATATTGGTTCCTGCTCCTGAACCATCGGTAGTTGCTAAACCAAATGCAGAAAAATCGGGTGCAAAACCGGAGAAAAATAACTTATCGTTAAAATTATAAAATCCATGTGCAACACTTGAAGCCATAACATCAGCTGCATTTACTAAAACTGTTCCGCCCGGTGTGCCATCTGTTTTCCATAATCCGGAATGATCAAAATTTCCATCAAATGCATAACAATACATTGTGCCATTCGCATCACATAAATTTGTGATATCATTTAATTCATTATTTAATGTAATTGTTCCGGCATCTGTTCCGTCTGTGCGAAATAAATCGAATGTAACCGGTAACGATGCATCAATTCTTCCAATAAAATACAAGTAGTTACCACTAACAGTAAATTTCGGATCAATACTGCTTGCATATCCATTATTTAAAGCGCCATTTATACCCGGAACAATATCTTTTACAATTTGTGTTCCCGCAGCAGTGCCATCACTTTTATATAATTCATAACCATACACATCATCGCGTGCTGCAAAATATAACATATTGTTAAACACAATTAAATGCTCCGGATTTGAGCCATAAATTTCATCAGCAGAAATATTTTTCACCATTTGTGTGCCTGCTTCTGTTCCATCGGTTGACCATAATTCAAAACCATGCACATTATCGTTTGCAGCGAAAAATAATTTTCCATTAAATTCTGTAAAATAGGGGAAATTAAACGAAGGCGATTCAAATCCACTTGGTCCCGGATAAATATCTTTTAACATCATCGTTCCCGCTGCAGTGCCATCGGATTTCCAGATTTCCAAACCATGCGGCCCATCAGTAGCTATAAAATAAAATTCATTATTGTAGATCACAAAATTCCTATCGTTATAAGCCATTCCAAATTCAGTGTTCGACAATATACTGCCATTCAAATTACCATTAATATCTTTCACCTGCATGGTGCCCGCTTCGGTGCCATCTGAACGCCATAATTCGTAGTTATTACCCTCCGCCTTGCTGGTAGCAAAAAACAATAAAGTGCCATTCAGGTTAACAATGTAATCATACGGGTATATATTGGTATTCACCGGAGTTACCTGACTGTAAACTGCGTAACTCATTAACAGACAAGCAATTGTAAAGATTTTTTTCATAATTCGGTTGTTTTTAATTCAAGTTGCCTAAAACCTATTGCAATTTTAAATTAAATATAAACAATTCCATTCACTGAATACCGTGAATTTGCAAAATACGGGTCAAAATTGGCAGTTAATTTGCTCCGGTACGGTTAAAAAAGAAGATTCAGAAATTGATTTTACTACTTTTTGTATTTTTTACAATAAGTAGTGATTACTCACTTAAATTACCTTTCGCAGCCAAGCCGCAAATCAATTTTCTGATTTCCGTTTCAAACCAATAGTTTATTTCCATATTATCATAAGCCTGGTTTTCGAGAATTACCACACTTATTTTTTCTTCAGGGAACCAAAGTGTGAGTGAGGTAAATCCCTGGTCAGGTGCAGTTCCGGTATGTCCAAAATATTTAACCGGCATACCGTCATTTACACGAAGTGCGTAACCATAACCAATTTTATCAGGACCAAATGTAACATGTTGACCTGTTATGGTATAGGATGTCATTAAGCGATAAGCAGCAGGTGAAATTAATTTACCATTATGTAAAGCATTATTCCAGATGGTCATGTCGCCCGCAGTTGAAACTAATCCTGCTGCAGGTATTTTTTCAAGAGCGATGATAACGCTATCTATTGATTTATTTTTTAAAGTGCCAATATATTTATTGCCGATGATTAAATTTTGTTGGTTGCTGAAATTCGGAAAGTAGGAATGTTGCATACCAACCTTTTCAAAAAGTTGTGTAACCAATTGAGCATAGGATTGTTTTTCAACTGCCTCAATTATTTTACCCAGTAAAATGTAATTAATATCGCTGTATTTAAAGTCAGTGCCAGGCGCAAATAATAAAGGTTCGTTTTTGCCGGTTAAACCGCCGGAGTGATTTAGCAATTGATGAACAGTAACTGAATCAGCCCAAGACATAGTTAGTTCAGGGAGGTAATTTTTAATTGGATTGTTTAGGTTAATTAATCCTTTGTCAACCGCTTGCAAAACCAAGACTGCTGTAATTTGTTTACTGTTTGATAATAGCACAAACTCGTCAGATAAATTAATTGCTTTACTATTAAGAGAATCAGTAAAACCAATGGCATTACTGTAAATGGTATTCCCGTTTTTACTGATCAATACGACTCCGCTAAAGCTGCGTGGGTTATTAATTTGCAGCAGGCTATCCATTTTTGCTTTTATAATCGAGTTGGATTGACCACTACTTTTGCATTGCACCAAACTCATTACAATAAGACAGCCAATAAGGTGGAGGTATTTCATATTTTAAATCGCAGTTTTTAGGTATTCGGACAGATGTTATCAATAATAAAATTCAAAGGTATTTATTTTTTTTAGGTTTATGTTCCAGCAGGTGCAATAATGGTGAAATGACGATAAATTTTTGTGATAGAGACTGTAGAAGGAAATTCTAGCCCGGATGGGAGCGGAAACAAGCTGATGTACCAATGTGATGATGTACCGATGTACCAATGGAACAGCCGCTTTATGTGTTGATGTGATAATTTTTACTTTGACGCAAATTGAGATTGGGCTGCGAATTGTTATTCCCTAAATGAAGCTATTTACAGTTTGTTGCAGCGGACAGCCGGTAGGGATTGTGTTGGTGTGGGGAAAGGTGATGCTCCAAAAATAAATTTAATTGAGTACGAAGCATTTACATTCCGGTTAGGTTGACCATTAACCAAATGATGTGTGACCAAATTTCAATGTGGAGGGTTGCGATTTTGCATTGCAGTTTATTAATTCGAATTACTTATCTGTTTTAAAACTATTTACCATCTTTGTTTATGCCAAATAAACGCATAAAATGTGTGCTATTTCAAACTACTGCAATTCAGGTAAAATTATTCTCCAGGATTATTTATTATTAATTTTATTATTTATCAATCCGTAAACCCATGCATTGTAGTTTGCTGAATCAACGCCGGCAATTTCTTTCAATATTGCATAATAGTTTTCGTTGCCCTTTTGAAATTTACCCGAATTGAGTAATTTCCAAACTGCTTCAAATCCGTATTGTTTTTCAAGTTGTTGAACAATTAATGCATTAATTACATAATCAACATACAAGTGGTTTGCATCATTTTCGCCAAAATTAAATGGGTTTTCTTTATATTCCTTCCAATCTGTTTGTTCGGTTATCGGAATAGATTTGATAAATTGTGTAAATATTTCGTTCCAACTCAGCCCCCAACTACCGCCATACAAATAAGCGCACCCTTCATCAACAGGCTTATTTAGGGTATTTCGTGGCACCACCAAACTGAGTCGGTCGTGCCATAAATCATGTTTATCGAAGTCAGTGAATTCATTACTGTGCTCACCTGCAACAATTAACTTCTTATTATCGGCCACCGATGCCAAAGTATTGAGTTGAATGCCTGCATATTCAGCCTTATACAATACACCAATTAATTTTAAAACTTCATTAAAATTATCGCAGCAATAAAATTCAGTAGACTTATCTGTTGATTTTAATTTAGCATCTATTGTCCCCGCAAAAGTTGTATAGTCCAACACCTTATTTTTTTGGATATCGGTTTTGAAGTAAACTGTTGTATTTTGCTCAGTAAATGTTTTCCAGTTTAATGTATTATATTTTAGTGGGGATGAAAATAAAAAGCCGTTACTTCCTTTATGGGCGATTATTTCAAAAATTGCATTCAGTTGAGGTATACTGTCGCTTGTAGACAAATAAGCAACCTGCAACAAATATTGAGCAACTTCTACTTCGATACAATTTATGATATGCGCTTTATAAAAATTTGTTTCCCGCGAATTTTGATTTGTTGTAATACCTAATATTTCATCTAATAAAATATATGTTTCAATTTTTTGTGCAGGCAATACGAATTTGTTGCTTTCATTGGGTAATTGTGCAGCATTTAAAAAGTCGTTTGTGTTAGATACTAAAAGTGTATCCAGGACGGCATCATTAGTTAAAGTTAATCCTTTTATCACTTTAATTTTGGTGTTTTGTGCTGATAAAAAGACCGGCATGTAAAGTAGCAATAACAAAGTAGAAATACGCATAGGTGTTGATTTGATGGAAAATAAAAAATAGCAGCAACCATATTAATGGCTACCGCAATTAAATTTATCAAGCCATTTTTCAACAAATAACATGCCACTAATTGCTAAAGCGCACTACCAATTTTATTGTTTAACTATAATTCCCACTTCGGGTGTTAAATCATTTATAACAAAGTAAAATAAGCCGGTATTAAAATTGCTCAGGTCAATTATTTGTTGACTTGCGTTAATTTTTCCGCGTAGCATTATTTCACCCAGCGTATTAGTAACAATGTAATTTCTCCCGATATCGCTTTCATCAAATTGAATTAAACATTTATTTGTAGTTGGATTTGGTGAAATTAACAACCGTGTTGTTTCAGCAAGTTCAGGGATTGCCACTTCATTAAATTGATTCGTAATTTTCCAAACATTATTCGTACTGATTCCACACATATACCAAAGTGCATTATCAAATACTGTTGTAGATTGCGCGTGACGTGTGCCTTCCGGTAAATTGCCTGTTGTGGTTTTTAATTCACGCCAGTTTATGCCATCCGGTGAATACCAAACATCATTTAATTCGATTCCTGCTGTTATTCCACCCATTACCCAAATATTATTATCAAACCATGCAACAGTATGCCAGTATCTTCCCATCCAGGGTGCAGAAGGGTTTATTAAATTCCAAGTAATACCATCTGCAGTATTCCAAACTTCATTAAACGGACGTCGTTCACCTTCATTGGCACCACTAAGCATCCACATAAAACCATTATCATCAACACAAGAATTAATCTGCATACCTCTACCCGACCATGGTGCATCCGGTAATTTATTCCATGATTCACCATTATCACTTTGCCATACGTCATTTAATCCTAAACCACTGCACTGTTCGCCACCAAATAATGTTAGTTTATCATTTAAAATTGCATAATTCGGCATATTACGTTTTGTATAGCCAGGTATGGTATCAATAATTTGCACCCAGTTTATTCCATCAGTTGAATTCCAAACATCAGTTAAACAACCTGATTGAGGATCACCGCCTATTACCCAAATATTATCGGTATTAGATAACCATGCAGCACAATGTCGTGGTGGCCATGCTGCATTTGTTTCGAAGTTCCAGTTTTCTCCATCAGTTGAACTCCAAACTTCATTATGGGTATAATTAGGTTCATGAAATGGAGGATCCCAGCCACCTAATAACCACATTTTATTTTTAAATGCAACTAATCCTGACCCATCCTTTGCCGGAAAAGGCAATGCGTCAGTTACTTCAGTCCAGGTATAAGGGCTAACAATAAATTGCCCTGATTGCTGAAATTTTGTTGAGTCCGCCCTGTCTTCAACGCGCACCTCAACAGTTGTACCCGGTGCAAAACTCATATCCACATAAGTGTAATTTTCGAAGGCTAACCCGGAGTGATCTGCGTTAATCCACGCTCCATTATTTATACTATAAGTAACCATTATAGAATCACTTATTTGTGTTGTATCATATTCCCAATACACCAACACATTTGAACCAAAAACATAGGCATCTGTAGCTTGAGGATTTACAAATTGAATAGGATTATTTTCAAACCATAATAGGTCAATATCCTGTTGTGATAAAGCACGTTTATATAACCGTAAATCATCAATGTCACCTTTAAAACGGTACGGCATCGCACTAAAAACCATGTTAATTGCATCGCCAAGTTCGTCAGCGAAATAAGTGTTGATGCTTAAATAATATAATTGATGGTTACGGTAAATTTTAAATGTATCTGCTTCTCTGCTTATAACAAAATGGCTCCATTCGCCCTTTATAAAATTTCCTGCAACACCTTCAGCCAATGCATTTGATTCAATTCCTGTTCCATTCCAATAAACGTAAGTTTGATACCAAACCTGCTTATAGTATTCAAGGTAAAAACGATTGTGACTGTTTAACTGGATTTCAAAATTTTGAGTGGTATCATCCGGTGATTGTTTAGATGAAAACAAATTCATTATAGCGGAGGAATTTGTTTTGTACCAAAAACTGATTGCAAAATCTCCGGTAATTGGTGCAAATTTATCAACAGGCAAAACAAGTGAATCATTTTCACCATCAAAATGAAATGCTGCATTTGGTGAGCCAAACCGATCTGCAGTAAATGCTCCTTCTGCTTCAGTAATATGTTTTAAATTACCCGATGCATCGTTTAATGTATTATTAAAATTGTAATAAGCAGCAAGGCTATCTTCAAGTGTTTGATTAAAAACAGCAGTACTCGTAATGAAAAATAAAAATGTAGTTAGATATATTTTACCCATTTTAACCAACCTGTTTTTAGTTTTATCGGTTACAATTTTGATGAAAGTTAACAATAATTTTGTTGGTTAGTTAACTGTTTTTGTGATAGCGGCTCCATGCGGTACAACTAGCCCGGATGGGAGCGGAAACAAACGTGTTAATGTGCTAATGTGTTAATGTGCTGATGTGCTGATTGAACAGCCGGATTATGTGTTAACTTGATAATATATGCCTTGACGCAAATTGAAATTGGGCT
Organism: Bacteroidota bacterium; assembly: GCA_016706255.1. NCBI lineage: Bacteria > Pseudomonadati > Bacteroidota > Bacteroidota bacterium. Next base: position 1,349,917 of record JADJJZ010000003.1, on the reverse strand, counting down.
ACGAATTGTTATTCCCTAAATGAAGCTATTTACAGTTTGTTGCAGCGGACAGCCGGTAGGGATTGTGCTGGTGTGGGGAAAGGTGATGCTCCAAAAAATATTTATATTATTTCATGTGTACACATGTATTTTATTCTTTTACAAAAGATTTAACGATACCGGAATTTTCTAATCTAACATAATAAATTCCTGAAGGATAGGATGTCAACGATATATTTAAATCGGGTTGTCCTGAAAGTGTAGTTAAAATTTGTCCGCTATAATTCATGATTTGAATTTTTTGATTTATAAATTCCGGATCCATGCAGATATGTAAATTTTCAGTTGCGGGATTAGGATAAACCTGCATGACATTATTTTTTAGGTTTGCATTAATTGCTTCTGTTTCATTTTGCAACACAAGTGTCAAAGGTATATAACACGTTACAATTGAATCACCAACCCAATCGGAGTCATAAATATGGAACAATGCCGGTATTACGGTATTGTTTGGAAAATCCGTATTTATAAAAGTGATTTCCAGCTCAAACCATTGAACAGAGCCTGAATCCAAGGAGGATAAAACCATTAAATCATTTGACTCAATGTAGGGATTTTCCGGTAATAAAACCAATAAAGTTGGATACACGGTAAATGTAGTATCATTATAATATAGATCACCCGTAACTATAGTATCCATACCCGGAAAAAGATAAACGGTATCAATATTCAAACTTAAATTATTGCAATCGGCCAGCGATTGTGCATGTATAAATTTTAAACTTGAAATTAAGAGAATGGTTAAAAGTAAACGATTAAGTTTCATATGCCTGATTTTAATAGTGAGGAGAAAATTTTATCTAAAATAAGTAAAATATTGCATCTCATTAAAAAATTAACAAAAAATTGCCAAATAATTACAGAAGGATTAAGAAAAATTTAAAGGTATACAATTTAGGCACTTCAAAACAATTTTTAAGTTAAAAGGGGGAAAAGAGGCCGGGCTGCGAATTCCACTTTTTCCCACACAAACACAAAAAAAAAGTAAAAGAGAGAAATGTTTTTATCAATTCAAAAATTAGAAAAACCATAAAAAAAAAAATCTCCCTTTTTTTTCTTTTCCACACAAAAGAGGGCGGGCAAGGCACTTCATCCTTCAACAAATTTATTTAAAAATTTAAAAAAATTTTTTTTTTTTTTTTAAATAGTGTTTTTTTAATTAAACCGGGGGGGAAAAAAAAAAAGGGTTGGGAAAAAAAAAATTTTATTTCTACCCCCCCAAAATCCTTTTTTCCCACAAAAATATTTTTTCTTTCATTCCATTATTTTTTTTAAAAAATCACACCCTTTACAAAAAAAAAAAATTAAAATTAACAAAAAAACAATTGGTGTTGGGTTTGGGGGAAAATAAAAAACAAAAATTTGTTTGGGGGGGTAATTCCCTCCCACCTCAAAAAAAAAAATTTTTTATTTTTTTTTTTTTTTTTTTTTTTTCCCCCCCCCCAACCCACCCCCCCCCAAAAAAAAAAAATTAAACAGACAAACAAAAAAAAATTTTTTTTTTGGATGGAGAAAAAAACAAAAAACAAAACAAACCCCGGCGTCCTGTTTAAAAAAAATTTTTTTTTTTTTTTTTTTTTTTTTTTTTCTTTCACCATCATATATCCACAAAAAAAAAAAAAAAAAAACCACCAAAAAAAAAAAAAATAAAAATTTTTAAGCATTAAATCTTCAAAAATTGCATCACCTCAAGTGTATGTGATCCGTTATTTATGCGCACATAATATAAAGCAGAATGCAGTTTAGAGACATTAATTGTAGTTGTATTGGCAGATTGATTAATATCACCCTGTTCTACAAGTTGTCCTTGCAAATCATAAATACGATAAACTGTATTTTCAGCAAGTGTTGGGTTATTATGTGCAATTGTAATCACACCATTACTGGGCGAAGGATACAATGTAAAATCAATTGTTGGCCCGTCAGGTGGAGGAGGTATTAATTTAAATACTGCTGTAAATGTGATGGTATCCAGATTTACATTTGTTTCAATTATTGGATTTAATGTATCTGTAATTAAAGTGTTTGGCACCCAATTAACAAACATATATCCGGAATCCGGAATAGCGGTTAACTGAATAGGCACACCATCAAAATAAATACCTGTCCAAGGATAAGTTGCCGGATGAATCGTATTTAATTGAATACTTCCGGTGCTATCAGGAAATATTGCCAGTTTAACTTCTACTTCCTTATTTAAATTAAATTCGCTCAATAAATCTCCGCGCACCTGATCGTTTCTGCAAGCGAGTTGTTCTTGAAATATTTCGTGGTTATTGGTAAAATTTGCCATTTGGCCTTCAATGTCAAATGGGTCGCCCCAACGTGCATATTCATTAGGCATTTCTACAACCATTTTATCATAAAAAGCCTGCTCACCTGCCAATAAGGTATCGGTTAAATAACTGGTATTTAATAAATCGGCATATCTGTTGATGAACGAATTTAGATAAGCTTCATTTTGTATACTTTGTAACCAGATATTTATATATGGATTATCGGTACTTTGATCTTCCATATAACGAATATGATTATAAAAACAGGTTGTCCATCCGTTAGGATTAAGTGATAATTCCAAATCAATTAAAGCAAAACGCCAGCGGTAATTGGTTTTATTTGAACGATAAATTTTAATGTTATTTCCAGGCCAATCGGTATTTCCCATCCATGATTCTGCAATGATGTAGTCGGTGTAATGGCTTAAATCGAAATATTTATCTGCGTCAATCATATAATTTTCATCATTTGGGTCTAATGCATCAAAAGCTGCATAGTCATTATAAAAATTATCTACATTACCTTCCAGTGCGCGCAAAATCAAATTATAAAAATAACTCATCGATAATATTTCTATTGAGTCTTTGTCAATATCTTCGCGCTCATCAAAATATTCGGTGTTAAATTTTTCACGCAATTCATATAATCCGAAATAGGCGCCATTAATATAAACACTAACCGGCTCCATTGCAGAATAATAATTATTTGTTCCTTTGCTCATGATACTTACCTGAGTAGCATCTTTTTGCGGATAATTTAACCATTGGTTGCTACCATTTCGTAAATACACATCGCTGTAGGAATTCCGAAATGGAATATTAGGAATTAATTGTTCATGAATTGTTTCTTCGCCAAGTGCGTTATCATCAAAACTCAATCGGAATGAATGTTGCGGATTAGATCGGCTTCCACCAGCTCCCCCATCCATACGCATAGCAGTACGTGTTTCAAATAATTCCGGATGACCTTCCGCTTTAGTTAACCAGGTAATATGTGCAGCTTTTACCCAATCAGAATTATAATTATCAAAAATGCCATCTGCGCCATATAAATTTGAATTTTCGGTGGTAATCAGCAAAATAGGTGTGCTGTGATCAATATCAAATAAATAAGTACCATAGGTATCATAACTTGGCAATAAATTAGTTGCCGTGACAGGAAATATTTTGGCACGAATTACCACATTTGCATTTATCGTTATTGGTGCTCCAGAATATTCAGTAGAAGAAAATAGCGGCTCGCTTCCATCTATAGTATATACTACCTTAGTGTCAATTCCGGCATCGTTTGGATTAATAATATCAAGCGAAAAAGCATCATTAACTATGCCGGTTGCCACTGATAAAATTGGCGCAGCTAATGAATCAATATAAACGGTTGCTACATTATTTGTACTACCGGGTGTTGGCGACATCCAAACAATTTCCGCATCTGCATCCGGTGAGCGACCCACTGAAACATCCACACGTGGGGAGTTTACATACAAGGAGCTAATATTTGTTCCACCGGCATCGAACAAATAAATGGTTTCTCCTTCAGCATCAATTTTAAAATTTGTATGATTTTGATAACCATCTACCGGAATTAAACTTTCTGTTAAGTCATTTAAGTTTGTAGCGATTATGGATATATCAATATAAGAATAAATGATATCATTTGTAGAAGCAACTTCAAATCCGATAGAATTTATTGGACCTGCTGTAATGCCTGCTGCTAATAATTCCGAAGCATGAATTAAAATTTGATGCCTTGCACTCCAGTACCAGTTACCATAAGGTGCCGGATAATCGGTATTTGAATTTTGAATTGTTCCTGCATCAATGGTAATTCCGTTTACTTGCAAATTCGGACGTTGATAATACATATATCCAAATGTTGCCGAACACGATGCATCACTGCCATCGTTGAATGTAGCAACTGTTGACACATAAGGAGTGGCAGTCTGATTAAAAATGGCATTTTCAGTATAGCCGGTATTGTTATAGGAACAAATATTCAGAATAATATTGCTACTGCCATCCCATTCAAATTCAGTGGTAAAATTATGTGTATTCCATCCGGCAAAGGGAGTGTAATCCAAATCGTTTATCGCATTTATAAAGGGTGCTGTCTGGTATCGATTTTTTTCACTGCAAAAAATCTGCAAAAATGCATTAGGCTCCAAACTCAGTCCTGTTAAGGGCCATAATGTTGGTTCAGACAATTTATCGCTCAACGTAAAGTCCGATAAATCGATTGTTGTAGCACCTGCGTTATATAACTCTATCCAATCTTCATTTTCGGCATCTTCGTCAATACCGGTAACATAATTTTTATTTGAGCCTTCATTGATAACTACCTGGGCATTTGTGCAAAAAGAAATGGTAAGGAATAAAACAATTGCAATCAGCGTAAATTTTACCGGCATAGGATATTATTAAATTGAAGATAATTGGATATGGACGTGATAAGTTATTCCAAAATTAATTTAATTTTATATAAATGTTAATTTGGTGTCCCAATTAAGAAATATTATACCTTACTTATTTCTGCCAATTACTCGACACAACCCTTTTGAATGTTACGTTTCAGGCACATAATGCAAGTAAATCTTAAACAGATTTACAATTGTCAAAAATTTGCAATTTTTGTAAAGCCGGTTGCGCACGGGTTTTTGTTGAATGCTTAGTTGAACAAATCTCCTATTTGCTCCAAATTATACAATGTGTGTTGAGGTAACCTAAATTAAAAACACCAACCAACAATACATTGCTGTATCATCAATTGGTGATATCACTATTACTATAGAAATACCTGAATTATATGGCCATAATAAACCATTGAATTAAGGTGGAGTAAAACTTATTTAAACCCGGCTTAGGCACTTGCGAGGGCATCGCGCAAAGATTTTACCGTGCTGTGATCAGCCAGTAATAAACTAAACTGATCGTTTACCATCGTTTCCTGCATATCATTAAAATGTCTGGTATCATCTTCCATTACATTTTCGTATGTTTTAATGGCAGCATCTTCACCAAATTCACATGAGTTTAAAATTGCTTTACGGTCTTTACCTGTTAATGCCGCTTTAACATCCATCCATGCGCGGAAAAATTTCCCTGAAGCCTTTGTTCCTTCAGAAGGTTCGCCGCCTAATGCTATTACTTCAGCTTCAAGTTCTCTTTTACATTTTTGACTTGTAGCCATTAAGTTTGCAAACAAGGTTTTGAGATCTGCCTCTTCAGTTTCTTTAGACGCTGTTTCATAACCTTCAATTCTGTCATTATTTATTGTGATGAGTTTATTTAACGCATCAATTGTTTTTTGATTTTCCATTTCTTTAGTATTTTAAATATTTATTAAATAGTAATATGATAATTACAACTGCTAATGTTTGTGTGGTTTTCAGGAGCATTAACTACACTGCCCGAGTAACATGTAAATAATCAGGAAAACGATGATTGTTCCTATACAGCCTCCACCTAATTTTTTTGCGCCGTAACCTGCAATAATAGTTCTGAAAAAATTATTCATTTCTTTGTTTTTGTATTTGACGCATCAATATTTATTGCAGATGTTGCCACTTCTGAAAGTTTTTCATCGGCTGCTTTTTCTTCTTCCAGTGTTGTTGCTAAAAGCGCAACTGATTTTTTTAATCCCAATGTTTCGGCAAACTGACGCAAGGTGCCATAGGTGGCAATTTCGTAATGCTCAATTTTTTGTCCGGCAGCAATTATACCTGCATCGCGCATTGCACCTTTTTCACAAGATTGCATAATTTCCGTTCCTTCTCTAATTAGGCCATCCATTGCCTCACATTTTTTTGCGACTGCCTTTTTACCAAGTTCAATAAAAACTTCTTCTAATCGCTCAACATGCTGATAAGTTTCTTCCAAATGAGCCTCCAATGCATCCATTAAATCTTGAGAAGTCGCATTTTTCTGCATTTTAGGAATTGCTTTCGTTAAAGCCTTTTCTGCCCAAAGTATGTCTTTAAGTTCATCTTCAAATAATTGCATTAATTGTGAAGATTGCATTGAACTAACTGAACCGGCAATTTCAGCAGAAGGCTTTTTTTTAGCAGCGGATGTCGATTTATTTTGCATTGTAACTAATTTTTTAAACTTGATTTAAATAAAAATATGTGTGCCTTTACAGGAATTTTTCGTGTTCAGAATTACACTTTATCCGCTTCCTTATCAGGGTCATCTGTTGTGATAACACCGCGTTTTTTTACTTTACCATTTTCATCCATTTCTTCTTCATCTTCATCAATGTCTACATCCAAATCTTCATCAATATCTTCCTCATCGCCCATCTCCCCTTCGTTTAAATCGGTGTCGATACGTTTTTTAACACGATCTTTTTCATCCGGATTATCCATGGTGTCATCATCATTCATATCAGAATCTTTCCGTTTTGGATCAACCTGATTTTTGGCAGGACGATGATTGGGATCGTAACTTTCTTCCTCCTCTTTTTTCACAGGATGTTTTTCATCTTTATTCAAGTTTTTTGTTCCGTCTCCGGAATGTTGTTTGTTCAAATCCTGATTTTTAGAATCCTGAGTAGTGCGTTCAGTTTGCTGAAAGCCCTTGTCGTTTTTATTTTTAGTCATAGTAAACGTGTTTAGATTATTAATAAATGTAATATGGTAAAGATGTAATTAAATTTTATAGTGAGTATTATATAATTTACGCTAACCTTTACATGATTCATAGTTTAAAACAAAACCTACAACCCCAGAATTACATAATCATCACAAATCAAAGGGGTACTAGTGTGAATTTTAAAATGCGGTTACTTATGTCGTTAATCAATTTGGATATTCGTCAGTTTCCAAAACTAGGATTATTTATTCATTTTACACTTTTCCTGACAATCGAGCGAATAGTCTAAATGTGCACGCAAATCAGGCAATGAAGTGGTAGCCCAATTTTTTATATCCATATCTTCACAATCTGAAGATGCCTTTTCGAAAGTTTTAATAGCGTCTTTATGTTTATCGACCATCATATCGGCATATGCTTTGTCAAAATCAGTTCCGGATTTTTCATTTAATTTACCATACGATTTCATCGCATCATCAGTTGGTGAAGTTGGTATACTTACAAATTTATTGTTGGCTAATGTTGCGAGATCATTTTGTGATTTTGTATGCATCTCAACCATCATTTTACCCAATTCTTTAACATGTGAGCTGCTGCCTTTTTGCTGCGCCAACTGTCCTAATTGAATTTCTTCAATGTTCATTTCTGCTGCATTAACAACAAATTGAGCATCTTTTTCCTGTTGATTGGAATCAAATTTTTCATCATTTTGCTCTTCAGCAACATCTTTAACATCATCAGATTTTTTTCCGTTACTGCATGATGCAAAAAATAAACCTGTGGTAAATAACATTACCATGCAGGTAGCAGTTTTAATATTAGTAGTCATTTTTTAGTTTTTAAATTGTTTATGAATAGATTTTGGTATTTTAATTCAATTTTGTTTCCTCAATACTTATTTTCTTTAAATCTCCGATAGCCGGACCGTTAATTAAATTACCCTTTCCGGTAAATCGCGAGCCATGCATCGGACAGTCAAATGTTTTTTCATCAGCATTCCAATGTAATATGGCAGCTAAATGGGGGCAAACACCTGAGCAGGTATGTAATTCATTTTCATCATCACGATATACAGCAATGTGTTTAGCACCCGAAACAAATATGGCCCCTTCACCGGGTTTTAAATTATTAGCACTTTTTCCATTTTCGGTTGTAAACCAATCGGCATATTGTGCAATCATATTTCCGGCTTCGTGCAAATATTTTCCGGTATTTTTTAATGTGATGCGTGAGGGACTGTATATTTTAGCCCAAGGGTTATCTTTTCCCGTAATTAAATCTGTTATAATTAAACCGCCTAAGGTGCCGTATGTGATACCATTTCCTGACTGACCGGTTATAATATAAATATTATCATCCCCCGGATTTTTTCCAATGTAAGCTAAACCATCAATTGGCTCGAGCACCTGGCCACTCCACTTGTAAATAATTTCTCCCAAATCAGGGAATTGTTTTTTGGTCCATTGAATCAATTTATCATATCTGCCGGGTTCAGGTATATCTTCGTCATTTGCCTGCCCTGTTCGGTGATCTTCTCCACCTGCAATTAATACATCATAGTTATCATCCAATGATTCTGTTCTTACATAATGATATGGCTTTGAAACCCATTTAGAATTTTGATCACCTGTGTCCCACAACAAAACATTTGGCAATTTTCCTTTTGGGATTTTAGCTGCAATCACGTATGTTCGATATGGCCATTGTTTTGTGTGCATGGTAACCCAATCGTTAATTGGTGAATTGGTTGCAACAACAATGTTTTTTGCTTTAATATTAAATCCATTCGCAACTACACCTTCCTTTGATACCTTTTCGGCTCTTGTTTCAGTATATATTTTGCCGCCTAATAAAATAAATGCATCAACCAGCCCTTTCATATATAACATGATATGCAATTCTGCCTGATTGGGAAACTTGATACACCACTTCACATGTTCAGAATAAATTCCCGGAATTTTATTGAGCATTTGGGTAATTAATCCAATACGCTGAGTAGCTTTATATTCATCCTGCAAATTTTCATTAGAGTCTGTTTCATGTGCAAATAAATACCCATCAACTCGTTTAAAATGGCAGTCAATTCGATTTATGTTAATGGTATTATTTACCCATTCAATAGCAGCATTATGGCTTTGAGCAACTAATCTGGCTGTATCAATATCATAAGTTTTTTCCAAATCAACATATCTTGCATCGAGGACACAAGTAAGATGTCCGGTTGTTCTTCCTGTTTCACCACTACCAATAAATCCGTCTTCAATTAATGTTACTTTTTGCCCTTGAGTGGCGAGACAATATGCAGCGGTAAGACCTGCAATTCCACCTCCAACAACAACAGTATCCGTTTCAATATCTTCTTTCAAACGCGCAAATGCAATTGGCTGAATCATCGTGCCAATCCAATATGGAACCTGATCACCGGAAGTAATTGCACCATCTCCCAAATCTTTTAATATTTGAGTAGTGTTATTTGTCATGGGTTCTATTTGTTCAATTAATTCCGGACTTTTATTTTCAATCATAATTAGGTTTACTATAAATAATTAAATAACAAAATTGATGCAAACCAGCAAAGTATCTATTACATGATTTACTCAATTCATTACATGATTCCACAAAAGAATAAAATATGCATTTCGGATTGCCGAATACAGTATTTTATTCTAATTAAAAGTGTGCATTTTCCCTATTGGGTTAAATAGATAGCAGAATAAGTATGCTTGTTTAAAAGGGTTTCAAAATATTTTTATATAATTCTTTAATCTAAAGCGACATCATCAAAGTTTTGGTCCGCATGGTGAATTATTCTATTCTTTTTTTTGGGGCGTTTTACCCTTTGAGTTTGCGCAGGATCTTTCACCTTTACATTTAATTGTTCAGTAGTAGGCTGCTGCCCATTAAAATCCTGATTGGTTTTTATTTCCGTTATCCGGTTACCTTGCTTCAAAGTTTTATTTGATTTACCTTTTGCCATATTTCATCATTTTATATCATATAAAAATTTGATAATAGGTAAAGTTTCCAAAATAAAACAGATTAATTGTTATACAATTCCCTGAAAGGGTTATAAGATTCACAGAATGTGAAAATTCGCTAAGTCAATAATTTAGGCATTTAAAGCCTATTACTTAGTCGCCAGAATAATTTTCTCCATGGCAGATTTTGTAGAAACAAATTGGTCAATTTTGCCATAATTGCTATTAACAGCATATACAACTGTAGTGCTGTCTTCAGGGAAATAAATCATATTCGCATAATATCCCACAGCATCACCACTATGCATATAAGCAATACCCTGATCGGTTGTTATTCTAAAAATTCCCAAACCATAATCAATTGGAAAAAAAGCAGGATCCGGATGTTCAGGCGTTTTCCAGTCAAGCATTTCATTTAATGTAGTCTCACTAATTATTTCTCCCTGCATTAAGGCACGGAAAAATATATTCATATCATATGGATTTGAAATTAACCCACCATCTGCTGTATAGTAATCCCATCCACTGTAATAGGTGCTTTCTGTTACCTGCAATTTGCTATACATATCAATATAACCCCTTACAATTCCATATGGGATATGGTCCTTAGCTGCAAAAGTGGTCATGGTTAAATTTAGCGGGTCAAATATTTTCTCCGCAAAAACTTCATAAAACGGTTTGCCTTCAATTTTTTCAATTAACATACCGAGTAAAATATATCCGGTATTTGAATATCGAACATCTTCATCAGGTGCAAAATATGCTTCTTGCCCATATGCATAATCTAGCAAATCTTCCGGTTGCCATTCTCTGATAAAATCATTTATTGAAGCTGTCTGGAATTGTAAATTTTGAATGTAGTTGTAAACGCCGCTTGAGTGTTGCATAAGTTGGCGAATGGTTGCTAGCTCAGCATTTGGAACTTTATTTATAACATCTCCGTCCAGATAATCAGAAATTTTATCATCCAAATTCAATTTTCCTTCTTCCATTAATTTCAATACAGTAGTAGCAGTAAACATTTTTACCGTGGAACCTACTCTTGTGATATTACAAGGCTGCATATCGACATCATTAAACAAATCAGCTTTACCACCGGCTCCCATCCACATGCCTGTTTGCGGGTGGTACACCGACATTAAAACTCCAACTACACCGCTGGATGTCATTTCGTCCAATACTGCCTGATAGGTATTATTTTCAGGATTTGTTGCACTGCTATCTTCAAAATTAAAATTACAGGTATAATAATTGGCATTTATTACTTCTCCCTTATGGCATCCATAAAGTGTATATAATGAAATGATTAGTAAAATAAATAAACTTTTATTTTGCATCTGCTATATCGATAAAAAATTTTGCACCTAAATGTAAGTTGATATGCGACATGATGGGAATAAAATCCGGAGAAAACGGATACTCTGCCCATGACTGGTAACGAATAAATATTTGGGGACTATCTTTTTCTGCTTTCAGTAAGTTATAACCAATATCAAACGACAAAGATGGCGTCATTCTGGTATTCCCTTTGTCAGGTGTATGGATATAATGTCCGTTAACTAAAGTAAACTCTTGTTCTGTGGTAAATGTATGTAAATAACCAACTCCAATTAAACCGGAAACTTCAATCCCCAAACCAAAACGGTAGGAATACCCTAATTCCGTATTCAATCCAATTCCCTGCTCAAGGTGGTCATGATAAAAATAGGAAATATTTGCAGTTTGAAACAATCTGGTATGCTCATGTAACCGGTAATTAAATTCCGTGCCCATTTGAATGCCAGGATGTATAGGTGTGGTAAAAAATCTGGTAAAAGGGATAGCTGTAGATTCATTGAAGAGTGAAACAGTTAGCGGTATTTCTTTAACCTGACCCAACAAAACGATTGGGCAAATGAACAGTATAAAAAGATAATTCCTAATCATGTAATTTCTTTAATTATTTGTCACGAATTTGTCATGGCAAAATGGGGAATTGATATATAATTACGGAATGCATTTTCCGCTTCAAAATTACCGCAAATTTATTGTTTTATTTAAGTTTTTATTCAATCGTTATTATTGCATCAACTTGTAAATCCTTTAATATAACACTGTATACGCTGTTGTTCACTTCCAACACAATTTCCGCATGCGTTTCATACTCAGTATTTTCTTTGTCCGGTATCATCACACTTAAAACCTTAAATGTATTGCGTGGTGTTTCAGGTAACTTATTTTTTATACGGTCCAGAATCAATTTCCAGTTACTTTCAATTTTTTTGAAGTAATCCACCTGGTAGGCAGTAATAACATCCTTAAAAACAGGGAATACCAATTCAATTTTTTTATTAATTGGTGAGTCAATAATGCAGACCATGTTTTTTGAATCACCAAACATTTTCAAAGTAAAATTTCCCAATTCATTTTCAACCAATATTGGCTTTATTTTACTGTTTTTGTTAAAAAAGTTGAAAATCCCCATTTATATTAAGTATTCCGGTTGGTTAAAAATTTTGGATAGTATACACATTCAAAGGTAGTCCAAATAATAATTTACAAAAAAGGAAATTACGCATATAAGTAATCACTTAAGCGGTTATTGGAGGTGTTTCTGCCACAATACCCGCTTAAGCGTTGAAACACTGTTAATTACGTAGTAAGTCCCCCTGCATTTGCCACGTATTTATTCCCTTCAATCGATTAGCAAACCCTATATTTGCAGCGCATGAAACCTGTGAAAGAAACCCCCTTAATGGGCCAGTACAACAAAATCAAAAGCAAACATCCGGATGCTATTTTGTTGTTTCGGGTGGGCGATTTTTATGAAACATTTTCACAGGATGCCGTAATTACAGCAAAAGTATTGGGCATAGTGCTCACCAAACGTGCAAATGGAGCAGCAACACATATTGAATTGGCCGGATTTCCATACCATGCACTGGATGCTTATCTGCCAAAACTGGTACGTGCAGGTTATCGGGTTGCCATTTGTGAACAACTTGAAGACCCCAAACTCACTAAAATGATTGTTAAACGAGGGGTAACCGAACTCATTACCCCCGGTGTGGCAACTAACGATAAGATGTTGGATACCCGTTCCAACAATTATCTCGCAAGTTATTTTGGCGATAAATCTTCTGCAGGCATGTCGTTCCTCGATATTTCTACCGGCGAATTTTTTGTCGCTCAGGGCGGACCGGAACACTTTGAAAAATTATTGCACAGTTTACAACCTGCTGAAATCATTTTAGCCAAACAACATCAAAAACATTTTAAAGAATTATACGGCAATAAATTTTATGTGTATGCTTTGGACGACTGGATTTATACCGAAGATTATACACGTGAAAAATTATTGACACATTTTGGCACTGTTAATTTAAAAGGTTTTGGCATTGATGATATGCATCAGGCAATTATTGCCGCAGGTGCAAGTATTCATTATTTAAGTGATACCGAACATAATAATATCGGACATATTACCGGTATTTCACGTTTGGCTGAGGATGCGTATGTGTGGCTCGACAGATTTACCATTCGCAACCTTGAATTGATTCATGCTTCCAGTGAAGATGGTTCCAGTTTATTAAAAGTTTTAGACCATACCATTACCCCAATGGGTACACGATTATTAAAAAAATATATCGTGATGCCGTTGAAAGATAAAATTGCTATCGATGCACGATTAAGTGTTGTTGAACATTTAATAAAAGACCAGCAATTAAATATTGTTATCAGCACAGCACTAAAACAAATCGGTGACCTTGAACGTGTTGTATCAAAAGTATCGCTGCAAAAAATTAATCCACGGGAAGTGTTGCAGCTCAATCGTGCGTTACATGCCTTAGTGCCACTCAAAAGTGCACTCATTGCTTCAGGAAACAAACAATTACAACAACTCGGCGATCAAATTAATTTGTGTGAGGTAATTCGTGCACAAATTGACGAGCAAATTGCTGAAGATGCACCTGCACTCGTAAACAAAGGCGGATTAATTAAACGTGGTGTTCACCCTGAACTTGATGAACTGCGCGATATCGGAAATTCAGGAAAAGATTTTTTGCTGAAATTACAACAAGATGAAATTATCCGCACCGGAATTCCAAGTCTGAAAATCGGATTTAATAATGTGTTTGGTTATTTTTTGGAAGTAACCAATAAATATAAAGACGTTGTTCCCTCCGATTGGATTCGCAAACAAACCCTCACCAGCGGTGAACGATTTATTACGCCTTTATTAAAAGAATACGAAGATAAAATTTTAGGTGCGGAAGATAAATGCCTTGCGCTGGAACAAAAAATTTATGAAACTTTAATAACAAGTTTGCAGGAATATGTTAAGCCGATTCAATTAAATGCTTCAGTTGTGGCGAGATTAGATGTATTATTTAATTTCGCAAATCTTGCACTGCAATACAATTATCGCAAACCTGAAATTACCGAAGATTATATTTTAGATATTACAGATGGCAGACATCCTGTAATTGAACACCATTTACCGGTTGGCGAAAATTATGTGCCAAATTCCATTTTACTGGATACCGATGAACAACAAGTAATGATTATAACCGGTCCGAACATGGCCGGAAAAAGTGCGTTGTTGCGTCAAACCGCACTTATTGTATTAATGGCACAAATGGGCAGTTTTGTTCCGGCTGCAGCTGCTAAAATCGGAATTGTCGATAAAATATTTACCCGCGTTGGGGCAAGTGATAATATTTCTTCCGGTGAATCTACTTTTATGGTGGAGATGAATGAAACGGCAAGTATCATGAATAATCTCTCCAACCGCAGTTTAATTTTATTGGATGAAATTGGTCGGGGAACTTCCACTTACGATGGTATTTCAATAGCCTGGAGTTTATGCGAATTTTTACATCAGCACCCAACTGCTCGTGCCAAAACTTTATTTGCAACACATTACCACGAATTAATTGAACTGGAAACGAAATTCGAAAGAATAAAAAATTATCACGTCAGCACAAAAGAAGCCGGCAACAAAGTAATTTTTCTGCGAAAACTGCAAAAAGGTGGCAGTAAACATAGTTTTGGTATTCACGTAGCACGTATGGCCGGTATGCCTCCGGGTATAGTTACACGCGCGAATGAAATTTTAAAACAATTAGAAGATAAACATATTGGTGTTGACCTGAAAGATAAACTCAAAAAAATTCAGACACAACAATATCAGCTCAATATGTTCAGCATGGATGACCCGCAATTAATTAAAATACGGGAATTACTCGAAAATCTGGATATCAACAGTTTGAGCCCGATTGAGGCCCTCATGAAATTAAATGAGTTGAAAGACGCTATTAATTGATATCGCGTTTAAAATTCCAATCCAATTCCGGCAGTCATCTCATAAATGGTATTTACCACACCTTCCGCAGGTCGAGAATCGTCCAGTAAATTATAATTTAAGTCAAGATATAATTTTTTGGTGAGGAAACTTTTTAAATCGAAACTGGTAGAAATTCTTCTATCAGAAAAATCGTTGAACAATGGTTGAAAATATGTTGTACTAACCAGCGAAAACTGATCGTTAGGCGATAAAGTAAAAGAAACATAACTGCTCAGGCGGTGATTATTTTGAACGGTCACAATGTCGGCGTTCTTTTCATTTTCATTCATATATAAAGCAGCAGTATATAATCTGAATTTGTCAGTACCAATTAATTTAAAGCGCGGACCCGTTCCTACTAAAATCCGGTAATCTATTGCCAGAGGTTCATTATACTGACCTTGAATAAACGCCTCCCAAACAAAGCGGTCGCGGATTTTATAATTATACCGAAAATGTTGGAACCCTGAATTCACAAAACTCTGCGTCTCATTTACCTGCACACTGGCTACATCGGTAAGTAATAAAAACAAACTCTTTTTATTTTTATACTGGATATGAATATCCGTATTAAACGACAAAACAAAATCATTGTTTTTATTCAGATACATAGCCGCTTCGCCACTCCCGGCCCACCCAACTGTATCGGTCTTTATACGCTTATCTTCGATATTGATAACCTGTGTAGATGCATTTAAACTGAACAACAGTAATGCGAATAAGATTAGGTTTTTCATGTTAATGTGGTTTTTGCAAAGTTAAAAATAATGTACCAATGTGGTAATGTACCGATGTACCAATTGAACAGCCGGGAAATTAATGTGCTGATGTGCTAATGTGCCAATGTGCTAATTAAACAGCCGAATGATGTAGTAATGAAATAATTTTACTCTATCCTTGCCACATAACGCTTCACCCATTAGCTAATTTACTAATAAAAAGTTAATTCATAGCTCAGCATGCTACCTTACGACTCACCCCATTAGCTAATTTGCTAATCAACTAATTTGCTAATTATCAACACTTCACCCCATTAGCTAATTTGCTAATCAACTAATTTGCTAATTCAATAAAAAGTTAATTCAAAGCTCAGCATGCCACCTTACGACTCACTCCATTTGCTAATTTGCTAATCAGCTAATCTGCTAATTATCACACGACTCACCCCATTAGCTAATAAGCTAATTTGCTAATCAGCTAATTGCCCCTAATCTGTAACAATCACCGGCAAGGCAAGCTGCGTAATCATTTTATTTAAAGCAGCAACTTGGGTCGATTTAATTTGTTCGTATTTTTTTAATTGTTCGTCAATTTGGCTTTTAAGTTCTTCATAAACTAATTTTTGGTTGGCAGATGGTCGGTAGTTGCCATAGGATGCAGCATTATAAACGCCTGCTAATTTATCGTTTAATTTAATGCCGTAATTCAGCATATCCTGATTACTTTTATTGCGACCTTCATATAATACATCAATTATTGCTGTTAATTGTTTTTTAATTGATGCTACAGAATCTTTTAATTCCTGAGGTGCTGTATTGCCTAATTTATTAATATAAGCATCCATTTGCGACTGTAAGGCCCACATATCTTTTATCGCATTTTGAGTTTCATTAAATTTATCGCGCACCGTAATTAAAAAGTCGTGCTGCAATTGATAATCCTGTAAGCTTGCGGTAGAATTCGGGTCCTGTAAAATTTTAAAGTTTACGGTTGTGCTGTCTTTCCCGTATTTAATTTGAGCACTGTAATTCCCGGGCGCCGCTGCAGGTCCGCCCGGCGTGCCATTCCATAAAAACATACCATCTACCTGCACACATCCTGAATATTGAAAACTCCAGTTAAAATAATTTAACCCTGCCTTCGTATTTTTTATCTGATACTCCTTTTCTCCCGAATTGGATGCATAGGTATTAATCGTATCCCCTTGCTGGTCAAAAATTACAATTTGTAAAACAGCAATGGAATCTTCACCTTTTTTATTTTTTAATTCCGGCAGAAAATAATTCATCACAACACCCGGAGGTGGATTTTTACCGGCATTTACCGGATTTTCAATTTGATAGCCATCAATACGATAAGTATCACGAACCGGGAAAACCGTAAATCCTTTTTTACTGATATTGTTTTCCATTTTTTGCAAAACAGTAATATCATCTAAAATCCAAAAACTACGACCTTGTGTGGCAACTATTAAATCGTTGTTTTTAAAAGTCATATCAGTAATAGGTACAATTGGTAAATTTAATTGGAATGGATACCAGTTAGCGCCGCTGTTGTAAGAAATATACATTCCATACTCCGTTCCGCAAAACAACAAACCTTCACGTTTTTTATCTGCACGAATTACACGGGTAAAATGTTTATCGGCAATACCTGATGTAATTTTATTCCAAGTTTTTCCATAATCTGTTGTTACATATAAATAAGGAGTAAAATCATCCGACTTATATTTTGTTCCGGCAAAATACATTTTTCCTTTTTGAAATGGGTCTACCTCAATACAATTTATCATCATATCTTTTGGCATATTCGCCGGTGTAATATTCTCCCAATTTTTACCATCGTCTTTGGTTACATATAATAATCCATCATCGCTTCCTGTATATATTAATCCTTTCTCCAATTCCGATTCCGCCGCAGCAAAAATGGTACAATACACTTCCACACCGGTATTATCTTTTGTAATAATTCCTCCGCTTGGTTGTTGTTTTGTTTTATCGTTTGTTGTTAAATCCGGCGACATGGCAATCCATGTAGTTCCTTCATCTTCAGTATAAAATAATACATTGCCCGCAGCATATAATCGTTTCGGATTATGTGGTGAAAAAAATATCGGAAAATTCCATTGAAAACGATATTTCTGTGTTCCGGCGCCTTGTCCCAGCGGGTCGTTAGGCCATACAGTAATATTTCTCGCATCGCCGGTTTCGTGGTTGTAACATCCTATAAATCCGGAATAATTTCCACCATAAACTACATCATTATCTAAAGGACTCGGCACCACAAATCCACTTTCAAATCCTGCTGTTGGCTCCCAATCGCTGTTATCAATTTGTCCGCCTTTACTGCGGTGTGCAATACGCAATGAAGAATTATCCTGTTGTGCACCATATATGCGGTAAGGCACTTCATTATCTGTGCTTACCCGATATATTTGTGCGGTTGGCTGATTATAATATGTACTCCAGTTATTTCCCCCGTCAAATGAAACCTGAGCACCACCATCATCACCAATAATCATACGTTGCGGATTATTCGGGTCTATCCATAAATCATGATGATCGCCATGTGGAGTATTTATTGAATTAAATGTTTTTGCACCATCCGTACTTTTCCAAAATTCGACATTTAATACATAAACAACATTTTCATTTTTCGGATCACAAAATATTTTCGAAAAATACCATGCGCGTTGTCGCTGATTACTATTATCGGAAGCCTTTGTCCATGTTTTTCCCGCATCCGCACTTTTAAAAATACCGCCGTTTTTTGCTTCAATTATCGCATAATAAATATCGGGATTACTTGCTGCAATCGTAATACCGATTATTCCTAAAGTATCCTGCGGCAAACCTTTATTTTTTGTAATATTTGTCCAGTTATTTCCTGCATCGGTGGTTTTGTAAATACCTGAACCGGGGCCACCACTTTCAAGTGAATAAGGTGTTCTTTTTACATTCCAGAATGTAGCTAATAGAATATTCGGATCTGTTGGATCAATCACTAAATCGCAAGCACCAACATTTTCATTTACATATAATATTTTTTCCCAGCTCACACCACCATTCATCGACCGAAAAATTCCACGCTCCGAATTTGGTCCAAATAAATGCCCGAGTGCTGCAACATAAATAACATTTGAATTTTTTGGATGAATAACAATGCGCATAATATGGCGCGTATCCGTCAACCCCATATTTTTCCAACTGCGTCCACCATTTTCTGATTTCCAGATGCCCATGCCTTCACTCACATTGCCACGCATGGTATTTTCTCCCATACCCACAAAAATTGTAGCCGGATCAGATTTACTTACGGCAATACTGCCCACAGAGCCACCAAAAAATCCATCAGAAATATTTTTCCAGTTGCTGCCACCATCCTGAGTTTTCCATACTCCACCACCGGTTGAACCAAAATAAAATAATTGTTCATCATTTAAATCGCCCACCACAGCAGTGCTTCTACCACCCCGCCAGGGGCCGACATTCCTGAATTTTAATTCAGCAGTAACAGTGGTATCAAATGGCAATACTGTTGCCGGTTTTACATTTTTTTGTGCAGCTAAGGATAATGAGAATAAAATGAAGCTGATAATACTAAGTAAATTTTTCATAGATAATAGGTTGGTATCACGAAATAACCGAATACAAATGGAACTACAAAGAAAACTATGTGAATTAGCACTTTTTAACCATTGTAAAAAGAACAACCGACAGTTGCAACACAAAAAAAGACCACCGTAAAGGCAGTCTTTAAAAAAATTATTTGGGCAAGATATTATTAGCCGTAAACCGGTCAATTGGTTTTCATTGCTTACTGACTAATATAATTTTCCATTTGTTGCATGGTGAATGCCTGGTCTTCAATTATTGATTTAATTACATCACCAATTGAAATAATGCCGATAACTTTATCTGCATCTACAACAGGAAGATATCGAATCGAATTTGTAGTCATTAATTCCATACAATCTTTAATTGAGGCTGTCGGACTAACAGTTTCACAATCGATATCCATAATTTCCTGCACATTTGTTTCACGCGAATTACGGTCTTGCAAAACAACTTTACGGGCATAATCTCTTTCAGTAAATACGCCGCAAAACCGTTCGCCATCTTTAACAACCAAAGCGCCGATATTATGCAAAGCCAGCGATTGAAGTGCATTGTACACAGAGGTAAGCGGGGTAATCGTAAATAATGGTTTCCCCTTTTTTTCAAGGATTTTGTTCACTGTAGACATAGATGAAAATTTAGCGGTTAAATAAACAGTTGGTAAAACAAGATACGATATTTTTTAGATTTATTTTAAAACCTGATTTTGAAATATTACCTTTGCACCGGAGAAATGGCAGAGCGGTCGATTGCGGCAGTCTTGAAAACTGTTGAGGTGCGAGCCTCCGGGGGTTCGAATCCCTCTTTCTCCGCCAAACTAAAAAATCCACCAATTGGTGGATTTTTTAGTTTATATAACTTTTCCAAATTAATACCCCCAAATCAACTGACTTTCGCTCAAACACCCTACAACTTTATATTGCGATTCGAGCAGCACATCAGCCTTTGATGCCTTTTCTTTTACCACACAAAACGGAAAACTTCCGCTGCTGTGAATAAACCAAGATTCACTCCCATCGTTGAGCAGAAAACCGGTATGGGTATCCAGTCCTACAATGTAAAGATTCCTCCCTTTGGCTTCAATAGCCGCTAACATAACCGTATTTTGATCCCCGGAATATCTTTTTATCAGCGCAGAATCCACCAATGTTTTAATCATTTCCTCCGAAGCACATTGTGCTAAACGAATGCGCGGAATGTCAAAATGCATATCACGAACCATGGTAGTTACAAAATACCCACAGGCGATACTCCCCTCACCGGGTGTTTCAGATATGCCGTTAAAATTCCATCTTGTCCCTAACCAAAACGGGTAAAGTTTTTCGAAACGGGACAAAATACAGGTTTCAGTTTCGGTTTCGCTAATACTTTCAATGTTCAAAACCGCTTCAGTGTAGGCTTCTGCCGAATACGTACGATGATACCAGGGAGCGATGTAAGGAAAGCGAATGAGCAGAAAAACTACGGTCAGCAGAACGCCAAATAAAACCACTAAAAGGACTTTACCGCGTGTTTTCATGCTTTGAACCACTTAAACGAATTTATTTTAAAAATATTGTACAAACTGAAAAAATATTTTTTTGCACGGAAATCCTTATCGAGAGTGGATTACAGCCGTTTTTAGTGACCCTTAATCGAAAAAAATAATTTTGAGAGGAGTAAAAATGGAGAAAAATGGACTTTAGCCCTGATAGAGCGCCATCATTTTATCGGCCAGGCCGAACTTTTCGAAGACCGGTAATCGTTGTTTTCCTTTGCTTACCATACTTTCACGGAGTCCCGTATTGCCTAAAACCTCAGTTATGCTGTGGGCAATTTCTTCGGGTTTATCAGGATTGATGTAAACGGCAGCATCGCCACCAACTTCGGGGAGACTGGAAATGCCGGAGGTGATTACGGGGCAATTACATACCATGGCTTCTAATACGGGTATGCCAAATCCTTCGTACAAACTCGGATAAATAAAACATTTTGCCTTGCGATAAAATGCAGGTAAATGTGGTGTAGGAATATTTTCAAGAAAAATAAACCATTTCGATAAATGATGTTCCTGAATAAAAGTATTTACTTCTTCTGCATATCGTTTTCCGTTACCAATAATTACACATGGAATTTTTAAAGCATCCGGAATTAATAAATACGATTTACAAACGGCTAATAAATTTTTTCGCTCCGTAACCGAGCCAACATTTAATATAAATTCAGATGGTAAATTATATGCACTTAAATCTGCATCAAATGCATCGTAAAAAACATCATCACAACTTTGATAAATCACCTTGATTTTATCGCCTGAAACCTTGTAGTAGTCTATGATATCACGTTTTGTGCTTTCACTCGCCGCAACAATAACATCAGCATGATTTACAGCAAATTTACTTTTAACATCATACAACGTTCTGTCCACACCCGGATAATGATGCGGAAAATGTTCAAATATTAAATCGTGAATGGTAACAATACTTTTAGCATCTGTTTTATTTATACTAAAAGGTAATTCGTTGGTGAGCCCGTGATAAACGTCAATTTTATTTTTAACAATATCGCGTCGTATGCCAAAACTTCTCCACACTGAACCTCTCCCGATTACTGTTCGCACATTATTTTCAGACGGAAATGGTAATGCGTTTCTCGAATTCGGGGTAAACAATACATACTCATTTTCAGGAAATTTTTGAGCAAGATTTTTTACTACGCTCCTGCTGTAATTACCTAAACCTGTGGCGTTTTGAAATATCCTTTTGGCGTCAAACCCGATGCGCATGTGGCGAAGATACTATTTCTTAGAACATGAAGGGATTTAGGCATGGTGCATAAAAAACCCTGACGATACAGTCAGGGTTTAGATATGGTTATAAGTGAAATATTTTTACGCCACTGATCAGGCTTTTTTATTGAATGATAAACTTACCACTTTGTGTTGTTTTACCACCTGTTAAACGGTAAACATAAACACCTGCAGCAAGTTCAGCGCGATTAATTGTTACAGAACCACTATTAACTGTATATGTTCTGATAATGTTACCATTTAAATCGCTCAATTCTAATGTATATGCAGCATTAGTAGCATTATCGAAGTTTAAAACTGCACTATTGCTGAATGGATTTGGCTGGATAGTAACGTTCATTACATTCGAACTGTAAGCCTGAACTCCGGTAGCATCAAGCGTTACACAGTTATTGGCCATTTGTGTTACCACTTCTTCAAAATTTTCATTTACGGCTGCTGTAAAACGTTTAATACATATTTCAGCAGGATAAGTAGTTGTATAAAAAATACGGAAGGTTGGTATCGGCTCATGATGTACCTGATAAGGCACTTCATTATGTCCTAACGCAATTACTTCATCATCGGTATAAGTTAATGTGTAGTTTGTTCCGAAAGTTTCAGGACATAAATTCTGCACCGAATCAATGGTTAAACCTTCCATTTCAAATTGAGCAGCCAAAATTCTTGAGCTCGGATTTAAACTATAAATATCTAGATAATGGAAAGCATCATTTACAGAACCAATACTATAAGTTACTGTATCAGCATTGTTAAACATGGTTTGTGGTAATGAACATAAATCGGCTTCATGCACATATCCTAAACCTTCGTTTGCACAACCCATCACCAATGCAGCATCTACTACATCTATATCACCATCATTATTGGCATCGTTACACATTTCAGCAATTATGGTATTATCTAAAATATCATTTACATAAATGTCAACATCATCCATTGCACGCGTTGAATCTTCATTCACATCACCCAAATGATGCCATCCGTTACAATTGCCTTCGCAATCTATCATGGCATCACCCCAAATTTCACCTAAACAATCAATAAATGTTGCACAATCGGCAGCCATTTCAGCAGAAATAACACCATCAACATCTCTTGAAATGGTGATACAGCGCGAACGCCAGTTGTTTGCAAGATTTGTTTCAACCCTGCCATCTATATCCGGATGGTTATCCCAATTAACTCTTGCAACAAATGTATAAGTTCCGTTAGGCACATCAGTAACATCGATCCACTGACCGCCGGTTCCTAAACCATATGCATCATAACATCCTGCAGATATACCCATATCTGCGCCATTATAACCGCCAATCCCGCATAAATCCATAACAGCGAAACCATTTTTATGACCAACCGGAATTTCGGTTCCAACTGAATCATATAACAGATATTCACCGTAATCTACATAATGGGTATGTCCGTGACAAGGGTCAAATACGAGGTAAGGATTTTCAGCAGCGGTTCCGATATGGTAATCTTCATCGCCCTGGTTATCAATTTTAATTCCGAAACGAATAATTGTTCTGATTCCGGGACCGGTTAACGATCCTTCATCTATATAACATGCGTTATCCCAAGCATCTGCATCAATAGTTCCAATTTGGAAATCATCTCCCCAATCAGGTCCGATATCACCATCAAAATAAGTTGGGTCTAAAACTAAATCCGGTCCTGACGGGCAATCAGGGTTGCCGGGGTAAATACATGAACCATCATCATCAATCGCTAAAGGTGAGTAGTTACAAGCATATTCATCGGTACATCCTATTGGCACTCCTGCATATGCAAGCGACCAACCTATAGGCTCTCCGGCACAATCAGTGTCTTTATCGCCAATTCGAATATATACTTCATCTCCCGCAACCAATACTGTTGTAATTTGTGATTGCGTAGCACAATAATCGTCGTTGTACGACATAGTTCCCTCCGCTAATTCAGTAGGAATCAGGCCTGCACAATGATCATACACATATAATCGTGTATCGCAGGTATTTCCTAAGTCGCAGGTGCTGATCAGGTAGGTTCCGGTGACAGGAACTTCAAAAATATACCAGTAATCAGGATTCGGAGCCGTGTAAGTTCCTTCAGTAACAGGAACTGCACTGCCACAGTTATCGCCATCGGCTAAAATTGGTTTTGCAGCGTGGGCCGGTGTTGAATTAAGTGTGCAAATGAGGAGTAGAGGAGTAAAATATTTAAGCATACTATCGGGTTTTGAATGATAAATTTAAAACTATTCTTCAAAACCACAAAACAAGCAATCCATATCCAAAGGAAAGTGCGTGATTTAACAAAAAATTCTTATTTGACAGCCTTTAACGCTGCTGCCACTGCTTCGACATTCTTGGGTGCGTTTCCGATATAAATTTTGTTGTTGATGATAAATACCGGTCGCTTTAAAAAAGTGTATTCTTCGAGAATATATTTGCGGTAATCTTTTTCAGTAAGCTGCATATTATTCAATCCCAATGAACGGTATTTTAATGCCACGCGACTAAACAACGCCTCATACGAACCGGCAAGTTTAACCATTTCATCTAATTGCTTCGGTGTAATGGGCTCTGTTTTAATATCCTGTAATCGAAAGTTGTATTTACTTACTTTCAAATCTTTCATAATTCTCGCACAAGTGGAACAGGTGGCTAGGTAGTAGAGTTGCATAGTTTTGATTAGCTAATTAGCAAATTAGCTGATTAGCTGATGGTTTAGTTTTGAGTTTGATTGACAGTTTGAGTATTTAATTAGATAATTAGCTGATTAGCAAATTAGCTGATGGTTGAATTTTGAGTTACAAGTACAATATTCGCTAATTTTTTCATGAATTGGCAAATTAGCCTCTGTCTAATTTGAGCACTAATTAATTTTAACGATAAAATTCAAATTTTGTTGAATCATTTCCTTCTTGGACCCATTTGCTACTTTGCTAATCGGCTAATTTGCTAATTAACCAATTTGCTAATTGCCCACTTCGTCTCCTTTCTGTCTCAATATCCTGTTCACATCAATACTGTTATTAATTTCAAAGCCAACAAGTAAAACCAGTGAGTTTAGATTAATCCAAATCATCAACACAATTAAGGTTCCGATTGAACCATATACTTCGTTGTAACTAATAAAGTTGTTGGCGAGATATCCAAAACCGAGTGAAGTGGCAATTGAAAAAACGGTTGCAAATGATGCGCCTGGTGTTATAAAACGCCAGCGATGTTTGGAAGCCGGACCGTAGTAATAAATAAGTGATATGCCTAGAAAAAATAATAATAAAATTACGATGTATTGAAAGATCGTTAAAAAGACCCGACCTGTTGCATCTTCCCAATTTATTAAACCGCCAAACCATTCTACAAAAACATCGCCTGTAATGATAAGAATAATAGATGCTATAAACAGCATAAATAAATAAAATGTCAGTCGGAATGATGCAAACCTATTTCTCCAAAAATTGCGTCGGGCATATAGCGGATGATTTTTATTAAATGTCAACAAAATCATTCTTACACCATTGGTTGAGAAATAAAATGCCAATAAAAAACCGAGTGATAATAAACCACTGCGTTTAATAGTTGTAATGCTGTTGATTGTTGATTCAAGAAATACATATCCGCTTTCCGGCATTACATCTTTAAAAAATTTATGAATACTCACATCCAATCCGCTAATGGGTATGTAGGGAATGAGGGTAAATAAAAAGATGATGGAAGGAAAAACAGCGAGCAGGAAATTAAATGAAATAGCCGAAGCCCTTACAGGTAACTGGTCGCGCTTAATCTCCTGACGAAAAAAGGTAATCACATCGTAAATCGGAATACCATCGAAACCGGGTAAGCTGGTTCGTTGAGTAAAGGCAACAAAATCGCGGTATTTCTTGGTTAAGGTGCTCTGGAATTTTGCCGAAATAAATTTCATCTACCGTGTTTCTGATGGCAAAGTTAATTATATACTGCGAAGTTGTAGAGTTAGCTGTGATACCTCCGGCAGTTGGGGATAATATTTTTCTAAAAAAGTAACCTGCTCACGGGCTTTTGTCCGCTGTCGGGTGGCAATATATAATTCGGCCAACTTTATCCGTGATAAGGTATAATCAGGATCCAAAGCGACTGCTTTTAACAAACACTGCTCCGCTTCATCATATTTTGCCTTTCCGGCTAGCAACACACCCAAATTATTCCATGCTTTCTGATAAGTAGGATTTTCAGCAATAACAAATCGATACAGTCGTTCTGCTTCCTTCACATTTCCGTTAAAAATTTGTGCTGTGGCCAATTTAAAATTATAATCAAGATTGTATTGTTCTGCTTTAACGGCAAGGGCAAAATAATTTACCGCTCCTGCATAATCATTTTGCGCCTGAAACGCCTCCCCTATCCGATAAGCCGTCCAAGCATCAATATCCGATTTTGATTTAATACTTTTTTCTGTCGCAACTATATTTTTGAAATCATTCAACATGTAATAATAATGTATTAATACACTGCGGTAACTATCATTTTTATCTTTTACTTTATTCAAATAACTTTTCGCACTGTCGAGTAATTGTTTATCATTATTAAATGATTCAAAATAATGTAAATAACCTCTTGCCATTAAAAGTGGTTCAGGTTTTTCTGTTGTTAGACATACTAACCCGATAAATTTACCATCGCGTTCTGTTTCCTGTTTTCCCGGAATTTGAATTTTATGATCTGATATTGAAACGTGTGGAATATCGATAGCACCTGATTTTGGGATATGACAACCACTACAATTATCCTGCGCCGCTAATCGCACTGCAACAGTTGCTTTGCAGTCGTTTTTGTTGGGGAGATGACAATTTTTGCAAGGCGCATTAAATTGTGCTACGGGTGTTTCTTTTACGGTTAAATGTGGGTTATGGCAGGTGATACAGCTTAATTGTTTAGTTTCAATATAACACTTCGACTGCACCATCCTGTCTGCCTGCGATGCCATTAAAAACTTATCATTTTTCCCATCAAATTTTGGAAGAAAAATATTCCAGTGCTCATTTATTTTATCGCCCGGTTTAAAATCAAAAAATCCGGCATGTTCATTTAACACATTTACACCCTGCAAATGGCAACGCATACACAACTCATTTTGTAATTCCACCGATAATTTTTTCGGATTTACAATACTGTAATCAATTGCATTTGCAGTATCAACAAGAATATTATTACTCACGCGTGCAACATGCAAACTTCCGGGTCCGTGACAACGTTCACAATCTATGCCTGAAGGTATTTTATTGTATTTATTTACAGAACCGGCAACCAACTCAGGCAAACCATTGTGACAGGTCATACATTCGGCGGTAATTATTCTGCTGAAGCGCGAATTAAAACCATTTTCCATTCCGGGCGCTAAATCCCATTGTCTTTTTTGCGTGTAAAATGTGATTGGTGCCTGATAAATATATCCGTTAATGTTCATCAAATGCGAATTGGTATGTTGCCCGCTGCCAATAATATAATCTATGGCTTCCGTTCTTTGATGAATGGTATCTTTTCCGGCAAGGCGATACTCCTTTATCATCAAGGTATCATTCCGCCAAAATGGTTTGTAGTAAAAATTATTTATGGAATCATACACTACAGCATGCGCATCAAAAGTTGCAGCACTTTTACTGTGTGTTGCCCGGTCGAAACTTTTGCCCATGCCGGTATGAATAAATGTTGCGTGTTTATCGGCATGACAAAGTTTACAGGTTTCCATGCCTACATATTGAACGGTATCGTTTTGGTTGAGATAGGGCGAGTCGCTATCTGCAGACTTATTGTCATTATTACAATAAGTAAGCAATAACATCAAACTACCTAATAACACAAACAGATAAACGGTACGCATCGTTGTGGTAAAATTAGCGGATAAAACAGGATGCTACAAATCAACTCAGTTTTGGTCGACAAAACGTTGCTTCCAGCGGGGTTCGGGAATCATGCAGCTTTCTCTTTTTCCAAACCAGCGGTAGCGATTGCGTGCTACAAAATCATATACCATATTACTGATAACCGGCGGAAAAATGCGCAAGACACTTAACATTGGATACGGAAATCTCAAATTACCCGCCACCCGCAAAACGGCGGCTGATTTATGGTAAAAATTTTTTCCGTTGTATAAGATAATACTTTCCGCTTTAGGCTGATATTGTTTCTCTTTAAAAAACTGTTGCGTAAAATCCGATTGTAAAGAAGCAAAATGGTATTTACCGCGTTTGTCGTTTTTTAATATTTTTTGAACGCTGCTGTTGCATAAATTGCAAACACCATCAAAAAAAATTATTTGCCTTTCGGGTTTGGTCATTTGGAGCCAAACTTACTTTGCCATTCCAGCATACCACCAATTACATTTTTTACATTCGTAAACCCTGATGCAACCAGTAATGCTTTTCCGGTATTACTGCGCATACCTGAACGGCAATGAATTATTATTTCTCTGTCCTTATCCTCATCAAAATCATACATTTTCATTGGCAGTGTGGCAAGTGGTATTAATTGTCCGCCGATATTAAATTCTTCGTATTCATGTGGTTCACGCACGTCGATGATAAATAAATCTTCACCGGTGTCCATGCGTGCTTTTAATTCTTCAACAGTAATGTCCATGTAAGTAATTAATTTGAGTATTGGTTAAGCTAATGCGCTCCGCCTGAAAGGAGCATTTTTTATTCTTTAATAAATTTCCCCATCATAACATTTCCGGTTTGCAAATCGTTCACTTTCAAAATGTAAAATCCACTGCTCAAATTTGCAATATCTAACTGCCGCGAAGCTGTATTTTCATTCAGCACAATTCGCCCGGATTGGTCAAAAATGGTATAATTAATATTCCCTTGTAATGCTGTATCAATATGTAAAACGGAGGTTGCCGGATTAGGATACACTTGTATTGTAGCAATCTCAGGTTTGTTGTTAACGATTGGATTATAAACTGAATAATCGCCACCAACGCGCGGACGAATCATAATGGCACCGTTTAACGATGATTGCTGCCAGCTTCCGCCAACATTAAAATATACATCATCACTAAAATCGTTATTTACATCAAAACCAACGTTTAAAAATTCATCTTGTGTTTGTAACCAGCCCACATAAAAATCGCCATCAACAACAACAGGTGTAGGGTTGCCTAAAAAGTCGACTAATTTGTAAACGTAAAATCCATTAATTGAATCAACATATTTAGGGGTAAGAAAATCGTTTTGGAAAATAATATTTTCATCTGCAGAAGCCAATGTGGTATCAATTTGATCCCACACTACTAAACTGAAAAACAAATTACCTTTATTACCATCCACATAAGCCCAGTGAATGTAAACTTCTTTCAGCGTATCTGGTTCGTTGGCGTGAAAATGTATGGCTAATTTAGCACCGGTTCCAACTAATGCATAAGCACGTTCTGCGGTGCCATCATCATATGCAAAATAATTATAAAATGCCTGATCATGCACAATTGTATCATTGCGTGAATTAATATCGCCTGAAGGTGTAATATTATAATTAAATCTGATGGTTAAACTATCATTGTCAAATCCGGTAGTGCCTCCTGGTATTTCAAACGACGGATAACTATTATATGCCAACGATGCAGGATTCAGGTTAACCGAAACCGGCGTAGTTGGCGCAACAACTACATCTCCACTATATTTTTCTACAACTGAATACTGATGCGAAGTATTAATAATGGCATTAAAATTATTATACATAAATACACCATGATCAAATGCCAGTTCAGCAGATTGGTGATTTTTAAATTGATTCCATGGCATCTGACGATAATTTTTCAAATAACGTTCCGGTGTATACACAATTGCCACGTCGCGAAATAAGGTATCGTTATAAGTGCGTTCATCATCCAACAAAACATAATCGATATTCCAGTGATCATTGTTGCCGTTTACACCTGCCCAGTTGCGGAAACGAAAAGTAAATCCGTTATAAAAATAACTGTCTTCAACAGGCACCATAATTAATTTAAATGATTGCGGATCATTTCCTAAAGTATTTACCGCATACCATTGTTTCACCCAATTACCATCAACATCTTTAAAATCGAGAATTATAGAATCTTCGGTATTTGGAAATTCGCCAAATCCACCCGGCTGAACATAAAAACTTAAATACACCGAATCAGTTGGGTCGGCAAGGTTTATGGGTTTAGATGTTAATTCATCTGCTTTATCAAAACTTGAACCTTCGTTATAAGGTTTGCCGTATTTATTTAAACCATCTAACGTTACCACACCGTAAGTTGGTGGCAAAGCCGGATATGTTTTGTTTACAAATGCATTACTATCTGCCCAAAATAATGACGATGGATAAATAGCTGACGCAATATGTTCAATAGTATCACCACAATCTGTTAACGATTCATCAATCACAATTAAACTACCTGAAAAATCATCAATAAATGGGATACATAACGTATCTCTGTTTTCAACCACACTTCTGCTGCCGCCTAATGATTTTTGATTAAATAATGCAGTATTGTATTTAAGGGGAGAAAGAACTTCCTGACTAAAAGCTACATGCACCACACTACTTATAAATAGAAGTAATAATAATTTTTTCATGAAAAAGTATTTCTGATAATATTATTTTATTAATTATCCAACTCATCCTCATTTATGATGGCATCCGGGTCATCGGTAATCCAGATATCTACCATAGACCCTAAATTAACCGTTTTTTCGTTACCTGCGGTTGGAAATTGTTTGAACACTAACGCATCTGCACTATCCTTAATTGTACCACTAGCAATAACAGTTCCCACCGACAATTCTTTTAACTGAATGAGGTTAATAGCTTCAAGATATGTCAGCCCTGTAAGGTCCGGTATTCCAATTTTTGTATCACCGAGTCCATTCCCTAAAATCAGGTCAATTTTGGTTCCTTTTGGTATAAAACTGCCCGGTTTGAGCGATTTTCGGTCGCCATGCACTTTCATATCCAGATATACATCCTTGTATTCGAAGGGTTTATAAATGATATCACCCACTTTTAACCCATGACTTTCCAAAATTTCACGAACGCTGATATAACTGGTACCAACCTCAAAACGCGGGATTTCGGTTTTTGGTGCCGTAGTCATGTTAATCGTCACATAAATAGTTCTTCCACTTTTCACTTTTGAATCAGGGATAGGATCCTGGCTAATTACTGAAAGCGGGCGTTCATCCGGATCGAAGGTGGAATCCATAACTGCGTATTCCAAATCAAGATTATCCAGTTCCTGCATGGCTTCCAGCGTGGTTTTGCCAATCAGGTTTGGAACGGTCTGACTTTCGCCATGGCGGGAATATTGTTGTACAAAAAACAAAGTACCCCATAACAGGGCAATTATTGCAACTATTGCTGCAAACACATTCAGCCAGAATATTTTGCTTGTTAAAAAGCGCCATATTCCGGGACTATCAGACGAAGGTTGCTTTGATTTTCCCATCAGGATTGTCGCAAATTTAATTGAAAAAACAGGAAACGTCGGGTAAAATTCATCCTGCGGAAGCTTCCTCCAGTAAACGGTCAAAAAATGCCTGTAATGTTAACCCGGATGCAATAGCCATTTTGGGCACAATACTGGCTTCACTAATACCGGGAACGGTATTCACTTCAAGAAAATGTGGTTCACCATTGCTGATGATATAATCGATGCGAACAACACCTTTACAATTAAGTAATCTGTAAATATTTGCGGATGTTGCTGCCACTTTATCTGCTTCTGTTTGCGGTATGCGAGCAGGAATAATTTCATCACTTTCACCGGCCACATACTTTGCCGTGTAATCAAAAAATTCATGTTTGCCGGAAACTACTTCACACAAAGGCAACACGATGATCTCCCCTTTATAACGGTAAACGCCGCAGGTAACTTCGGTGCCGGTAATACCTTCTTCCACCAAAACCTCTTCATCATATTTAAACGATTCAGAAACAGCATCAGCAAGTGTGTCGAAGGTTTTCAGCTTCGAAATACCATAGCTGGAACCATTGTTATTTGGTTTAACAAACACAGGGAGTTGAAACGTTGAAATTATTTCCTGAATCGATGCATTTAATTGTGCATCCGATTTTTTTAGCAATTTTCCTTTTGCCATGCTAGTTGCGCCGGCTAATACTTTTTTTGTCCAGACTTTATTAAAAGTTAGTGCTGAGGTTGCGGAACCACAGTTGTTATAAGGAATATTCAACATGTCGAAATATCCCTGAATGCGACCATCTTCACCCGGAGAACCATGAATTGCGTTAAAAACGAGGTCGAATTTTATTTTATTTCCACCTTGTTCAAAGCTGAAATCGCTCATATTTACGCGGGTATTTTCGGGTTGCACATAACAACCATCGGTGTTTACCAATACTTTATAAATATTGTATTTTTCAGCATCCAGATTGCGTGTAACTACATCACCGCTGCCAAGAGAAATATTACGTTCTGCCGTATATCCGCCGCAAATAACGGCCACATTCTTTTTCATACTCAAATTTGCAGCAAATTAACGGAAAAGGTGAATTCAGAAGTATCTGATTTGTGCACAATTCTACATACCTGCAAAAAAAAAGCGCCACTCGAATGAATGGCGCAATACACTATAATATTTGGGCAATCAAATATGCATTTTTGCTTTTTTTGCCAACAATTGTTCTTCAGATTCAACATGATCAGGGTCAGGAAGGCAACAATCAACCGGGCAAACAGCCGCGCATTGCGGTTCTTCGTGGAAACCCTGGCATTCGGTACATTTGTCAGGAACGATATAATAAATATCATCTGCTACTGGAGCATTTTTCTGGTCTGCATCCATGGTTGTTCCATCTAACATGGTTACAGCACCTTTTACGGTAGTTCCGTCGGCAAAAGCCCATTCTACACCACCTTCATAAATTGCATTGTTTGGACATTCGGGCTCGCAAGCTCCACAGTTAATACAGTCGGACGTAATATGAATCGCCATAATTTTTATTCTTTTTTTGAGTGCCCAAATATAGAGGCAGTGAAAGGATATTTCAAAATAGACCGTTAATATAAGCAAAATTTATAATCATTCTAAATAAAGACCTCCCCTTTCGGTTATCGTCTCCCGTTTTGTTGATGTAATTTTACAGCCGATTATGAATACTGTTCAAATGGATACAAAACGGGTTATTTCGTCGTTGGCCGTATTTGGCCAAAAAATTAAAAATCCGGATGCTGAATTGCTTGCGGTTTTGCATCGCACTGAAATACATAATCCCTGGTTTACACCTGCTGAAACCCAACGCATGCTGAATAGCATCAGCGAAAACATGCTAAACGAAGCTGATTTGATGCTATGGGCGTCCGCATATCCTAAACCGGCTTCCCAAAAAACGATTGGTCTGGTTTTGGCCGGAAATGTCCCTTTTGTGGGTATGCACGATTTAATTTGTGTGCTGGTAAGCGGCCATTTTGCTCAGGTGAAACTGAGTTCAAAAGATATGTTCTTTTTTCCCTGGCTGAAAAAGGAGCTGGTAAAACTAGACCCTGTTTTTGAATCACAAATACAGTTCGTTGAAAAATTGGAAAATTTTGATGCGGTGATTGCAACAGGAAGTAATAATTCGTCGCGTTATTTCGAATATTATTTTGGGAAATATCCGCATATCATTCGCAAAAACAGAACTTCGATTGCCATATTAACCGGTGATGAATCAGATGAAGAATTGTATAATTTGGGTAAAGATGTTTTTTATTATTACGGATTAGGTTGTCGAAATGTAGGCAAGGTTTTTATTCCTGAAAATTACGATAAGCAAAATTTATTCCGCCTTTGGGAAGATTATCGTTATGTAACTGAAAATACGAAGTATAGCAATAATTACGATTACAATCGTGCACTTTTAATGTTAAACTCAACTGATTATCTAACCAACGATTTTTATATGTTGTTGGATAATGAACAATTATTTTCGCCACTCTCATTATTGTATTGCGAAACGTATTACACAAAAGAAAATCTCGCCCAAAAAATTGAACAAATTTCTGCGGATTTACAATGTGTTGTTGCAAGCGCGCCGGGTAATACACCATTTGGGAAAACACAATTTCCCGGCTTAAGCGATTATGCCGATCATATAGATACGATGGCGTTTTTAGCTGAATTATAAACAGGTATTATTCCGCAATTTTGTGAATACCTTTTACCAAGGCATCCAGGTCGTAAATACTAGTATAAACATGCGGTGCAACGCGCACGCCACTGATATTTTCCCATACAATACTTACACAATGTATGCCATGGTCAGTAAATAATTTTGATGCAATATCACCGGGTTCTATTCCTGTTAAACTGAAATTCGCAATAGCACAGGAATAGTTTTTATCCATTGCCGTATTTAATTTAAATTTTGGTAGTGATGTACATTTATTTACCCAATAATCTTTTAAATAGCGCAAACGTGCTTCTTTTCTTTCCGGGCCAATCATATTATGAAAATCGATAGCGGTTGCAATACTATATTCAATAGGAAAATTCCGTGTACCTAATGATTCAAATTTGCGAATATCATTTACGTCCATGGTATCCGGACAAGCCATTAATGGCCATACTTTATGAATTTTTTCTTTTTTAATCCATAATATTCCGGAACCAATTGTTGCACTCATCCATTTATGTAAACTGCTGCCATAATAATCGCCACCTAATTCTGGAATTTTAAATACAAAATGTCCCAAAGTATGTGCACCGTCAATCATAACCTCCGGGCCTTTTGCATGCACGGCATCAGCAATTTGTTTAACAGGATTAATATGACCGGTCCAGTTAATAATATGATTTACTTGAACCAGTTTGGTTTTAGGTGTTATTTGTTCGGTATATTTTTTTACGAGATAATCAGTATCCGTTGTTGGCAAATCGAGATTAATCCATTTTAATACAATGCCATCTCGTTTTTCTCTTTGTTTCCAGGCATTAATCATGTTTGGATAATCCTGTTTTGTAAGCAGAATTTCATCACCTTTTTCAAAATCAAGCCCAAAAATCACATTATCCAATGCTTCGGTTGTATTCCGATTTATGGCAATTTCTGATGCATCACATCCGGCCACATCAGCAATTTTTTTGCGCAAATTTTCTCTGCCTTTATCCAGAATTTGCCACATGTAATAACTGGGTGCTTCGTTGGCGAGCTGACTATAACGCAACATGGCATCCTGCACTACTTTAGGAGAAGGGCTTACGCCACCGTTATTTAAGTTGATAATGGTTGCAGATGCGGTATAAGCAGTTTTAATGGTTGCCCAAAAAGTTTCATCTTCTGCAAGAGCTGCAGGCGACATGGTATTAGCTTTAGCTACTGCTGCTTTTAATTCTTCACTGAATAATAAATCAGGAATAGTGGCAAGGCTTACTAAGGCTGCTGATTTTTTGAGAAAATTACGACGGTTACCCATAGTGTGTTATTTTGCTATGAACCGTTAAGATACGAATATCCTGAAAATCAACTCACTGCAACCGGAATCATTTCGCGAATTTTATCTACCGCAAAATCAATTTCCTCGATTGTATTAAATTTCGAAAAAGAAAAACGTACTGCTGTTGTTCCGGGTGAACGTTTTAACTGGGCTATTACATGTGAACCGATATCGGTACCGCTGCTACAGGCACTTCCGCCACTAACTGCAATACCGGCTATATCTAAATTAAATAATAATAATTCGCTTTTATCGTTAGCCGGGAAATTAACATTCAATACCGTATACAAACCTTTTGGGTCTGAATTAAATTGCACTCCGGGAATTTCCTCCATTAATCGTTTTTGCATATGATCGCGCAAACCGGTAATATGTTGTTGTACTGCATCTAATTCAGCATAGGCAATTTCCAATGCTTTGGCCAACCCGATAATGCCATATAAATTTTCAGTTCCTGCGCGTAAATTTCTTTCCTGTGCACCACCGTGAATTAATGGTTTAATTTTCGCTTCTGAATTAATATAAATAAATCCGATGCCTTTTGGTCCGTGAAATTTATGTGCGGCACAGGAAATAAAATGAATTTTTGTTTTTTGTAAATCCAATAAATAATGTGCAACTGTTTGCACGGTATCGCAATGAAAATAAGCACCGTATTGAGCGCATAAATTGCTTACGCGTTCAACATCCAGTAATGTTCCAATTTCATTATTGGCATGCATTAAACTCACTAATGTTTTTGCATCAGAAGATTTAAGCAGTTCTTCTAAATTTTCATAATCAACAGAACCATCAGCGTGCAGGGCAACGTATTGCAATTGAATTTTACCCTCATGTTTTAATGCTTCTC
The DNA here is from genome assembly GCA_016706255.1 of Bacteroidota bacterium. NCBI lineage: Bacteria > Pseudomonadati > Bacteroidota > Bacteroidota bacterium. The sequence goes on along the minus strand of JADJJZ010000003.1, from coordinate 1,313,308 downwards.
CGGTATGGGTAACAGCGTGATGTTCGATTGGGGAAGTAATAATGCGGGTAACGCCAAGATCGCGCACACTGCATTGCATAGCCATATTATTTGCCTCCGTTCCGCCGCTGGTGAAAAAGATTTCACCCGGTGATACCTTAAACAGGTTGGCAATCAACTTGCGCGACTTTTCTATTGCCGCACGGGTTTCTCTGCCAAATGAATGTATGGATGAAGGATTGCCATAAAACTGCTGTAAATAAGGAAGCATAGCCTCCATTACCTTAGGATCCAGTTGAGTTGTGGCGGCATTGTCTAAATAAACGCGCATGTATCTTAGTTAAAGTACAAAGCTAAGCATTTACCCTGAGTAGCCGAAAAAGGCACCCCAAATGACTATTTCATGACATTTTTAATGTCGTCCATAATCTTGCGATTAATGCTTTCAGCCGTGGTTTTGGTCGAACTTTCCGAATAAATACGGATGATTGGCTCGGTATTACTAGCTCTTAAATGCACCCAGTCGCCATCCATTTCTATTTTTAAACCATCGGTTTTGTTGAGTTTCTCTTTTTTATATTTTTCTTCCATTTTACGCAAAATGTATTGCACATCGGTGCCTTCCGGCAGTTCGATTTTGTTTTTTGCCATAAAATAGTTGGTATATTCTGCTCTTAAGCGGGAACAACTTTTACCTGAAGTGGCTAAATGCGATAGGAATAGTGCAATGCCAACCAATGCATCACGCCCGTAATGTAATTCAGGGTATATAATACCACCGTTTCCTTCACCCCCAATAACGGCATTTACTTCTTTCATTTTTTGCACCACATGCACTTCACCAACTGCACTTTGATGATGTTCCACACCATGTTTCACAGCAACATCACGCAATGCCTGGGTAGAAGATAAATTGGAAACGACGTTACCTTTTTGTGTTTTTAATACGTAATCGGCAATGGAAACAAGACTATATTCTTCGCCAAACATATCGCCGTTTTCACAAACAATTGCAAGACGGTCAACATCAGGATCCACCACCAAACCAACATCTGCTTTCTGGTGTTTTACTTCGTGTGCTATGGTGCCAAGATGTTCAGGCAGTGGTTCCGGATTATGCGGAAATCTGCCATTCGGATTTGTAAATAATTCTATTACATCGGTAACACCCAATGCAACTAATAATTCAGGAACTGAAATACCACCTGTTGAATTAACACAATCGATAACTACTCTGAAATTTCTTTCTTTAATTGCTTTTTTATTTACCAAAGGCAATTCGAGAATTTTATCGATATGTTTTTGGATGTAATAAAATTTGTGTTGATACTCTCCAATTTTATCTACATCGCTGTAAATTATTTCTTCAGTGTTTGCAATTGCAAGCACTGCTTCTCCATCAGCAGCAGAAATAAATTCGCCTACATGATTTAATAATTTTAATGCATTATAATTTTTCGGATTATGTGATGCGGTAATAATTATTCCCCCGCCTGCATTTTCTCTTGGCACAGCAATTTCTACTGTAGGTGTTGTAGATAATCCGAGGTCAATTACTTTAATACCAATAGATTGTAAAGTTCCGGTTACCAGATGATTCACCATTTCACCACTGATTCGGGCATCTCTACCAATAACAATTATAGGATTTCCTGTAGTGCGTTTGATCCATGTGCCAAAAGCAGCAGTAAATTTAATAATGTCTTCCGGGGTCAGATTTTGTCCGGCCGTCCCTCCAATAGTGCCTCTAATGCCGGAAATCGATTTAATAAGTGTCATAGTCGCGCAACAAAGTTATACAAATTCAAATTATGCGTATTAACGAATAAATGTTTAAATCTTATACATTTGCTGTATAATTTTAAAATGGCCATCACAAAAAACTGGTTTGAAACATGGTTTAGTCAGTGCTACTACGATATTCTGTATCAGCACCGTGATGAAGACGAAGCTGCAGCCTTTCTGGATGCATTGATTGGCTATTTAAATCCAAAACCTGATGCTCAAATTCTGGATGCCGCCTGTGGTAAAGGTCGCCATGCCATTTATTTAGCCGAAAAAGGTTTTGATGTTACGGGAATCGACCTCTCTGAAAGTAATATCCGCGAAGCAAAAATTGCCGAAAATGAACATTTGAGTTTTTTCACCCTGAATATGATTAATCCGTTCAGGATAAATTATTTTGATTTTATTTTCAATTTTTACACCAGCTTTGGTTATTTCGAAAATACAAAAGATGATGCACAATGTATAAAATCTTTTGCAAAAGGATTAAAACCCGGCGGAAAACTGGTAATTGATTTTTTGAATGTTTTCACCACACTCCAAAATTTGGTGGAAGATGAACATAAAATTATTGGCGATTTAAAATTTGATATCACAAAAAGTTATATCAACGGCATGATCAGTAAAAAAATTGTAGTGCAGGATAAAAACAAACAATATATTTTTAATGAACATGTACGCGCATTACAATTCAGCAATTTTGAACAATATTGTTCAGCGGCGGGATTAAAAATTATTGATACATTTGGGAATTATCGTTTACAGCCTTTTGATAAATTACATTCTGAACGACTGATAATAATCGCACAAAAATGAACTTCCCCGAACCAATTCAACAATTTGATCAGTGGTTGTTTTTGATAATTAACAACAAATGGGGTAACAGTTTTTTTGATGTTATACTTCCTCCTGTTCGCGATAAATTTTTCTGGATACCATTATATGCAATAATTGCAATTTTGTTATGTGTAAAATATCGTTGGAAAGGCGTGATACTGATTTTGTTGTTGGGATTAAATTTTGTCGCCAGCGACCAAATCAGCAGCTCCGTTATAAAACCGGCAGTAGGAAGGATGCGACCTTGTAACGATGAAAATTTTCAGGATAAGGTTACTTTACGCATCGAATTATGTGGCGGAGGAAAAAGTTTTACCTCCAGTCACGCCACCAATACATTTGCTTTTGCTACCCTCCTCCTGCTCTTTTTCCGTAAACGATACCGCTGGGTAGCCCCACTGGCGCTGTTTTGGGCCACTTTGGTGTCATTCGCACAAATTTATGTCGGGGTCCATTATCCGCTCGACATACTTGGCGGTGCCCTGTTAGGTAGTATTATTAGCTTAATTATATATAAAATTGCAGTCCGTTTCATTTTCCCCCGCTGGAAAGTGGAACTTTAATAACTTAACATTGGTAGTATAACGCATGACCCTCATTCAGTTGATATTCATTGTATTAGCATCACTTGCCGGAATCGCCGCAGCCTGGTTTTTACGCAATAAAACGCATAGTGAATTACTGAGTATCCTGCTTTCTTTCAGCGGGGCTTATTTATTGGGAAATGTGGTTTTACATCTTTTACCCGAAATTTTTGCTGAAAGTGCAACGGTTACCGGAGTTGAACATCACCACGATTATACCGCAGCAATTTATATTCTGATTGGATTTTTTATCCAGCTCATTATTGTTCAGTTTACCCGCGGTATCGAACACGGACATTTACATTTACATGAACATCAAAGTAAAGGTTATGTGGCAGGCGTGTTTTTTGGATTAAGTTTTCATGCATTTATGGAAGGTGTTCCGCTGGCGGCAAGTAATATGGAAGCTGCGCAATTTCAGCCTTTATTTACAGCTATTCTGGTTCACAAAATTCCTGAAGCTTTTGCATTGGCAACAGTGTTGTTTTTTTCTGTACGAAATAAAAATAATGCCTATATCTTATTAGCCTTATTTGCTATTATGACACCACTCGGTAGTTTTGCAGGTGAACAACTTTCCTCCGGAAATATTCTTGATTTTAAATGGCTGATTGCAATTGTATGTGGTTCACTAATTCATATCAGCACCACAATAATTTTTGAAGCAAGCGGTAAAGCACATAAAATTGGTGTTTATAAATTTCTTGCCATTCTTGCCGGCGCCGGTATTGCATTAATAACCGTAATGCTCGAATAATTATCGCGCTAAATACATTTTTCCATACCCTGAATTAAAATACTGGTCGGTATTGGTATCGTATTTTTCGAGCGATTCGCCATTCAATCTGGTTACTACACGATACAGGTATAATCCATTTGCGAGCTGGTCGCCAAACTGATCGGTGCCATCCCATGTAAATTCAGTGATATTATTACCGATATGTATTTCTCCCAATTCACTGCGCATAATTTCACGAACTACTTTTCCGGTAACCGTCATAATTTGAATTTTAAAGTAATCAGGTACTTCACTTCCCGTTAACGTAAATACAAATTTTGTTTGCGAAGTAAATGGATTCGGATAATTCATCACATTGCTGATCATCGCTTTATTAATTACCTCAAATGATATGCTGTAATCAACATCACCTGCTTCATTACCTGTTTCATCTTCACCATGCAAATGCAATTCATAAGTGCCATCCATGGTAAACACCGGCGACATTTCTACACGCGCTGCGTTATTTTCTGCGAGATTAGCAGTGTCGGCAGGATAAAATTTAGTGGTTACGCCATCATAATAAAAATCGTGGAAACTGTAATCCGGGTATTGAATTACGATTTTCACCAACGCCGTATCCGACAATGCCAGGTATGGATTTTCATCTTTTAAATTTATTACAATTGACGGTTTTGCACTTACAATATCTCCATCCAAAATATGCACACCATCGAATGTAACATCCAATAATGGATTTTTATGATCGAGTTCATTTACCAATGGTAAAAATCCGATATTGTTAAAATGATATTGTTCTTCCTGATCATATTTGGGATTTACTTCTATCATCACTGTATTTCTTCCAGCAGGAATATCGGCGGTAGCAAATTGTAAGTAAGCAATCATTGTTTCATCACTCAGTAAGCTATCCTGGCGTGCATAAGGAATTGTATGTATAAGATTATTTTGATCAATAACAGTGAATGCTATCTTCAAACTATCCATATCATAATCACTCACATTGCTGATGGCAATTTCTAATGTTGCCGTTGCTCCTTGCAATAAAGTATCTTCCCCATAAACAAAATGCATGTTCGGATTTAATGCAGCTTCCGGAACAGGATCATAAATTACACGCCAGTAATTAAATTGTGCCGGTGTGCGCAAGGTGTCATCCTGAGTTTCAAGTTTCAATCGCACATAAGCATATAAATCTGCATCTACAAAAGACAATGAAGTATCACCGCTTTGTAAACCCGAGCGCAATAATGTTTCAGTTAAATTATTTTTTACACCATACACAGATATTTTATTGGTATCTGCAGATGCTAAATCATTAGCATAAAAACTCCATTGCACTTTATCAAAAGTATATGCCGGTCCGATTAATGGTGATTCTACTGTTCCCTTATTCCAGTTTCCATGTAAAATAAATGATGCTTCAATTTTATGTCCTTCAGGATCGCCAATTAATTCAAATTTAGTTTCCGGTGCACCTTTCTTCGCATAAAAAATATAAGAGCGATCATAATCAAATACCGATAAAGCATTAATATCTGTTGCACCATATGCATTAAACGCATCAAACAACGTATGCCCATAAATGGCTTCATCGTCGAGCCAGGTATTAAATTCAGGGTAATTATTACTGTAGGCAATAAAATGTGTGCTGTCGGGAAGCGTGTTCATCATAAACTGATATAATGCTTCACGTGAGGCAGGTGTATTCGTATAAAACTGAATTACTTGTTCATAAGGATCGGCACTGCAATATACATCGCCGTAAGGGCCCGTATTGGATACACCAACTTCACTAGTCCGCCATAATTCAGCCGAGTTGGCATCTGCAACCAATACAACAAATCCTGCCGAAGCACATGAACCCAATGCAAGTAATTCACCATCACCATAACTGGTAACTTCGGTCCAATGTGTAGTAGGATAAATACCTGTTGCTACTTCATATGTTTTAACATCGGGAACAAATTCAAAATTGCGTGTAGGTTCTAAATTAATATTACTGTAATCGTTTTCAAGATATTGGTAATAATGCGACTGGTTCCATCCTGTAATATCACCCGGTAAATATAAAAACGAACTTGAACGCCACATCGATTCTGTTCCGGCGCTGGTATCAGGTGTAATGCGCCAGTAATAAACCATATTCGGAATATATGACAACGGCGGGTTTTCCCATTTCACCACACCACCGGATTCGGTAACCATTGTTGTTCTCAAAAATGGAGAGTTAAACAACATAGTGGTATCGGCTTCAATAATATATTGTTTATTTTCCGCAAATACGTTTGTAGTAGAGGCTGCAAAATATTCCGGTGTATGATTCATGATACTAAACTCCACAGGATAAATCGGGATAGCATCATCAGAAATAATAAATACACTGGTATTTAAAATATTATTTAATTCGTCAGGTTCTGCAATTTCATTTTCTTTATCGATGTGAATAGAAAAATTATTTAACCCTGCGCCTTCTAATCCGTCGGTAGGAAATGGAATTACTAATGTATCTCTAAAATAAGTTGAGTGGAAACGTTCAAAAAAGGTAGAAGTTTCGCCATCAGGTTTAGTTCTTACAACTTCAACAAAATAGGATGAATCAATTGCTTTACCAATATTGGTAACAATTAACTGCATATACATTGTATCTGTTCCTGCAGAAACGACATTCGGTTCAAAAGAAACATACGGTGCCTCAATTACATAATCCGGTTGCTGATGGGTATTTAATCGCAATGCAGGATCACCCTGTAATGTATTATGTTCGATGGTCATTCGGTCGAATACATTCAATGTCGGCCATAAAGTATCGGCTACAGCCTGCAGAGCAACTCCAATTGGTAAATCATATGAATAATTAGCTAATTCGCGATAAAATAATGTAGCATAAGTATGCAGATTTGCAGCAATCGAATAATTAGACGCAGCAATAAATGCAATCGCTCCTTTATCTTCAGCAAAAATATAACGTTCACCTAAGGTATATGATTCACCATGAATGGCAGCTGTATTACAACCGTTGCCAAAAACCGCGAAATATTTTCCTTCATTTTCAAATTCTTCAGGTTCGCCGATATTAAAGTCAAAACTTCCTGTTGAACTATGCCCAAAAAATGTTACCAATGAAACGCCGTTGTTGATTAATGAATCAATATATTCTGACTCGCTATAAAAAATCGGGTCGGCATTTAATTTATTAAATGGTATTACATTCCCACCATATAATGTATCCTCAATGATCGCTTTATATTGCATCAGAAATGAATTAAACAACGATTGTTCAAATTCATTTAAACCACCTGCAAAATGTAATACATTTTTCATCCACGCTTTATTAGCAATGGTTTGTGTATTATCTGCCTGAGCAGCTTCGAAATCAACCATCTTGTCGTAATAAATGCGCACATCGTTTCCCGACTGCGCTGAAATACGACCTATTGGAATTAAAGGTGCTACATCACCTCTTCGTGCAACCATCATATTATCAGACCCGGTATGCCCAAAGGTTGGAATTAAATCTGCAGCATATTCAGGAGTTGCATTTGCACGAGTTACATCATACGAATAAGACTTCCCGATAATAAAAATAAATTCCGGAGCAATATCAAAACTATCCAGACTATAAAGGAAAAAATTGCGTAATGCCAGCGGGTGTTTTTGTAATCCGTATGAAAACATATCATACAATACATCAATATCGGCAACAATTACATCATGACTGCCACCGGCAACTGATGAGCGATAATTTTTATATTCATCAACCCAGTTTGTACCGGTACCATCGTCGTATAATACTTTATTAGAAACAATAATATAATTCCCCTGATTGGCAACCGCACCATAATTCACAAAATGTACCGGTTCCATTGACGGAATATTAGGAATATCTGTGATGTCCTGACTGGTAAAATAAATTTCACTTGAAGAAGCATTATAGTCCAGATGAAATTTTGAAATATCGGATTCTACAATTGCTTCAATGCGTTTATTCAATGATAAATCATACAACAATGTTGATGTAGCCTTTTCATTAAAATCGGTTATTTCAATATACGTAGAAGTTCCTACAATTTGTGGCAATTCCGTTTTTACTTTGGAAGCATTATCAAAATCAAATAACCTCGGGTATTTTAATTCGAGAAATGAATATCGCTGATAATCGGTTGTAACCGGGCCACTGGAAAATGTTACGGTATTATTACTCAAAATATTATCTAACAAAAAATTATAGCGCAATACTTTGTAGTCATAAAATGTGGTATCCTTTATTACAGAACCATTAAATTTTATCAGGGCGTGATGTTCAGATGCACCGGTTCCAACCATAGCCAACTTCAAAGTCGGAATAAATGAAGAGCCGGTATAAATATTGGGTGAGGCCAGACTGATATCGTAATTACTTAAATTATATCTTGGAGTGGTAAACCCTTCACCATCGGTATAATCGGAAGCATAAATATCATAATTATCAGTACCCGGATTAAAATTACCCGAACCGTATACTGAACCAAAAACGATTAAGCTGGTATACTCATTATATTCAACGGGAGCAGGCGCGCCGGCCAGGTTATTGGTAATTACATCTAAGCGGTGATTCGTAATTAAATCGTTCCATGTTAAAAAATACATGGCCGTATCAGTAATTAAACTCTCGTATTGTTGCAATTGCCATTTGCCATTATCAAATAATAATGAATCAAAAGTGCCGTCATTTTTTTTACCGTAAAATTCAATGTAATCTGATGCATTAAATACACCGTCGTTTTCCCCTGCTATATAGATATTAGCTTCTTCTCCCTTATTAAACAACTGAAAGTTACGTGGGTCGATTGAAGCAATTGGAACACCTAATTCTGTGAGCGCTGCATTTAATGTAGTATAGTTAATTCGATAAATGCCGTCCTTAGCAATCGGGAATTTTAAATATTGCTGGTCGTAATTAATCCATTCGTTGCCATAGGTTTGACAAAACAAATTAAAACCGGATAATATGAAAATAATTACGAGTAAATGTCTTTTCATATATAACTTTTGTGTGTGCGTTATTATTAAAATTTGGGTGTTCCTGTGGATAGCGGAACACTTTTATTGATATTAAATAACAAACTGAAAACATGGGAATACAACACTTCACTCTGTTTACCAATATTGGTATAGGCATAATCCAATTGCACAGGTCCGATTTCAATTCCTAATCCAATATTTGGTTGCAGCGTCCAAGCTTCTTCATATAAATCATCCGGAATATACCGCTGCACATTACCTATTCCGCCACGTAAAAAAATAAAATTTTTATAATCAGCTTCAATACCAAGATGTGGGTCAACACTGATTGGTTCAGCACTGATTAAAACATTTCTTCTGCCGTCGGTGGTAATATCTGCATCAATTTCAGCTAACAAGCCAAAATTTTCATTTATAGTAAAATCATAAGCAGCACCTAAAATAATTTTGGGTGTGGTAATTTCAATACTATTTTCAGGCAGCACATTTCCGGTTGCGAGTAATACATCCTTTTCTTCTTCAGTAAATGAAAAGCTCCAAGCATTAAATGTGGAAGTAATGTCTTTAAATGTTGCTCCGAATTTCCAATTTTTATAATCCATTTGTGCACCGGCATCTAAACCAAAACCCCAAGCTGTTGCAAAATCACCTGCTTCACGATGTACAACTTTGATATTGCCGCCAACACGTAAATTATTCCATTTTAATTTAGTGGCATAACTACCTAAAAAAGCATAATCTGCAACAGAAAACGCAGTGATATTATCGTAATTAATACTACCATCAGGCTCAACTAAAAACAGGGTGTTCGGAATATCATCAACACCAAATCGGATCAGCGATAATCCGATGGTTGCACTTTTATCTTTTAGTGGCATAGCAAATGAGCCGTAATCATACTTCGCAATTCCTGCAAAGTATTCGGCATGCATAACCCCTATTTGCATATCGGAGGAAATTTGTGTTAAACCGGCGGGATTCCAATATCCTGATGTAACATCATTAACTGAGGCAACCACACTGCTGCTCATACCCAATGCACGGGCTGAAATACCAATGGATAAAAATTCATTGCTATATTTTGGCGTATTGTCCTGTCCAAAGGCAGACAAGGCGAACAAGCCGCTTAAAATCAAAATACTAAACTTTCTCATGTATGGTTCACGAATCAGTCCGAAATTTAGGAAATTTTTGGCTGTGAATGGTCTTTTCGATGTCATGGATTACATTTTTAAACCGATTTTGTTCATTTTCGGTCATAGGTGGATTACCTAAACGAATATTTATCCCGTTTATGATGCCGGTAAACCGCTCATCATAAGCATAATCAAACAAAAACCGACGCTCGCGAAACACCCGGAAATGCGTGCCGATACTATTAGGGTCAGAAGCGGCGGTGTTTATTTCCACCAGGCGGCTTACATACTGTGTTTCAACCCGATTAATCATATCGTATAAGTTCTCACAAATGTCAGGATATTGGCTCAGCAGCACCCTGTCCAACACGATTTCAAGCATAACATGACTGATTGCATACAATCGTTTATTAAAACAGTCAAATTCACCTTGTTTAATTCTTTCCGTAATCAAGGCCGTATTTTCCTCAAAAAACGCCGACTCATGAAAGTGGCCGTCCACAAAATAATGCTGTTTTACACCATTTGTAAGCGCCATCAATTCAGGAATGTCTGTGTACACAAGCTTTTGCGGGTGCAGTTTAACCACCTCACCTGTCCGGTATGTGTAATTCGATAAAATATCGGGCAAAATGACGCCCGCAGCAAAATAGGGGTCGCTGATCGGAAAATCGTGGTAGAAATGTGATAAAAAGTTCAAAAGCCTGAATTTTTGCGTACAATATACAAATATTTATAACGTGTTTTTGCGCTTCACGGTTTGGATTTCCGTATAATTTTAATGTCATTATTTTTGCACCATGAAAAATTTTGTTGAAGAGTTACGCTGGCGCGGGATGTTGTTTGATATGATGCCCGGAACTGAGGACTTCCTGAATAAAGGTATGGCTAAGGGTTATATTGGGTTTGACCCGACAGCAGATTCGCTTGGCGTGGGCAATATGGTGCAGATTATGACCTTATTACATTTTCAAAATTGTGGTCATCAGCCGATTGCTTTATTGGGCGGCGCTACCGGTATGGTTGGCGACCCTTCAGGAAAAAGTGCTGAACGCAATTTATTGGATGAAGCGGCTTTACAACATAATATCTCATCTCAACAAAAACAGTTAGCTAAATTTTTAAACTTCGATAAAGGTGAAAATGCTGCACTACTCGTAAATAATTACGACTGGATGAAAAACTTTTCATTCCTTGAATTTTTGCGCGAGGTGGGAAAACATCTTACCATCAGTTATATGATGGCTAAAGATTCAGTGCAGACAAGATTGGAAAAAGGTATCTCATTTACTGAATTTGCATATCAGTTATTACAGGGTTATGATTTTTATTATTTATGGAAAAATAATCAAGTAATGCTGCAAATGGGTGGTAGCGATCAATGGGGAAATATTACAACCGGTAACGAATTAATTCGAAGAAAAGGTGGTGGTGAAGCTTATGCAATTTGTACACCATTAATTAAAAAGGCAGATGGCACAAAATTCGGAAAAACTGAGGGTGGAAATATCTGGTTAGATGCTAAACGTACTTCTCCTTATCGCTTCTATCAATTCTGGTTAAATTCAAGTGATGCGGATGCTGAAACTTATATCAAAATTTTTACCCTTTTTGAAAGAGCTGTTATTGAAGATATCATTACCCGTCATCGCGCAGAACCGCATCTCCGTCTGCTTCAGAAGGAATTAGCAAAAGACATTACCATTCGTGTTCACAGCGAAGAAGATTATCATAATGCCGTAGCCGCAAGCGATATTTTATTTGGTAAAGCAACCAAAGCAGATTTCGAAAAATTGAGCGACGAATTATTGCTTGATGTATTGGATGGTGTTCCACAATTTCAGATTGAAAAATCGGTAATTGAAAACGGGATTTTGTTCGGCGATTTACTTGCAGATAAAACAACCATTCTTGCATCAAAAGGCGAATATAAACGTGCCATGCAGGAAAATTCGTTGAGCATGAATAAAGAAAAAGTAAGTGATGCCGAAAAAATGATAAACGGTGAATATCTGATTAACGGAAAATTTATTTTAATTCAACGCGGCAAAAAGAATTATTTCCTCATTATTGCACAATAAATTGTTGTGCTAAAATATCACCATCCTGCGTAACTATTTTTAATAAATAACCATTCGGCGGCAATGCTGTGGTATTAATAGAAAATAAATTACTTACCTCCCGCGATTTTTGCATGAGTTTACCATCAACGGTATAAAGTTCAACAAAAAAAGCAGGCGTAAATTTATTATCAATGGTAACCTGTATTTCCGTTTGTGAAGGGTTGGGATATACAAACAGCTGCACATCACCTGCATTAATAAATAATATACTTACCGTTTCACTCTCATAAACGCCGTTGGATGCCGTAACCATGTATTCATAAGTGGTGCCTGAAACAAGGTCTTCAGTATCAATAAAATCGTAATACTGGTCATCAGCACCACCACAAACCCCCGGCACGGAAAACACCTCACCAAAGTCAGAACCCTGGGATGACCGCATCAAATGCATGTCGAAGCAGGTTGAACCGCCACTCAGGGTCCAATTCACCAAGATACTATCTCCAAATTGTGATACCACCAGATTTTTAAAGGGCGATTGAGCGGAAACCTGACTTCCAATCAAAACCATAAAGCATAAAGAAAGCAGCATTTTCATATGTCGAAGTAAAACGCAGAATCAGGCAAATTATTTTATAAATGCCTGTACAACAGCAGAAATATACCCCGGCAGATAATAGTATTGATTTGCAAAATGTCGCACCACCGCTTATTTTTACATAACAAAATCTCAGGCATATGCGCAAAACCCTCCTTTTATTTGTAGTTACAATTGCAATATTTAGCAGTTGTTCTAAGGATAATTTTTTAGATGAAACCGGCAATGCCAATACAAGTTTTATGGCGGATATGGGGGCTCCATTTCTTGATCCGGCAAATACAAGGGTTTTGATTGTGGGTGTGCTCACTTATGAAGATGAAGCATCGTTAGGCAATTTTGATACTTACCACCGCAAGGACCAGGAGCTCATGCAAACGTTTATCGATTACGGTGTGCCTGAAGAAAATATTATCGGATTATTTGATGAAAACGCAACAAGAGCGCATATTTATAAATCGTTACACGATATTGCTTTAGCATCCGACAGTGAAACAAATTTTGTGTTTTATTTTGCGGGTCACGGATTTAATGGTTGGGATGCTGATAAAAGTTCAATTTATTTTGCGAACCATGATATTAAATATTTACATCCTGATAAAACCGGATTTAATATCAATTTTCTTGAAAATGAATTCCGCGCAGAATTTCCGGGAAATAGTGTTGTATTATTAGGTGATTGCTGCAAAAGTGGTGGTTTAATTGGTATCGCAGAATCATTTGGCAGCGAAGGAAAAAAAGCCGTTGGTTTAACTTCATGTTATTATACTGAATGGAGCACAGGCAACTGGACATTCACACAAAAAATTATTGATGCATTAAAAGGTGATGGTTTAATTGATATTGATAATTCCGGAACAGTTACTTTAGGTGAAATGGCAGATGGTGTAGCACGTGGGCTAAAATATATCGACCGTCAGAAATCATTTGTAGGTTATTATAATTGTGGTCCGGATGCAGTGGTTGCAGATGTTACTACAACATATCCTGAATTTACAGATCCAAATTATCAACTCGGTCAATATGTGTTTGCTGATTTTAAAAAAACAATTATTACAGTTGAAATTACCGGCAAAACAGGCTCAACTTACCAGGCCAGATATTATAATTATGCGGATTATGCAACGTTTAATTTTACTGCTGCAGATTTTAAAACACCTTACTTCGTGCAATATACAGTTGGCGAAAATGTTGAGCTCGATAACTTTACCGATAAGCCCGGAATATTAATTGGTGCCGAGGGCGATTTTTATGAAATTGAAAATCCGGGGGGCGGACAAATATTATGGCGCCTGTATGAAAAAATAATTGCTGATGATGAAATTCCCGCAATGATTTTAGATGCAACCGGAACTTGGGTGCCCGGACAAATACTCGACCAAACACCTACAAGCTATTACGTTACCTACACCGACAAAAATTTCCAATGGGACGAGTGGGTGGATGCTGACCATGTGACGTTCTGATTTTTTTATTCGCATTTGTGGCATTAAACACGAAGGCGCTAAGGCCTCTAAGAATAATTATGGTAATATAAAATTTTCGTGCTACTTCACAGCTTTCGTTTCTTCGTGGTTCCGTTTTTTTTACCGCAAAGTCGCTAAGGCCGCCAAGGTACGCTAAGAATTTTGTAGTATAATTAAATCAATACAAACATTTAAAAATCTTCGCGCACTTTGTACTTTGCGTTCTTCGCACGAAACCCGCACCATCCAAAAAATCAGCGCCCGCTTGCGGCATCCATCAAACCCAACCTATAAAAAATCAGCTTACATCCAAACAAATCCGCGACCCGCTTGCCGGGTTCTGCGTTCCTTTCCTACACACCATCCACACCCTACCCTTGCGCCCTTTGCCCTTCGCGCGTTTTCGAGAAAAACACACCTGCGAGAAAAAAATACACCAGCAAGAAAAATACACCTGAGAGAAAATCTAAAACCTAATTCACTGCAAATACTTACTACTTTTGCAACTCATGCCAACCATACTCCTTGAAACAACAATTCACGCACCAATAGCAATCTGCTTTGATTTATCCAGATCATTGGATTTACATATGTTATCTACAAGCAAAACCCATGAAAAAGCAGTCGGCGGGCGTTTGAGTGGATTAATTTCTTTAAATGAAACGGTTACCTGGCGTGCAAAACATTTTGGTATTTATCAGCATTTAAGTGTCCGCATAACTCAAATGGACAAACCATTTTCCTTTACAGATGAAATGATAAAAGGTGCATTCAAAATAATGAAACATCAGCACACATTTGAAACATTTCAAAATGACACAATTATGCGCGATCATTTTTATTTTGAATCTCCCTTGGGTATTTTAGGTCACCTTTTTAATTATGTAATACTAACAAATTACATGCGAACCTTTTTAATAGAAAGAAACCGTATAATTAAATTAGTAGCAGAAAATGGTGACTACAAAAAATATATTTAGGTCTTTTTATTTGCATTTGTGGCATTAAACACTAAGACGCTAAGGCCTCAAAGGGACGCCAAGAATTTTGAAGAATAATTAATACAAACAATTTTATCTAAAAAACTTTCCTCTGCAAGAAAAACACACCTGCAAGAAAAACACACCTGCAAAAAAAACACACCATCCAAAAAATCAGCGACCGCTTGCGGCATCCATCAAACCCAACCAATAAAAAATCAGTTTACATCCAAACAAATCAGCGACCCGCCCCGTCGGGTTCTGCGTAACCTACCTCCACACCATCCACACCCTACCCTTGCGCCCTTTGCCCTTTGCGCGCTTAGCGAGAAAAAAAACATCCGCGAGAAAAACACATCCGCAAGAAATTAAATCCGCGAGAAAATCACGCTCCGCAGTGCACGCAGTTTTAAATAACATTCTTCCAATTCATCCTCCGCAACCGAATCATAAACAATTGCACCACCCGTTTGTATACTGATATATTTTGTTGTTGCGTGATACTGTATACTCCGTATAATCACATTAAAATCGAAATCCCCACCCGGCGTGAAATAACCAAAGGCCCCGCTAAACAATCCGCGCTTTGTAGCTTCATACTGCTCAATTAATTGCATCGCCATTACCTTCGGCGCCCCCGTCATACTACCCATCGGAAACGCAGAACGAATAACATCTACCCCATCAACACCATCCTTCAAATCCGCACTAATTGTGCTCACCATTTGATGCACCTGTTGAAACGAATAAATCCCAAATAATTCATCCACTTTTATCGTGCCAGTTTTTGCATATTTTGCTAAATCGTTGCGGACAAGGTCGACAATCATGACATTTTCTGCGCGATCTTTTATGCTGTGAAATAAATTATTTTTATACTGCTCATCTAGCGCTGCATCAGCACTACGTTGGTGGGTTCCTTTAATGGGCTGACTCATCACCTTGCTCCCTTGTTTTTTCAAAAAGCGTTCGGGACTGGCAGAAATTAGGTAGCGATTTTCCCATTTAAATAATACAGAAAAAGGTGCTTTACTTTTTTCGCAAAGGTTATTGTAAACAGAAACAGCATCTAACGTTCCGGAGCTGTAAAACTCCTGACAAAAATTGAGTTCATATATATCACCTTCTGCAATATGGTGTTTAATATCGCGCACTTTTTGTAAATACCGTTCTGCCGGAATGCGCTGCTGCAATGGCGTTACAACAGATGGTTTTTCAATATATGCAGTTGATTGTATTGCAGTAAATATACTTTCGTGTTGTAAATTATTATCTTCAAATAAATAAATTGTGCAATTATTCTCTTTTACTTCAAGATATATTTCCGGAATAAAAAATACCATATCCGGCCAATCCATGCCATCGAAATTTTTTGAAAATAATACTTCGGTTTCGTTTTTTAAATCATAACCAAAATAACCGAAACAAAAATCAGGATAAGTTGCTCTAAACTGTTTTAATTGTTCAAATGCATTTCCGGATTGTGCAACTAAAATATGTCTTGCACCCGCAGCCAAAGCATAGTCAAAAGTGGTTGAGCCATACACAGTGTTGCCACAACTATCAGGCAAAGCAAATACATCAAATGTATCAGCATACACCGATAATTTTTTGCGGAATTCATCAGTATCAGCAATAGCAAATGTTTTACTGATGCGCATAAAAAAATATTACATGATAATTAACTTATCCCGTTCAGGACCTGCAGATAACATGGAAATTTTTGTTTTTAATTCCCATTCTAAAAATTGCAGATAGTTTTTTAACTCGATCGGTAAATCTTCTTTGGTTTTGCAATTGTCTAAATCACATTCCCAGCCTTTAAAAGATTCATACACCGGCTCAATAACTGCATCTACAATATCATAAGGCATGCGGTCGGTAATTACACCATTTATTTTATATCCCACACATGCTTTTATTTCAGCAAAAGTATTTAAAACATCAATTTTAGTAATGGCAATTTGTGTAACACCATTAATCATAATGGTATATTTTAATGCAGGTAAATCAATCCATCCACAACGACGCGGGCGACCGGTTGTTGCACCGAATTCATTTCCTATTTTGCGTAATTCTTCACCTGTTTCATCAAATAATTCTGTCGGAAACGGACCAGAACCAACACGTGTGCAATAAGCTTTTGAAATACCAATTACTTCTTTTACACGTTGGGGTGCAACACCTAATCCTGTGCAAACACCTGCAGTAATGGTATTACTCGAAGTTACAAACGGATAAGTGCCATGATCAACATCCAACATCGAACCCTGAGCACCTTCAGCTAATATACGTTTGCCTTCGGTTATTTTATCGTTGATTAAATATTCAGCATCAACAAATGCAATTGTTTTCAAAAATTCAATTGCTTCCATCCATTCAGCTTCATTTGGAACTGATGCAGGAAGGTCACCATAATTTTTTAATAACTGAAAATGTTTTTCTTTCAGCTTATTATATTTTTCTACAAAATCAGGTGATTCAATATCGCCGACACGCAATCCGTTGCGACCGGTTTTATCCATGTAAGCAGGACCAATACCTTTTAAGGTAGAACCAATTTTATCGGCACCTTTGGATGCTTCACTGGCAGCATCCAACATTTTATGCGTAGGTAATATTAAATGTGCCTTGCGGGAAATTACTAAACGATTGTGGACATTAACACCAGCGCCTTCCAGCTTATTAATTTCCATACGGAAAGTAATTGGGTCGATCACAACACCGTTGCCAACTAAGTTCAGACAGTTATCCAAAAATATTCCGGAAGGAATGGTATGCAGCACAAACTTGACACCATTGTTCAAAATCAGGGTATGTCCGGCATTCGGGCCGCCCTGAAATCTTGCTACTACATCATATTGTTCAGCTAAATAATCAACTACTTTTCCTTTGCCCTCGTCGCCCCATTGAAGGCCTAATAAAACGTCTACGTTCATAACATGGATTAAAATGCGAAATTATACCACGTCAGCACCTTCAGCAAGGTAAAACAGCCTTTTTTTTCAAGATATTGTTAACAGTTTCAACCGCACACCAAAAGTAAGGTTGCTCAAAAATCCCTGACCTTACTTTTTAGAAAATTCGGTTTTAATCGTAACTGATTGATTATCAAACCTTTTCAGGTTCAAAGTTGCCTAAAGCGTCGGTTACGGTATCAGAGATTGTGAAGAAAGAGGTCAGTTTGGTGGTAACCATCAGCGTTTTCAAATGATCGCGCATGGCACACAGTACCACTTCCCCATCTACACGGCGTACTTTGGTCAGAATTTTCAGCAGAAAGTTTAATCCGCTGCTATTGATAAACTCCAACTCGCTGAGGTCGAAAATGATATTGTTAAAACCATCCTCAATATGCTCCTCCAGCTGTTCTGCCAACTGAATGGTCTGGTACTCACCAACCATCCGGCCGTCAAGTTTCACCACCAGGGTGGTCTCATTTTTCTTTTCTATTGTAAATTCCATTGTGTTATAGGGGTATTAAGCCAATTTTTCTGCTTTTTGTTCATGCATTTCGCGAATTTTCTGACAATTACCACAAATGCCATACATATTGAGCGAATGATGCGTGATCTTAAAATTTAATAAATCACCCATCATGGTTTGTATCTGATGGATGCGCGGGTCACAAAATTCAACCACCTTTTTACAATCAACGCAAATAATATGATCATGTTGCTTATAACCATACGATTTTTCATACTGTGCCAGATTTTTTCCGAACTGATGTTTGGTAATTAAATCGCAAGTGAGCAATAATTCGAGCGTGTTATAAACTGTTGCGCGACTCACATGATAATCCTTTTTCAGCATGTGCGAGTATAAACTCTCAGCATCAAAATGGTCGGTGCGACTGTAAATTTCTTCCAGAATAGCAAAACGTTCAGGTGTTTTACGCAAACCTTTTGTTTCAAGATGTGCTGCAAAAATATTTTTAATTTCTTCCAGATGTTTGATCTGCTGTTCCATAATTATTGTTTTTAAGTTGTTTCTATTCTGGTAACCGAAATTACACCTTTCATGGAGCGTAATTTGCGTAATAAGGTTTCTAATTGTTCGGTATTTTTTACAAAGGTTTTTATCGTGCCTTCAAATAAACCATCTTTGGCATCCATAAATAAACTTTGCATATTTAATTTCATGTCGCCTGATATAATATTGGTTACTTTATTCACCAATCCCACATCATCTAATCCGGTAACTTTTATACCTGTTAAAAAGGCAATATCTTTTTGTTGCGTCCATCGTGTTTTGACAATACGATAACCGTACTTACTCATCAATTCAGTCGCATTCGGACAATTTGTTTTATGGATTTTAATTCCTTCATTAATGGTAATAAATCCAAATACATCATCACCAACAATCGGATTACAACATTTGGCCAACGAATATTTAATATTATCCATTGCATTATCAAAAATCAGCAACTCGGCATTCGATGTTGCAATTTTTTCGAGGCGCTCATAATCAACAGACTGGTCTTTGTCCACTACCGGTGGAATCAGCTTGCCGCCTTGTACCACAAAGTCTTTCAGCTCCTTTAAGGTAATGTCTTTCGTGGAAATGCGATAATACAATTCCATACTCGTCGGCTGATGATAATATTCCATCAGCAACTGAATATTTTTATCAAAAAACTCTGCTTTGATATTTTTTAAGCGTTTTTCCAGTAGTATTTTTCCTTCTGCAGCAACTGCACGTTTTTCTTCCTTTAATGCATTTTTTACTTTACTTCTTGCACGCGAAGTAATTAAAAAATTCAGCCAGTCTTCATTCGGTTTTTGTTTTTTCGAAGTAATGATTTCTACCTGGTCTCCATTATTTAACATATGACTGATAGGTATCAGCCGATGATTCACTTTTGCACCAATACAATGGTAACCGACATCGGTGTGAATTTCAAAAGCAAAATCCAAAGCAGTAGCACCCTGAGGTAAAATTTTTAAATCACCTTTTGGTGTAAAAACATATATTTCTTTCGAAAATAAATTTAATCGAAAATCATCGAGAAATTCCAACGCATTAAATTCCGGATTGCGCAATAATTCGCGAATTTCCCTTAGCCAGGTATCCAAGGCTTTATCGTTTGAACCTTCTTTATATTTCCAGTGTGCAGCAAAACCTTTTTCGGCAATTTCATCCATACGTCGAGTACGAATTTGCACTTCTACCCACTTACCTTTTGGGCCCATTACTGTGGTGTGCAAACTTTCATACCCATTTGCCTTTGGTGTAGAAATCCAGTCGCGCAAACGGTCGGGGTTGGGATGATATAATTCCGTAACCATACTATACACCCGCCAGCAATCTGCTTTTTCGTGATCAACGGGTGTTTCTAAAATGATACGGATAGCAAATAAATCATATACCTCATCAAAAGTGACACCCTTGTTTTTTATTTTATTGTAAATCGAATAAATACTTTTCGGGCGACCATACGTTTCGAAATGAAAACCATCTTTTTCTAAACGCTCGCGCAATGGTTTCATAAATTCGTTCATGTAGCGTGTGCGTTCGCGTTTTGTTTCGGCCAGGCGTTTTGCAATGTCCTTATATGCTTCTGCCTCCTGATATTTCATGCCCAGATCTTCCAATTCACTTTTTATGGCATAAAATCCAAGTCGGTGCGCAAGCGGAGCATATAAATACAAGGTTTCCGAAGCAATTTTCAGTTGCTTTTTGCGTGGCATGCTGTCCATGGTGCGCATATTGTGCAACCGGTCAGCAATTTTTATCAGAATCACCCGCACATCATCGGCGAGGGTGAGTAATAATTTTTTAAAATTTTCAGCCTGAATCGAGCTGGTCAGGTCAAACACCCCGGAAACTTTGGTAAGACCGTCAATTATACGGCTCACTTTGATACCAAACTCGCGTTTAATGTCATCCAATGTTAATTCAGTATCCTCAACAACATCGTGTAACAAAGCACAAATCGCAGCCGTAGCACCGAGTCCCATTTCATTTACCACAATTTGTGCAACGCGCAATGGGTGAATAATATAAGGTTCGCCACTTTTACGGCGCATGTTTTTATGGGCATCCACAGCCATCTCAAAAGCAAGGCGAATCTGTTTCCGCTCAGCACCGGTCATATTATTCCGCAAGCCCCTGAGCAGGTTCTTATACTCCTTCAGAATGAGTTTCTTCTCTTTTTCCAGATCTAATGGTTCTGCTGCTTCCATCAATTACTATTTTTTTGGGCGTTGGCCGGGCTATCCGCTGCAACTCCTTGCTCGCTGAAAAAGCTCGCTGCGGGGTTTCCGCTACTATCCCTAACGCGGTTCAGTCTAAACTAGGCCATCCTCAGTTTAGACTCACAAATCTATTATATAATCAAAAATTTTTAGAAATAGTTTTGAACGGGGTGAGAATGTGCAGATGTGCAAATGTACCAATGTACCAATTAAACAGCCGATTCTGAGTGAAAATTTCATTCGCAACACCCGTAAGGGCTGACCAATGTGTCAGCCCATGATGAAGTACAATTGGAATAACCATTGGGACAAAACATTTCATTCGTAGCATCCGTAGGGGCTGACCCATGTGTCAGCCCATGATGAAGTGCAATTGAAACACCAACCCCAAAATTTTTTTTCAAAGACGAACATAGAATCCTAGCCCCGATTGAAGTGGAAACGAGCTAATGTGTTAATGTGTGGATGTACCGATGTACCAATGGAACAGCCGGTTTTATATTAAGCTGGACATTTTTTAGCTCGTTGCAACGAAAAGCGGGAAGCGAATTTTATTATTAAAGAGAATGATAATGCTCCAAAAAAAACATTTAATTGATTTACGATTAATTATTTTTATTAAATAAAGCAAAAATATTTGGGAACCGTTTTTTTGGATATGGGAGAATATTTTTCACCTGAAAAAATCGCTGCACATTAAACGATTCAATTGGAATTTGTTTCATATTAATTAGCGTCTGGCCGGTATAAGCATTGCCGGCTTTATCGTGATACACAAATGCAGGATCAATTTCAACTAAGTGTAATTTATTAACAATTGTGGCGATACTTTTTCTGTTTACCCACTGACTGCCTTTTAATATTTTTCCATTAACAGTACTCAAGTATGGTTTCGATAAATCTAATGCCATATCATATCCGCAACAATCCTTACATGGCATGTTATCCGGAAAAAGAGCACCTTTATTCCGATGAGTTAGCGTCACAATTCCGGTATTATTTTCGAGCAAAACATGTTTACTTTTTGTATGTCTTACAATAAGTCTGATTTTTCTGAATTCACTTTTATTACAATCAATTGAATAATCTTTAAAACGATTTAAATAAACATCATCAATGGTAATTCTGCGCACTCTGAAAAAAACATCTACAACCCTGTCTGTCGTTGAAAAACCACATGATTGTTGCGTTGGCTGACTACCTGTATAAGAACCTGCAAGTCCTTTTGAGTCATAAATAAAACATTGTAACACATTATAGTAAATGTCATCCAGACTCTGATTTCCGTCAGCATTAAAATGGACCACGATAAAGTATAATATTGAGAAGCGGACCATTCGGTATTAATATCTGCAATTATTTCAAGCGTTTGTTGAGGGAAGGTGTCTATTTCGCTATAATCAAAACTGAACATTTGAGCATTCGCTGAAACTGTTAGGCAATAAAAAAATATAAAAAACAATATTGGTAAGCAAGATGCTATAATAAATTGTTTGGTGTGGAGGATGTTCATTTATACGTGTTGCATTAAAGCACCCAAAAATATAAAAAAAATATAAAAGCAAAATTTAAAACGGTTGCCCATGCGTCTGACCAATTGCCTTACCTGCCAAGGAAGGAAAAGTTTTAAATAAACCAATACTTACATTCGAAAAAACGGGATATTCGGAAAGTTTTTGAAAATAGCGACTGTGTTTTACGCGTGTGGCAAATTCGTGGTCCCAAAATTCAGCGTAATTTTCTATGAGTTCTGCTTTGGAAATTTTTTGGTGGAAAAAAGTGTCCAGCTGATTAGCTAAAACCGAAGCCGAACGCAATGCCATACTCATGCCATTTCCTGTAACGGGCGCAATACAACCTGCTGCATCGCCTAAATAAAAAGTATCATCTTCAACAGGGCGTTTTATATTAAAATTAATTCCACTTATCGACAATGGTTCTTTAAAAAGAAAACTGGCAGCATTAAATATTTTTTTGAGATGTTGATTTTGGTTGAGCACTGTTTTTTCTAATTCTGCAATGGAATTATTTACACGTTTTAATTTTTGTGCATTTACAATGTAACATATACAGGTTTTATCATCTTCAATTCCTGAAACACCACAATAACCACCGGGAAAATTATGTATTTCGATAAAATTTGTATCGCGTTTTAATTTGACATGATATTTAAATCCAATATAATTTGTTCCCTGTTGTAATCCTTTATCTGCTTTAGATTTTACATTCGATTTTCGTCCCGTTGCAATACAAACAATATCTGCCAAAAAATTGCCACTTGCAGTATTAACCTGATAGTCATTTTCATTTACAATTACCGCAAGCGCTTTGGTTAATAACATAAATTGAACACCTTGTTTTTTTGCTTCATTAAATAATAATTCTTCCAACAAGTGGCGACTGATGCCAAAGCCGCCGAGGTCCAGTGTTGTTTTAAATTCGAGAATACCTGTAGAGGTTAGTTTAAATTGCGACATATGTGGTAAACGCCAATCAATTAAATTGGGACAAATTTCATGCAGATAATTAAACGATTCCATCGAAATATATTCACCACAAACTTTATGTCGCGGGTAATTTCCTTTTTCTATAACCAATACTTGTATACCTCGTTTTTGCAAATCAATTGACAATGCAAGTCCTGCTAGTCCACCCCCAATTATACAAACCTGATATTTCATGCGTAAGCAATTATGCGGTAACGAAATGCCCAGCTCCACTGCACTTCAAAATCTTTATAGCCGGCATTACTCAAAAATTGTTCAAGCTCCGATTTTTTAAATGCCCGCCGAACCGATAATCCCGCATCGTTTTTTACCAACCACGATTTTGAAAATAAAGCGGTGAGCCATTTAATACTATAATAAGCAATTGGGTTGCGATGTAAATCGTTGGCGACAATAATACACTGATGAGTTTTTCCAAATTGGAATAGGTTGATAATTTCTTCATCGGTGAGATGGTGCAAAAACAAACTGCAATGCAAAACATCAATTTTTTCTAATAACTCCGGAGCAATATTTCTGTAATCATCACAAATTAATTCTTTGTTTTTAATTTCGGCGAGATTTTTTTCAGCATAATCGATACAGTCCTGCTTTAAATCGACACCGTAAAAAAATAATGGAGCTTGTTTTTTCTGTGCAAACTGTGCCATTTTTTTAATAAAGTCACCTCCCCCAAAACCAATGTCCAAAATATTATTTACAGCTTTCGGTTTATTTAAAACCTGCTTTAAACCATTTAACGAAGCCCTGTATCCACCGAGCCTTTCGTTAATTACATCCAGTTCATCCAAGGTTCGGTAAAGGTCTTTTGTGGAGATGTCGTCGCGATCGAGATATTCCTTATCATATATTCTATACTTGAACTGCATAAGTGGTTGCCTCAGATTTAGATTTATGATGTACAGTAGTATCTACTGATAATAATTGAATCAACTCAACTGTCAACCCCGGACCAAATGCGCAGGCGAAAATATTTTTATTTTGTGCAGCATCGGAATTACGAACGGTATTTAATATTCTTTGCAGAATAAATAATATAGTTGGCGACGACATATTACCATATTGTTGTAACACTTGCAGTGAAGCGTCTACTTGTTGTGGTGACAAACTGAGACTTTCCTGCACGGCTTCCACAATTTTTACCCCACCGGGATGAATAGCCCAATAATCAATATCCGATTTATCAACGGATAAAAATTCATCTACTACAGGCTGAATATTTTCTTTAATTGTTTTCACTAGATGTCGGCTTAAATACATACGAAATGCGGTGGAAGAAATATTCCAGGTCATTAAGTCGGCGGTATTGGGAATACACGCAGAACCAATGGACGTAATATTTAAAACAACTTTATTTTTTATAAGCGGATGATCATCACCACAAACAAGTGCTGCAGCAGCGCCATCTGCAAATAACAAATTGGCAAGAATATCTTCATCGGTAATTGATGGCATAAAGTGGATGGAGCACAATTCAGCGCTCACAATTAAAATACATGCTGTTGGATCTGCCTGCGCAATGTAATGTGCATGTTTGAGTGCTTTTAGTGCCGCATAACAACCTAAAAAGTTGAGTGCGACTTTTTCTGCATGCTCTATTTGATAATGTTTGGCTACATCAAATTCTAAACCCGGTGCATATAATCCGGTGCAATTAACTGTAATGATATGTGTTACCTGTTCAGGTAATGAGGCATTTTTTTTAAATAACTTATCAATTGCTTTAGTTGCAAGCGAAAATATTTTTTCTTTGAATATACGCATTCTGGCGTCTACCGATTGAGCGTATACATTATTCGTAAATAATTCCTGTTGTTCGCCTTCAAAATCGGGAATACAACTGTATCGGTCAGTAATTTTTGCTTTTTCAATTAAAAAATGTAATTTTTTTGAAATCTCAGGCATGTTTTCCGCGGCAAGGGCACGCGTATAAAATTGGAGTAACTTATCCTTTGTTATACAATATTCCGGTACAGCGGTTGATATATCCAGCACAAATGGCATAATTATTTTATTAAGAGTATTAAAAAGAAAATATTGTTAAATGTTGCCGATAGAATTAACATCAGCATGGTATTTTTGAAATTTACCTGCGCTGCATTTTTAAATGAACGGATAGCCCAGGTAATAAAATAAATGGTAACCGGTAACATGATTAAATTAAATAACCAGAAATTACCAATTGTGTGATATCCCTGAAAGGATAAATAAATAAAAAATGTCGCCAGCAAAAAAAATATGCCCGAAAAAACAAACGTACCTTTTTTACCTAATACATAACTGATTGTTTTAACACCATCCTGACTGTCGGCCTCATGC
The DNA here is from genome assembly GCA_016706255.1 of Bacteroidota bacterium. NCBI lineage: Bacteria > Pseudomonadati > Bacteroidota > Bacteroidota bacterium. Next base: position 1,287,111 of record JADJJZ010000003.1, on the reverse strand, counting down.
TGATAAATTTGTGTGATGGGATATAATGTTCCAATAAACAGGAAACAGGCAATGGCAGCATAAATTACGGATGGTTGAATTAATAAATCAATAGAAGCAAGTCCCAAAACATTTGCACAAAAAACTCCACTGCCCTGACAAACACAAACGATAATAAAAGCAAGAATCGGATATTTTTTTAATCGGATGTTGCGGTAACTATATAATCGGGAAACTACAATAAACAATACTACCAGTGCAGCGAAATAATAATTAACCAACATGCAAAGTATAATTGCCATTGCATCCATGGCATTTGCAGTGTGTAATAAAAGTTTTGAGGGAGGTGGTGGTGCTTCCAGTGCACCAATGGGCCCTGTATCTCTGTCGTTAAAACTATTATACGCATTACTGGAAGGAAAAACCAAAAAATGCCAGATAAAGAGCACTAAAATCAATTCAACAGTTAATTCCGGTTGAATAAAATACAATGAAAACAAAGTAATAGGCAGCAAAAAAACCGAAAACGGCAAACGTAACAAAACAATCGTATTTCTAATATCGGTCCTCACACTGTTACAAATTTAACTTGTAACCATGCGTGTCACCTTACATAATTATTGCGGAGATTTATATGATTCACATTTTTGTTACCATATTTTTGAAAGTAGAGATCTTTTAAAGGTTAATTAATTATTTCACCAAAACTGCCACCATTTTTTTGTGGTAATATCCTCTTTCAAAGCCCAAAAGGCGTCATTAAACTTGTTATTTGTAAATTTTTGCGTAAGTTGATGCGCATAAGGATAAATTGCATCTTCAGGCCCATTTTTAAAGCGCTTAATTACTTTTTCTACTGGAAAGATTTCCGCACCATCCGGCAAAATAACAGACACATATAATGTCCCTTCTTCGAGTGAATCGTCAGTAATCCATTTGCTTTCGGGAACATTTTTAATTATCGTTTCGCCCACATAAGCACCAATCGAAAATAGAATTCCTCCATATCCTGAACCATATAAACGACCACCACGTTTTGGAACATTACCTGACATATTTTTATAAAAAAATTTATCAATTTCAATTATACTATCAATTGAATTATCAAGTAAGAGCCCATCAGCTTTAAAAGCATTAACTAACCATGCCGAATGTACTTTAATATCTTCGTATAACGTTCCCATAATTAAAATAAATATTAATATTACAATTAATTTAATTACAGCGATATTTTTAATTAGTAATTGCACCTTTCAAAGCCTCAACCCCACCCACAACCGGCAACACGATTGAGGTTCCGTTCAAATCAAAATAAATTTGCGCTCCCGGTTTTGGCCATAGGGTAAATTCTTTATCGCTCGAAAAAATCAATAATCCAATTTGCTGACCTTTTGGAATTACCTGATCATCAGGCATGAGTTCAAAACTTAAATTGTAAAAAGTGCCGGCTTGTAATAATTCGCCATCAGAAATAGAACGATAATTTTGCGGATCAGCCCAGCCTCTGGTGATAATATTATCATAAATTTCAATTTCCTTACCTTCTTCCCATGGTAACGCAACCAGCCACACCGAAATATTTACTGCAGGTTGATTACTTGCCAATCGTAAATTAATTTTTGGAATTCCTGAAATACGCACATCATTTTCCAAAACCGGTGTTACAAATAATAAACGATTTTCGCTGTTTTTATTTTCAATTAAATCTTTACCTGCAATTTTATAATTATCGGTAATGGTATCTGTTACCATAGCTGCAATTTTTTCAAAAATTAAATTACCTGCGTTTTCACCATCCGGTGCTAAATATAAAGTAACGGGTGCTGCATTTTTATCCGGATAACTATCATAACCTGTTGCATCTTCTGTATGTTCCCGAACAATATAAACAGGCGGATCATTCTCCACACCATTTTCTATTCCAAATAAATATCTTGTAAACCATTTATTCATTATAGATAACGATGGCTCAACACCATGCTCCTCCTGATTATAATATAATTGCACCGGCAAACCCTTGTCCTTAGCAGCTTTGTAGAAACGATAACTTTGTTCAGTCATCACATTCCAGTCGTTAAAACCATGAGCCATTAACATGGCAGCATGCATATTATTTATTTTATTTACATAATCACGCGTTGCCCAAAAATCATTATAATCACCTGTTGCGCGATCCAGGTTTTTTACTAAAATACTATCACGAATTAATCGGTTATTATTTTTGCGTTTACTTTTATCGCCCGTACTAATTACATCATATAAAACATCAATATCTTCTCCCGGATAACCTCCCGGTGAACGTACTAATCCGTTGGAACGATAATATTGATAAAATGATGTAACGGGAGCATTCGGAATAATTGCCTCCAGTCCTTCAACACCTGTTGTTGCTGCAGCAATACATAAAGTGCCATCGTAAGATGCACCCATCATACCTATTTTTTTTGAACACCAAAAAGCCAATACTTCTTCATTTCCGGTTCGCGTAGTATAACCCTTAGCCCTTCCGCAAAGCCAGTCGATAACAGCTTTTGGTGCAAGCGATTCATTTTCTCCGCCAACTGTTGGAGCACCGTCCGATAATCCTGTTCCTGGTGATGATGAATATACCATGATATATCCTCTCGGCACCCACATATTGTTGGAATAAAATTCCATTAATGGCCGTTTAGTGCGCGTTTTAAAATTCGGATGTTTTCTTGATTTTGGCTCCTCACCTAATTCCGTTTTCACATTCCAGTTATATTTATTGGAACCCATACGCAACAACGTCCATAATTTTAATCCGTAATACGGACTGCTCGAATAAATTACCGGCAATTGTAATTTCCCCGATTGTGTTTGCGCTTGTCGTGTAACAAATACATGCATTCTGTCCGGTTTGCCATCGTAATCCGAATCAAAATTTGTTTCCACCCAAAGCTCTTCTTTTATCCATGCTGACGGGTCACTAAATTCAGCAACCGGCTGCGCTTCACCATTGCGAAAAATTAATTCCGGCACAGCATTTGAGGCAGTTTGACCAATAACTGAATTTGTTATCAGAAATAAAATAAAAAATGCAGATAATATTTTATTGATGGGTTTCATTGAAATATTTTTAAAAATAGAATTACCAATAACAACCCAAAACTAATAATATTTTATATCGCAGTCAAAAATTTAAAATAAGGATGATTTGGGGGCTACCCGGCTGGTATCATTTTCCCACAACAACACATTCCCGCGCCGGGTCGGGCTTTACGCTGCAACTCCTCGCCCGCTGAAAAAGCGGTCTGCGGGGTTTACGCTTCAATCCCTAGCCCAAATGTTTCGTATAATTTTCATCGCCTCAATCTATTATCATTAAATCGATCAAATTTCCATTTCGCGGGATTGTTGTATATATAATTGGTGATATTTAGATAGGATTGTTTATCACGGATGATGTGTTCGTAATAATTGCGTTGCCAAATTTTTTTATAAAATGGTTTCCAGTTATATAATTTAACGCCGCGAATATATTCATTGGTTGACATTGTTTTAAACCATTGCATAATCGTAGGTAATGATGCCCTGTCGGGGCCGACCCGCGTGTCGGCCCGAACGGAACCGGCAATTTGAATAATACAATGAAAATGGTTTGGCATTACCACCATTTCATGGCATTTAACATGCGGAAATTTTTCAGGCAATTTATAATACCATTTTTCAATCATTTTTCCGGCATCGTTTAATTGAATGGTTAGGTTTTGGCCGACACATGGGTTGTTGTGGTCGTTCGCATGGGCATTTTCGTCAGGGCCGACACATGGGTCGGCCCCTACGGAGTTGGGATGGGATTTTTCGAAATAACAAATTCCTTTGTAACAACAAATGGTAATAAAATACAACCCATTTTGTGCATAATCGTAATCTTTTAATCTGACCGATTTGCGGGCATTCGGATTTTGGCTGGACATCATTTTTTTGGGATTTTGGTGAAAAATATTTAATTCAAACCGAACTAAAATATTATTTCCAAAAAAATGATATTGTAATTATTATGTGCATATCGTTTTAATTATTCGATTGTAAGCGGCTTTGGTAGGTTTGGGCTTATGGCAATCGAATAATTATTGTTGTGGGCAATTTGTTGTACTTGTTTGTGTAACGTTAAAATGTCACTTTCTTATTGTGGATATTGATTTAACGTTTCCTTTAATATTTCTTCTGCTGCCAGGGAAATGACATGTGATGATGTCAATCAGTAATAAAATCATGCATATCAGTGAAAAACGTAATACGAAAAGGTCCTCCTTCTCAGCATCTAATATTACTTCGGCGTGACATAAGATATTGCGTGATTAACGGGCATTTATTAACTTTGATAAATATTATCAATACAATCTCTCCTACTATGAAAAATTTAATCTTGTGGTTTTTACTTATCGGATTATCGTCTTGCACTTATGATTATATCCATGACGACTACCGTGATGTTGTGTGTGGCGAATACACGGGAATCAAAGTTGAGAGTTCTCTATATAGTTATAGTGAAGCGGATACCATAGTCTTATATGCATTATCGCTGGAAAAATCCGAGGAGGATTCTATCGTTGATTTAGTTTATCAGGTGCTAGTAGATGACAGCATATATACTTCTTTAACATATTCATTCTACTTTACCGGCGAAGTATTCCAGTATCCCGGCTACGACCCCGAATGGAAGCCAAGTTTGGAATTTACCAACCCCGATCTACACTTCCATCTTCAACCCGGCCTCGGGCCATTTTACATAGATCTGTATGCTACTAAGATTGAGTAGATGCCGATACATATCTCATAAAAAAATTAATGCTGTAAATTATCATAACTTAGCCTAAAGCCAAGGACCCCATATTTTCGTTGTCAATTTTTCCCGGATTGTTCAATATCATTATTTGCTGTTTGTTATTTCCATCCGCATTTAACGAAACACTTTTTTCCAATTGTATATCACCAAACATACAAATGCGATCATATCAACATAACGTAATAAAATATAACCCGTTTTTTGAATAATCATAACCATTTAAACGAATCGATTTGCGGTCGGGATAATTGGGGTTGGCCATTGATTTTTTGGGTTTTTGATAAACAATTAATGGGTTCGAATTCAAATTTATATTTGATTATACTGTAATTGGTTAACCACGAAAAATTTGAATTCGAAACAGAACTAAAATATTATTCCCAAAAAAATGATTTTGTATTTATAATGTGTATATCGTTTTAATTATTCGATTACAAGCGGCTTTTTGGGATTTGGGCTTATGGTAATCGAATAATTATTGTTGTGGGCAATTTGTTGTACTTGTTTGTGTAACGTTAAAATGTCACTTTCTTATTGCGGATATTGATTTAACGTTTCCTTTAATATTTCTTCTGCTGCCAGGGAAATGACATGTGATGATTTCAACAGATTTTCGATTTTGTCAAACTGCTGTTTTTTTACAGCATCTTCTATCTGTATAAGACCATCTTTTAGCGAATTAATTCCCATTAAATCGGCTTGTGGTTTTAATGAATGAGCGTTAATGCGCAGTTGCTCCCAATCTTCGGCTTTCAGGTCACGTTGCATTGCTGAAAAGGCGCTTGGTGCTGCTTCAAGGTACAACGAAATGTAACGCCGCATTTTTACCGGATTGTTTTTCGCAAACTTTGTTAAATATGTCAGATCTACCATTTATACATTTGCATTTATGAGTTGATAAATTTCTTCAAAAGCATCCTGTCCTTTTATTACATAATGAATTGCTCCATACATGATAGTTTTTGCAGCAGTGCCATAACTTTTTTGACTGGATAACATAATAACCGGTAAACGTTTATTAAGTTTTTTAATTTCCTTCAATATGTCAATGCCATTTGCTGCATCTGCTTCTTTTGAATTGAGATAATAATCTAAAATTACAGCATCAGGTTGTTCTGTAGCCAAGTGCAACAAACAGGCTTCTCCTGTAGGAAATGATTTAATATTGAAATGTTCATTTTGTTCCATTAAATAATCGGTTAACATTTCAGATAATAATTGTTCATCATCTACAATGAATATGGTGGCATTTTTTTTAAACATGATCGTTTATTTTTTTAAGTTAATAATTTTAATTAATAATTCATCTGTGTCAAATGGTTTTCCAATAAAGTCGTTCATACCCGACGCATAACATAAGTCAACTTCTTCTTTCAGCACATTGGCTGTCATGGCAATTATTGGTGTGTTCGCTTTTTCACTATCCAGATTTCTGATTGCTTCGGTGGCATCAAATCCATTCATTACCGGCATTTGAATATCCATCAGGATCACATCAAAGGTGCCGGCTTTTAACTTTTCCACTGCAATTAATCCATTCGCGGCAACCTCTACCTGTACATCTTCAATAGCATCTTCCAGTTCTTCTTGCGCAACAATAGCATTGTAATGATTGTCTTCTACTAACAATATATGCAAGCCTTTTAATTGTTTAACAGCATCATAACTGATTGCTGATTCCTGAGCTGCTTCAACTGTCGTTTTTACTACTGTATAAGGAATAATAAAGTGAAACTGACTGCCTTTATCCTTTTCACTTTCAACCCAAATTTTACCATTGTGTAATTCAACCAGTTTTTTAGAAATACTCAAACCTAAACCTGTGCCACCAAACTTCCGCGTTGTGTCGCTATAAGCCTGTTCGAACGATTCAAATATTTTTCCCATTCTGTCTTTATCGATACCAATGCCGGTATCAGAAACAATAAAATGTAAATTCATCTTATCCCATGCCCGTTCTGATTTTACCGTAGTGGTAATTAATCCCTTCTCTGTAAACTTAATGGCATTGCCAATTAAATTTAAAAGAATCTGTCGCAGTCGTGTTGCATCACCCTGAACCAAAACATTTTCTTGAGGCATATCTTTTTGTAAAAACAAACCTTTTTCTTCAGCTTTGAACTGCATGATGGTGTGCACATTATACACCAATTCATTTACAGAAAATGGTTCATGTTCCAGCTCTACTTTGCCGGCTTCAATTTTTGAGATATCTAAAATGTCATTAATAATTACCAATAATGAATCTGATGATTGTTTAATTCCGGTTAAATACTCTTTTTGGTCTTCATTAGGGTTTCGTCTTATTAATATATCCGTCATCCCTTTTATAGCATTCATAGGTGTGCGAATTTCATGACTCATATTAGCCAGGAATTGGTGTTTAGCTTTTTCGCTGGATTCGGCTTTTTCTTTTTCAGCTTCTATAATTGCATTTTTTTGTTGTAATAATTGTTGTGTTTTTCGGGTGTAGCGAAGCCTGAAATACAACCCAATAACAATCAATAAAAGTATAGCAGCGCCACTTAAAAAAATTAATTTCTGTGACCGCTCTTTAGTTAATTTGGTTTCCTGATTTTCAAGTGCAATTTTGGCTTCCGTTTTTTGCTTATCAAAATCATATTGCGCTTGTGTCGCTAATAGTTTCTCAACATTTTCATTAGCCAATAGGGAATCACTGACAACCTTTAATTTTAATTGCGTTTCGTAGGCATTTTTATAATCACCTAATTGCACATATGTTTTTGCGAGCCCTTCATAACATTCTTTTGTTAACCGGTCGAATGTTACGTTGCTTAATGCCTTTTCCGCCACCACATAATATTGTAGCGCTTCTTTGTATTTACCTTGTCCAAACAATGCATCCCCTAATCCGGCATTTGATTTAGGTATCCAGTCTGTTGATAAATCATTAGCAAGGTTAATAGCTTGCCTGTATACATACTCTGCTTCCTTCCATTGACCTCGTGATTCATAAACCCATCCCATTTGATTAAGACAATGGGTCATGTTCTCAGTAGCACTGATTGTTTTAAATAATTCATAAGCTTTACTCGTAAAGTAAAAAGAGCTATCATACTGTCCCATAAACCAATACGCTTCACCTTTATGCATTGTTATATCAGCAACTGAATAAGTAGTATTGGTAGCAACGGCAAGCGAAATACCTTGATTTAAATATGTTATGGCAGATGCATATTCTTTCATCGAAATCCGCATCCATCCCAAGTCATGGTAATTCCACATCATCTCTACGGTATCTTGTGCTTCAAAAGCATATTTATTTGCTTTATTATAATAGTCAAGAGCGCGAACGTAATCGCCTTTAAAACGGTATATCTGTCCAAGATTATGGTAACTTGTTGCAATGTCAGCCTTGTTATTCACTTTTATGGCAATGGTTAATGCGGAGTCATACATAACAATTGCTTTTGGCCAATAATTTAATCCATATACTCTGTAGGATTGGCCAAGGGTATTATAGCCCTTTGTAATTCCATGCTCATATTTAATTTTTGTCGCAAGCTTTAACCCTTCATTAATTGCTTGAAACGAAACCAAAGAGTCAAACGTAGCATTAACAAGACGGTAATAAAGTAGTACCTTTTGTGTATCAACCTTGCAATTTAATAATCGGGCGTTTAAAATGTCATAACTTCTTTGGAGTGCATCTTCTTGACGTAAAATTAACGATAGTTGGTATGCGCTGTCAATATTATCAATAAAGTTGTTGTAATCACTTTCATGTGATGCAATCTCATAATAAAGATTTACCTTATTTGCGCTGTCATTGGTAATTTCGAGTTGATGATATAAACTATCAAGCAATTTTTTGTTTTGTCCAAAACAATTAATAGTTTGAAACAAAATAATGTAACAAATAAATAATTTAATATGCTTGAATTTAAACATCATTTTTTTATTAGGTTTTGAATTTTAGTCAGCAATTCATCTATATCAAATGGTTTTCCAATAAAATCGTTCATACCTGCCTCATAACATAAATCAACTTCTTCTTTCAGCACATTGGCTGTCATGGCAATTATTGGTGTGTTTGATTTTTCACCTTCCATTTTTCTGATTGCTTTGGTGGCATCAAATCCATTCATTACGGGCATCTGGATATCCATGAGAATCACATCAAATGTGTTGGATTTTAATTTTTCCACGGCAATTATCCCGTTCGCTGCGATGTCTATCCGTACATCCTCAATAGCATCTTCCAATTCTTCCTGAGCTACAATTGCATTGTAATGATTATCTTCTACTAAGAGTATGTGCAAGCCTTTAAGTTGCTTTGGAACATCAGTAAAATCAATAACATCCTGAGTTGCTTCAACTGTTGTTTTTACTTTTGTATAAGGAATAATAAAATGGAACTGACTGCCTTTACCTTTTTCACTTTCAACCCATATTCTACCATTATGTAATTCAACCAGTTTTTTAGAAATACTCAAACCTAAGCCGGTACCACCATACTTCCGCGTTGTATCGTTATAAGCTTGTTCGAACGATTCAAATATTTTTTCCATCCTGTCTTTCTCTATTCCAATTCCGGTGTCAGAAATAATAAACTGCAAACTCAAATTTTCGCCAACTTGTTCTGATTTTACTGTAGTAGTAATTAATCCTTTCTCAGTAAACTTAATGGCATTACCAATTAAATTTAAAAGAATCTGTCGCAATCTTGTAGCATCACCCTGAACAACTAAATTTTCATTCGGAATATTTTTTTGCAAAAACAGACCTTTTTCTTCAGCCTTGAACTGCATAATAGTATATACATTATTCACCAACTCATTTATAGAGAATGGTTCATGTTCCAACTCTACTTTACCAGCATCAATTTTTGAAATATCCAAAATGTCGTTAATGATAACCAGCAATGAATCAGAGGATTGTTTAATACCGGTTAAATATTCTTTTTGATCATCATTAGGATTACGTCTTATTAAAATATCCGTCATCCCTTTTATTGCATTCATTGGTGTACGAATTTCGTGGCTCATATTTGCCAGGAACTGATGTTTTGCTTTTTCAGAAAGTTCTGCACGCGTTTTTTGTTGTTCAGCAATTTCTTTTTGTGTTCGCAGATCGGCAGTGCGCTGGTTTACCGTTTTTTCAAGAATTAATTTATTTTTTCGAAGTGCCGCAGTATTCCGCCTAAAAAGCCATAAAACCAATAAAATAATAAAAAGGACAACACCGGAACTGAACCACCATGTTTTCCACCATGGAGGAGTAATTGTAATGGTAATTTGTGTTCCTTCCTCATTCCACACACCATTGCTGTTACACGCTTTTACTTTGAAAATATATGTTCCTGGTTCGAGGTTGGAGTATGTTACAAATCTCCTGTCATTACTATATATCCAGTCCGGATCAATGCCTTGCATCTTGTAAGCATACCGGTTATCCTGGTTGAGGTAAAAGCTCAGGGCTGCAAATTCAAATGTTAGCGTATTCTCGTTGTATGTTAATTTTAAATGACCATCACCCGGTGGTAATTCACGATCAAAAATTTTGATAGATGATATGACAACAGTTGGAGGTGGTGATGCTGCATTATCAATCTTGGAAGGATCAATAACATTGTAGCCGTCCACTCCTCCGAAAAGTAATCTTCCATCCTTCAGCTTTAACGCAGCATTGGTATTAAACTCATAATTCTGCAAGCCATCTTTTAAAGTAAAATTTTTGCATGAATAATCATCCGGATTAAATCGGCATAAACCGAAATTGGTACCCAGCCACAACATCCCATTGTTGTCGCAAAGTACGGTGTAAATTGCATCGTTGGGTAATCCATTCTCCGTTGTGAAATGTGTAAAATTATTGGTGGCTTTATTGTAACGGTTCAAGCCACCACCATTGGTGCCAATCCATAAGTTACCATTTTTGTCGAACTCCAAAGCGCGCACATCATTTCCATGAATACTGTGCTCATCACCGGGAATATTGGAATAGTGAATCCATTTTTCTTCTCCGGATTTCAAACAATACAATCCTTTATTACCTCCTGCCCACATATTGCCTTCGGCATCTTCAGTGATAGTAAAAACAATATTTGAAATGCCGGAATCATTATTCAGATTATATTCAACGGGTTTGAATTTCAGTAAAGCCGGATTGTCAAAATCAATTTCATTTACATTAACAGTAAATATTTTTCCTACCCCGGTGGCAATCCACATGGTGTTTTTACTATCGCAAAACATATCACGAACCTCTTTCTCTCCAGCTTTTTTATCGAAAGATATACGCTTATTGTTTTTTGGATGCTCTATACTTATCCATCCACCCCAGGTTCCTGACCAGGTATTTCCGGATTCATCCCTTGCCAAAGCGGAGACATTTGTTGGTTCTTGTCTGAGCAGTCCTGTAACTTCACTGAATTCTTTTTTTGTTGCATCATAATTATAAAAACCATGCAGCGCACCTACCAGATATCCTGATTCTGTTTCGAGGAATGAACGAACGTTGATAGCATCGTTATGGAAAACTATCTTCTTTTTATTCTCATCAGGACTTAAGCGTTCCATAACGCGCACCACAGGTTCCATTTTAACTAAACCTTCAACACCGCATCCAATCCAAGCCATTCCTTCATCATCAGGTATTATTGTTATAATATTGTTAGTAGGAATACTTCCCTCATTTCCGGGCTCATAAATAAACTGCTCAAACTGGTCGCTCAGGATTTCGTAACGAAATAACCCCATACAGTTAGAATATATCCAAAGCACACCATGTTTATCTACGACACCATCAATATTTAAAAATTTTATTTCATGTTCAGGAATTTTTTTGTTGAGTTGAATAATTATTTCCTCTCCCGTTTCAATATTTAATTTATATAGTTTTCCATCTGTTGTAAAAGCAAAATAGTATTTTTGGTACAGTAAAGGGATGTTAAATTCACTCATTTGCTTCACAGAGCCATTTTGGTGGAGGTCCAAACCAGGAATGAACCTGTCAGTGTTTTTATCGTAGCGGTAAAGATGTTTTGTACTGATGGCAATAAAATTTTTCTCTAGCGCACTATATACAACAGAAAAAACGGTGGTGTCAGATTTGGCAAAGCGATCATACAAATTTATTTTGGTGAACCTTTTGTCATTGGATTTAAAAATATACACATTACCGGAAATATTCAGCATAATATTGCTTGAAGAGTCACTTGCGGCACTTGATGTACCATATTCCCAACGCTCAGGTAGTGGAAAGGAATTAAACTCAGCATTACTTAGCCGTGTTAGATTTTCATCTGTAAAAAAGTAGAGTGCGTTGTTATCATTCTTCAAACTATAACAATAGTTTTTAAGACCTCTATGAATCTTATACGGAAAGGGCTTATTGAATGCTAATTTTTGGGGATCATAAAGGCGAACTTCTTCCCAGGTTTCGATATAAATATTTCCATCAGGCAGTAAAAACGCATTTGACATAGGATAGTCAAGGATTCTATTAGAATCGTCGGGATTATGCCGAAATAATTTAGAACTATACCCATCAAACCTTGCAATACCCGGTTCACCATAAATCCACAGGTAACCTGTTGTGTCCTTAAACATTTGCCACATGCTACTCGTTGTAAGTCCATGCGGTTCGGTGTATTTTGTAAACGTGTATTGCTGCTGCGTAAAACAATTACTGCTAACAAGTAAAATGAAGACTATATGTAAGATGTGCTTCATAAAATACTTGAATTAAAATACATATTAATTGCTACTTTTTTTTCCAACATTATTCGTAATGATTAAGATTGCATTTATTATTAACTGCCCAACTTATGAAATTTTTGAGTGCCTGAAAATGATTATATAATTTAAATGTTTTTCTATCTCAAATCCACCGGCATGCACTCAGTTTAAAGCTAAACACCATTGCGCAGCTTGCCTGAACAGTTGATATAACAAATTTATGGGATAAAGTACGAATGCCCTTAGTTGGGTTATCTAATGGTTATTACGATTATCAAACGGTAGCCCAAGTTAAGTCTGAAGCCGCAAAAATGATGGTATTCAACTCCTGGTGCATTTGAGTTGGTGCATACGATCAGGCGTTTGAGCAGCGGTGATTAAACAAAAACTTAGAAAAATCTACTTATCTTCGGCAGCAAATTAGTCGCCATTGCAACCACTGAAATCGCTCATTGTTGAAGATAATAAATTAATGGCAACCCTGTTGGTTGATTTACTTGAGGAATATGAAAAAGAGATTGAAGTTATCGGTTTAGCAAAAACAGGCAAAGAGGCAATCAACCTGATTGAAACACTGCGGCCCAATGTGGTTTTTTTGGATGTTGAATTACCGGATATGACCGGTTTTGAATTGCTGCAACGACTAACAAATATTAATTTTCAAACGGTATTTACAACGGCGCACAGTCACTATGCCATAAAAGCATTTCGTTTTAATGCACTGGACTATCTCATAAAGCCGATAAAAGAAAATGAGCTCGACGAAAGTATCAAACGATTACTTAAATCAGCTAATAATACAATCGATGTTAAAACAGCACTCAGCAATCTTGAATCAAAAGATGTCGAAAATCAGAAACTTGTTTTACCACTTCAGAATGGAACCTTACGATTACCCTTAAAACAAATTACCCATATTGAAGGCGACCGTAACTATAGCAGCATCTATTTAAACAATAACAGTAAAGAGTTATCTTCAAAAAATTTAGCCTACTTTGAAGATATTCTTACAGATAAAAACTTTTTCAGAAGTCACCGCTCGTTTCTTGTCAATAAATTTCATATTAAAACTTTACAAGATGGAAGTTTCGTTTTAACAAGCGGAATAAAAATTCCAATTTCCCGACGCAAAAAATCTGAATCTGAAAATTGGTTTTTTAAAGGGGAATAAATTGTTTTAAAGTGTTAATCGGACTAAATTTCAAACTTTTCAAAAGCAGTTCCATTAAATTTATATACACCATGTTCAAGTGTACCCAGCCATAAATTACCTTGTCGGTCCTTATACATAGAAACTACATTCACTGAAACTGCGTCGTCATTTACTGGATAATTAATAATATTTTCTCCATCATATTTATAAATTCCTTTATCCCAAGTAGTGAGCCAAATGTTACCATTATTGTCTTCCACAATATGGGAGTAATAAATATAGGCTTCCCCATCAAAAATTTGTGCATTTCCGATACCGGTTTTTTTCTGATACTGCAATCTGTCACTTTTTTGAGTTTGCTCAAAATCAAATCGATATTTATGCCAGGTATTACAAAACCAAAAATCTCCGGCTTTGTCTTCATAGATAGACCTTATACCAAAACTGCCACCTGCAGGAACAATCGTTAAATCTTTTTCATACATCCATTTAATTGTTTTTCCATCAAAACGACATGCCCCAAAAACTGAAGTCCCAAACCACATTGCCCCTTGTCGGTCTTTATAAATGGTATAAATTTCGTAGGGACTAAAAAACGGGTTTATGCCACCGGTCATAAATTCATCATGTAGAAAATGTTTTGGGAAATCTAAATCATATAAATTTTTTCCATCGAATCTATAAGGTCCATTTTCATTCTTTTTCCCCAAGATATTAAACCACATATCGTTTTCTTCCAATTTCCAGTCGTTGCTTTTAATTGCCTGGAGCGTGGTAATTTGTTGCCCGTCAAACTTGTTGACACCTCCAAATGTTATAATGTAAATATTGCCAAGTTTATCTTCCTGAATTTGTCTGGTCGTATCATTAGCAAGTCCATCTGCTGTATTATAATTTACCAATTTTTTTCCGTCATACCGGAATACGCCTTTCCCATTGCTGCTAAACCAATAGTTATTTTTTGAATCCTGGAAAACATACCATAACTGTTCATCGATTTGAGTGACAGGTTTACCAATCGAAGTTGGTTCCGTTAAAATATCACTGTTGCCTGCACTGTTTTCAGATTGACTGCTGCAGGATACAAATAAAATTAGCATGTTTAGCAATAAAATATCGTTTATTTTCATAGTGAATGTTTAAATATTAAGTTGATGGATAATGGTTGGTAATAAATGGACCTGCCAAATTCAGTATTTATCATTAATTGAAATTATTTATTCTCAAATGCTCCTGAATGTATTTTATTCGTTCAGAAGGAATTTCCAATTCAGTTGCTAATTTATTCCATTTACTAACAGCCTCAATCACCTCTTGTAAAATAATATTTGCTTTTTTAATGCCAAATGTTTTGGCAAACTCAAGCAGGTCATTTTTTGAAAAATTATCATACTTGCCATTTATGGAAGATTGATGCACACTTGTCCATGTTCCACCGGGACTGTATGAAAAACATATATCATAGGCTGGAGCTATTTGCCAAATTCCATCGGGCGACATCAGAAAAGAAAAATTCTTTACATGATCATCATGATTTCTCGCAATTACATTAAATAACATTCTACGATATTGCTGTTCGAATTGATTATAAGGTAATTGCAACCTTTTCATTGTTCGGAATAAAGTCTCGTATGTTCCGGCCTTAGGGATTTTGTAGTCAATTCCGGTTAATGAGCCAAATGTCTGCATATGTAATTTTTCACCATTATTTGCTCTGTCAAATCGTTTTGTAAGAAAGTGAAACCTGTTGTTTTCTTCATACAACATACTTTCAGACATTTCTATTCCGGCTTCCTTTGCCAATTTGAAGTAAGCAAATTCAATTTTACCCATACCTTCGCTCTCACCAAGACTATGTTCATTTGCACCATCAATTTTTAATAGCCAATAAGTATAACCCACCGGTTGAATAATGTCACCGGGTCTTATTTCTTTTATTTTATTATTTTGGTTAAATTTTATAGCCACTAAAGCTTTTGCCCTTGCACCACCCACCGATGTACCTATTCTTAAAATATTAGAAAGGTTTTCTTTATCTAAATCACTATAAATAGTTGCCTGTTTATTTTCCAATACTTTTTTAGCCACAGCTAACAACTCACCTACATCAACTTTATAATTATGGTTTGACTTATGATTAATAGGTGCAAACTCCAGGGCGCCCATACCTCTTATACCAATATATGTTAATCGGTCAACCGGATTTATGTCTTCTATCGATAAATCATGCTGTGTTAACCAAGCCTTCATCATTACATTACCAAAATCGTCAGGTAGTGAGTCAGAAAGTAAATAAGGTAAATTATGAAAATTGATATGGTCTCTATTTGTTTCAAATACACCTGCTTCTGTTGGCATTACAATCGGTGAAGGTTCCAACTTTCCAATTATTTGCGAATTATATTGAAAAATGGAACATCCTTTGTCATCATTCCAATCAACAGTTCCTATGGATTGACCGTAAAGAAATACTTCTACTATCATGCCTATTTTATTTTTTTAGATGCTCTGGTTCGCTCCGATTTTAATTTGGCCTTTTCAAATTTCAATTTTAATTCCAGATTTTCGCCAACCCTAAATACAGATTCAAAATCTTTTATTCGATTAAGACGAATCAATATTCGAATCAAACTTTCAACGGTTGTTGACTTGCCTTGTTCAATTTGACTAATTGTTGTTACACTAAGTCCAACTTCTTCACACAATTCTTGCTGTGTCAGATTATGCTGAACTCTAATTTTTTTAAGTCGTTTACCGATTTCGGTTAATATCTCCTTTTCTGTTAAAAACAACCAGTTTTCCATTATTATTGGCTTTAATATTATAATAGTATTAGTTAGTTAGCTTTTCAGTTACTAACTATAAGTATTACATAAGTTATAACAAAGATATAGAATATATTTAACTATTAGTATACTTATAGTAATTAAACCAAAACTGATATAACTATTAATATTTTATAAGTTAGTTTTGATTGCATAAATTATTGATTACCAAATGGTTATGATACATTCTCCATGCTTGCGTGCCAAAGGAAGTGAAATGGAGGCTGAAATTAAAAAATTAGGGTGCTTAAAGGAGTGCCAAGCTTTATAGAATTTCAGATTATAATAACCATCAATGTCAAAGTGTAAAAAAGATTCGCCGACATTCAAATACTGAAAGCGTCGTAAGGGTTCAAAGACTAAACTACGGTTTAGAAAAAATTAATAAAATCAATCATACAAATTAGTGCTTATATATTCCCAAAACCTCCAACTGTTTTGCAACAAATTCCATTTGCCATTTCAATTTATAATCGAACCATTGATCCCTGTATTCTCCACTATCGTGAATAATCGCCATGAAGTGACCAAATGGTTTTCTATTGTTTAAGGCGTAGGTGAGGTTGTTTTTCAGTTGCGGAACTGTGTTTAACTGCTCAGTAAAATCACGCATCATATTAAAGGCTTCTGAGGAAGACCATTTTTCAATTTCTTCGTATGACTTACGTTGCTTTTTTAATAATTTGAGCTCCTCTTCCCAAGCATCTGCTTCCATGTTTTCCAAGTCGTCCTCGCTAGGAACAAATATTAATGCACCGGTTGTTTTATGAATAAAAGTTCTGAAGCCCATATCCAATTCTTCAGCTATTTCTTTGGCTTTGGCAGATAAATTTGAGTCCATTTTTTATAGAATTGAAATTTACTAATACAAAATTATTTAATCCTAATTAAAAAACCATATTTTTTAAAAGTGTTGTCTCAATTAAGGTTTTAAACACCACTTATAATGATAATACTAGTATATCAATAACCTCAATCATTTTCAGTTACAATCGTTTTATCATTCCTACTCCACTCACTCCACGAACCGACATACAAATTCGGAATTTCCATTTCAGCATAAGCCAAAGCAAGTAACGTATGACAAGCCGTTACACCTGAGCCGCAATGCACGATAATATTTTCCGATTTAATTTGGTTGAATAACAGTTCATATTTATTTCTTAAAACTTGCGGGTCGAGAAATAATCCCTGCTCGTTTATATTTTCTGTAAATGGCATATTTACTGCTCCGGGAATATGTCCCGCTATTAAATCGATAGGTTCAAATTTACCATCATAACGTTCTTTTGAGCGTACATCTATAACCAAATAATCAGGGTTTTGTGAAACATTTTGTACAGCGTTCATTTCGATTGTTGTCAAGGTCCATTCGGTGATTAAATAAGGTTCCGCGGCCGGTTTAATAATTTCCGTTTTAGCACGCATCGGAAAATTATTTTTTTTGGCCTGTATGAATCCACCATTCAAAACCTGCACCTTTTCATGCCCTGCCGATTTTAACATCCACCAAAACCTGGCAGCAGCGTTTGAACCATTATTGTCATCATAAATAACTAGATGGTTGTTTTTTGAAATACCTAGGTCGGTTAACGTTTTAGCGAATGCTGCTACAGTTGGCAATGGATGTCTTCCTCCATCGGCAAAACCGCTTTTAATATCCGCCAATTGTGTATTTAAATCAACAAAATAAGCGCCGGTTAAATGTTGCTGTTGGTAGTTAGTATATGCATTTTTGCCGGTGCTGACATCAAAAATCATCACATCCGGATTATTGTATATTTTCAGTAATTCGTCGGTTTCAATAATTGGTGAGAGGCGCATGTTATTTATTAACTTTTTTCAAAATGAAAACTTATAGAAGTGACTTTCAATATCAAAATATAAAAACGGTTTTGATTTTATCCTTGTAAAACATCAGACAATATTAATTTATCACTAATTGTTTCACTATCATGTTTCCATCCCAAACCAATTGCACTAAATAAACTCCGGCATGTAATCCCTCAATTGAAATGACTTCATTTATTTTTCCGCCAATACTTTGTATTTCTTTAATATACATGGTTGTACCATGCAGGGAATAAATTTCAATTGTTGCTACTGTGGCAGCTATTTCTGCAGATAAAACAAAATTATTATTGGTTGGATTGGGATAAATAGAAAAATCCGGAATATCGGTCACGCCTTCTTTTAACGGTAAAGTGGTAAAATTATATAAAGCTGAAAACGGGCTGGAAATATCGCCACAAATGGTTTTTATTTTATATTCATAAGTGGTGTTTGGCGACAATCCTGTTAAATTTTTAAAAAACATGACTGAATTTTTCTTTTGCCATACGCCACCTGTAATCGGGCGATAATTTATTTGATATTTTGAAGAATCTAAACCTGCCTCCCAAAATATGTTTGCTGAAGTAGCGGTAATATTATCACTATAAATTCCGCCGGGTGCATCGCAGGTAAAATCAGCAGCTAATTTTACAATCCAATAATCATAATCACCATCGTGACCAATTTTGTCGCCCGTGCTTCCCGAATTGGAATAACCTGCAACAACATACCCATTGTCGCTACTTGCAATAATATCAGTGGCATAATCAGATTCATATCCACCCAGTGTTTTTTCCATTCAACAATTCCTAATGAATTAATTTGAACAACCCAATAATCATAATGATTATCATCGCCGGGTAAACCAATTACATTTTGCGTTTTATCATCAGAAATATCCGATACTGATCTGCCACACATGATATATCCGCCAAAATTAGTTTGTGTTATTGCAGTTAATTCATCAAATGAATCACCACCAATGGTATTATCCCATTCAATTAAACCTTCAGCATTTAACTTCACTACCCAATAATCAGATAATCCTAAGCGGTGCTCCGACTTATCATCTGATTCATTTGAAGCTGATGATCCGCCTAAAATATAACCACCATCGGGTGTTTGTTCAATATCAAGTAAATTATCTCCGTCGTTTCCACCAATGGTGTTATCCCATTCTGTAATTCCTGATGCATTTAATTTAACCAACCAAAAATCAGGTTCAATATCAGGTCCTATCATATCTTCAGTTTTATCAAATCCAATGTTAGAATAGGAGGCTCCACCTAAAATATATCCACCATCTGCAGTATGCACCACAACTGTTAAAAGGTCATCTTCTAAACTGCCAATAGTTTGATCCCATTCAATATTTCCTGCCGCATTTAATTTAATAACCCAATAATCATAATGGCCAAATCGATTTTCAGATTTATCTATTGACGCATTGGAAAAAGAATAACCGCCAATAATATATCCGCCATCTGAAGTTTGGTCTAAACTTCTAAAATAGTCTTCATTTGCACCTCCGTACGTATTTTCCCATTCAATTTCACCGGTGCTGTTCAATTTAATAATCCAGTAATCTGTTTTGCCGATTTTATTTTCCGATTTATCAGCAGAAGCATTAGATTCTGATTCCCCACCAATAATATATCCGCCATCAGGTGTTTGCTGTATAACATATAAATTATCTCTTCCGGTTCCGCCAATGGTTTCATCCCATTGAATTTCACCTGCACTATTTACTTTCACAATCCAGTAATCATCATCACCAATTCTATTTTCGGTTTTATCAGCAGTATTTTTCGAATACGATGAGCCACCTAGAATGTAACCCCCATCACTTGTTTGAGCGATACTACGCATGTCTTCTGTTGAAGTGCCACCAATGGTATTTTGCCATTCAATTGCAGGTGATTGCGCTTGGAGCACTGAAAACGTTGGTAGGAGGCAAAACAGGTAGGTGCAATTTTTCATAAGTATGTTATTAAACTTTAAATTTCAAGAAAATTGTCGGGAAATTCAAATCTTGAACGTGATATGATGTGAAATCAATTCATAACCACAAATTAATTTAGGTAATTGCATATACACAATTCACCCCATCCTTCGTCGGCTTCTTTCCCATTTTCCGCGTGAATTTTTTAACCGTTTTACCACTTAATACTTGGATAAGGAGGAATGTCCTTGTCTGCCTCAAATTGATCAATATCAAATTTTTTAAGATCAATTTGTTTCATAACAATAAGTTCAAGTCCGGTATACTTATTTCCTGTTAAATCTTGATAAGTGGCCTCCGGGTCAATTTGGATCAATTGTAAGTTATTTACAATCGTTTTGACACTTTTGCGGTTTAACCATTTATACCCCTTCAATATTTTTCCGGTGGTGACACTCAGGTAAGGTTTGGATAAATTCAAAACCACATCATAATCACAACATTGTGAACAAGGCATATTGTCAGGGAATAATGCCCCTTTATTAATGTGGGTCAATGTTTTGATGCCGGTATTATTTTCCAATGTTATTTTTTTACTTATTGTATTTTTTACAATAAGTGTCACCTTCCTGAATTCACTAAAATCGCAATTGGTATTCAGTTCAAAATAACGGAGGTTAGGGTCTTGGTTTTTATCTAGCGGGCGCACCCTGAAAAACACATCTATTTTTTTATCAGTTGTTTGAAAGTCACATAAATTAAAATTAGGGCCTGTCCCGGTATACGAACCGATCAACCCTTTTGAATCGTAGACAAAACATTGTAATACCTTATCCGAATTATTATAACCATTTAAGTCCGCATTTTCATCAGTAACACTCCACGATAAATAATAATACCACGAAGCCGCATATTGAGTATTGATATCCACAACAATATCCAATGGCGCCTGTGGAAAAGTTCCAATATTGGCGTAATCGTATAACATCTTCTGACCTGTGCAGGGTGTGACTTGAAACAAGCTAATGATAAAAATTAACGGTGGAAGAAAAAATATGTTACGCGTCATAGGGTTATGGAATACGTTTTGTGTTCTGTGTTCAAAATTATAAATATTTAGGGAAAGTTCAATGAGCGTATGTCATTGGAGGATCATAAAATAATATCATGCAAACCAGACCATAATTAATGGTTATGTAGTCTTTTATTTATTCCAATAGATTCCCCCATAAATTGCTGCTAAATTGTAAGTTGTGTTTTTTGCCAATTGCCACCTACAATCAAATTAAGGTTTCATTACAAAATTTAAGCTGTATTCCCTGAATTTCTTATTTTACTAAACTCATCGCGCATAATTTGCAAACCTTCTTGTTGCGAGAGGGGCTTTTCTTTGCAATAATCTTCCAAACTTTTTTGGTCGCAGATGAGTTGGTTTAAAAGTGGTGTAGTTTCAAATTGTTTTAAACTGAGACAGGTTTGAAATTTTTCCGGATAAATTCCGTGAGCGGTTTTTATAATTAACCGAATGAGGGTTATACAATAGGCAGGATGTTTTTCCCGGTTAATGTCGTCCTGATGTATTTTTTTAAACGTAATCAATAATAGTTCTTCTGCATGTTTTTTTGAAGGACAAATTTCCAATGCTAACCCAAATAACATCGGACTATATTTTACATAAATCTTTTCAAAATTTGCAGTGTTCATCATACCCTATCTCTTCAAAAATGGTGGGATACAAAACTCAAAGGTTTACATTTGAAAAGATTACAGTTTTGTAGAAATAAGTTATATAACTACCACATTTACGATTGAACGGAAGGATTGCAGATAAGGCTAAATTTCAGCAGTGGATTGATTTACAGAGTCCTTCTTGTGAAAATAACTACGATTTAGCTGTCCAAATAATTTGATATGTTTGGGTGTTGTTCAAACCATTTATTGCCTCTCCATTGAACATTCCACATTACAATATTTGAAAATGTTGAGTATAAGTTTATTTTAAACATTCGAGCAACATTTAAGTTCATTCTATTTTCACAAAATTATCCCCGAGTTTAACCATAAAGTTAATTTCAGCATCCAGCGCCTTAAAAATTTTATAGATTGTATCAATTGTTGCACTGTTGGCGCTATTTTCCAACTTCGAAATTTGCGCTTTTTGCACACCTACTAATTTGCCAAGTTGCTGTTGTGTTAAACTGCGTTCTAATCGCGCTGTTTTAATCATTTTGCCCAAAACTTCCATTCGAAGTTCATATTCATATTCGTCACGTTTTGGTGCGCCAACTTTACCAATGGATTTATCCTTCATTTCCTGAAGCGAATACGTTTTATCTTTTTTTGTCGCCATAGTAATGTCAATTTTAGAGTGAAATGCAATCATAAACGCATTAGACTCCTCCATAAACCTCGTCTCAAAAATCGCAACCTAGAATGTCAAAAGTATAAGGCCAAAGATAAAAATAAGTTTCCATTTTTAGAAACTTTTATAAATAATTACCGCTGCAGGTTGTATGATTAATATAAAATTGTTTTTACTGTATCTTTTTCATGAGCTTACCTAAATCACCCGCATCCATATTGTACGAGTTAAAAGAATAATCCGAATAAATTATTTCGCCGGTATTACCATTTATAACATTAACATATTTGTCGGTTGCACTTTTAACAAAAATCAAATAATAGAAGTCATCCTTAGCTTCCAGGATTTTTTTGCTCAAAACATCCATTGAAACAACTTCATACTTCAATTTGTAGTTTTTAAATAAATCCTTTTCTTTATACCTTTCAGATTCGCTGCCGGTGAATTTATTGTTTTTTATCAACACATAGTCAGGGACATATAAGGTCGCGGTATTTAATTTTTTTAATGCAGTTGTATTTGCAACACTTTCATCTAATGTACGTACAACAGCTTTACTTAATAATGTCATTAAAGTTTGGATGTCATTTTTTAAAATGCCTGGACTCCAGTTACGAATAAAACCACCACAATCATAATCAGTCATATTTAGAAATTCCGGCGTGAGTGATGCATCCAGTGTCGGATACAGTTCAATGCGGGCAACCTGTATAGCATAAGTTGAATTAAATTCATTTCCCTCTTTTTCAAAATATTTTTCATCGCAGGTCCACAACTCAAAATAGATATGGTTTTTGGAATAAACCGTTGTATTTGTTTGATTGTGTACATCTGTTTTTGTCACTTGTATATCTTTTTGTGTATTTCCAATCGAAAAAAAAGAGGTATTGGGTGCCAGATATTTTTCAACTTCGTCATTTTTAATAAATTTAACTTCATTAAAAGTCCAGTATTCGTTAAAAACATCAATATACGCTTTAGCTATCGGCGAGTTAGGATTTTTCATAACTACATAAGTAGTTCCCTTCTTAATTTTCGAAATTTCGGAGACATTGGAGATAGCTACTTGGCCAAACAGGCTACCGGAAATAAATGTAATAACTATTAAAGTGCAAAAATATTTAAATGTTGTTTTCATGGTAAAAGTTTTAGATAAAACGAATTTATGATTTGTAGCTAAATTAAAAAAATAATTTGTTGTGAAAAAATTTTGCAGTATATTTGCTCCATGAAAATGTCAACAGGCAAATATTTTAGTAACTCGTTTTTTAGCTGCAAGTCACGTAGCGAGCGGGTTCTGTTTGTCGTATAGATAAATATATAAAGAAATTCTGAAACCGTTTGTTACGAAAGTAGCAAACGGTTTTTTGTTTTATGCTAATCAGGGAGATGTAGCACAGCCGGTCTATGCGTTGGACTGAAAATCCAAAGAAACAGGTTCGACTCCTGTCGTCTCCACCATTTTGGAAGTGTAGCAAAGATGGTCAATGCAGTGGACTGAAAATCCGCCCATGTAGGTTCGAGTCCTACCGCTTCCACTTTTGGAGAATGAGGAATTATTTTTAGTAAAACAACCCAATAAATAATTTGCAGGATTATTCTTTATTTTCAAATTCATTAAGCAGCCAGCTAAAAACATTTAAATGATGGACACCATCACGATCTTGGGTAAAATCATCTATAGCAATTGCGTTTTTGAATTAGTGGTTTATTTTACCTAATGCCACAATTCCAAATTCAGTCATTTTTTTGCAAACAATTTGGTTTAGAAGTAACGAAAGGTTTTAATGATTTTGTAAAGAAATGGCCAATTCTAGGGGAGTTTGGCTTATGCATTTTCTTAGTATTTTGGTCTTGTTGTTTAGAAATGATGGACGATGCTTCGGTCAGAAAATTAAATTCGAGTCCTACCGCTTTCATTTTTTTATAAAAATGGTGCTATTTTTCAGAAAAGCACCTTTCAATATTTCAATGAAACTTCTCCCCCTTTGCCAATTTTTCAATAATTACCTTCATGCGTTTTTCACGGGTTTCTTGTTTTTTCGCTGTTTGCAATTGAAATCCAATCGTGAATAGGTTGGTTTTGTTGAGACTTTTAAAAAACGCTTCCGCCTTTTTGTTTTTCCTGAGTTCTTTTAAAAAATCTTCAGGTATCGTCATTTTACTTGGAGAATCGTACGCCTTTTCCCATCTGCCATCTGCTTTGGCACTTTCAATGGCTTTTAATCCGGCTGGTCGCATTTTGTCATTTTTGATTAAACGCTCCACATGACCAATATTCACTTTAGACCAAATACTTTTTGCCGTTCTCGGACAAAATTTTTGTAGCCAACACTGTTCATCAAATGCCTGTTTTTGACCATCAATCCAACCAAAACATAATGCAACATCCAATGCCTCCGCATAAGTAATTGTTTTGATGCCGGAATCTTTTTTATATATTTTCATCCAAATTCCGGTTGACTTATCATGATGTTTTTCAAGCCAGGTTTCGAATGATTTGTGGGATTTGAATGGTATGGTGGGGAGTGTTGGTTTGGTCATGTTGTAGATGATTCATTTATTTTTTTGCTTATTATTAAGGTTTTGCTGCGATAATAAGTTGGCAACTTAGAGAAGTAATTTTTTTGCCATCTCTTTTCTTATTAAAAGCATAAAGCAGATAATTGTCTTGATTTTTTATGCAATGAACCGATCATTTTTTTTCAGGAGTGATAGCTGTTCAATGGTTTATTTTTCATTCAGTTTTTCCTTTGAATGTTGCGTAAATAGCCATTGCGTGACCGTGCCCTAATTCAAATTCTTCTTTGAGCCAATTTGTGATTTCAGTAGCCTTAATTATTGGATTGAGTTTTCCGTCAATGATAAATTTTTTTTAAGATTAATTATAGTTAGTAAAAGTTTTGCTATTAATATTGGATATGCAATATAGCATAAAACTAATAATCTGTTTGCCCACCCATTAATACCAATTACTCCTTTTGGCAGCTCTGACATTGGTGCTGCATCCGGTCCAAAGGCAATGCCGTTTGCTTTTAGTGATGAAAATAATAAAAACATTGAAACAGCCATCAATATTAAACTAATCCAAATAGCGTGCCCTGAGAGTAATAGTAATGTGCTATGATTTTGCCATTCTGTTTTTTGTATGAGGTGGTAAGAAATTAATAAGGCACCAATTGGTAAAAATGGTAATCCTATGCCGAATGCAAGGCCATGTAGTTTGTGTCGCACATCGAATAATCCACCCATTATAGCGCCAATTCCGGTCACAAATAATAACACTACACCAAATTTTGCCCAACCTGTTGTAACCACATTCCAGAGCATAAATCCCGACGAGATAGAACAAAGTCCCCAACAAAGAAAAAACATGGTAAGTAACCATTTGTGTTTACCTAAAGCATATTCACTTACCATTCTGAAATTAGGTTTAAATTCTGGACTGGTAAAATGCAATGTGAGCAGACATAGAATGGATATAACGCCAAAAACAATTGTGCTATTTGCAAAAATTGATAAACTATTCATATTACTAAGTTTTTATTTTGATTAATAATTTAAGTAAATGTTCCAAACAAGCTTTGATTATTTGTACTAAGTCCGCTTCAATTATTTTTTTAATTTGTTCAAAACAATATCCAATTGCTTGAATTTTGTTTCCCAAATCTTCTTGAACTGATCCACCCACTTGTCAATTTCTTTTATTTTTTCAATATCAAGTGAGTAGTAAATTTCTCTTCCTTGATATTCTTGTTTTACTATTTCACATTCGGTCAATATTCGTAAATGTTTGAAAATGGATTGCCTTGAGGTGTCGAAGTGCTGTGCTATAGCATTTGGGGTCATTGCATGTAAAGCAATTAATACCATAATTGCTCTTCTTGTCGGATCAGCTATTGCTTGAAAAATGTCTCTTCTCATCCTGAGTTATGATTATTGCGAAACCATTCGGTTGCAAATATATGCGCAACTATTCGGTTTCGCAAATTTTTTAGTAATTTTTTTCTGAAACCCAGGCGATTACTGTTTGTTTTGGCCGGCTACTTTGTTACTATAAGGCACTGTAATATGTTGTTTACCAATAACAAACGTAGCCTGGAATGCACAACATGTCGGGAAGTCCACTTGATTCTGATACAAATGTTTTAAAGTTTCACTTGCCCAATTAAAAAGCCAACCTGAAGTTGATGACTGCCTTTTCATTTTCCATTTAAATAATTTGTCTTTATAAAATTGCAATGATGCAAATTATGTCCTATAGTCATAAAACCAAGTGCCCTTGCTGTAAAAACTACTTTATTAGCAGTTCCTCTAAAGTCCAACATTTCATTCGTCATTGATTTGAAAAGGGATATCGTAGATTTTCTTACATTTTCATACTCCTCTTTTAAATCGGTCAAGTTTTGTTCAACTTCTTTAATTCTATCAATATAGAGGTTCTCATCAAATCCTGATAATGTAGTATTATCAAACCGTGAAAAACGTAATGCTCTGTATGTGTAAACTCTTTCACAGTCAATTATATGTCTAATTACTTCTTTGGTTGTCCATTTATTTGGTTTGTATGCATAATTTTCTTTTTCAGGTGATATTAAACTAAATAACGCTTGTGTCAACTGGTAGCTTCTCTCAAGTTCAGCTAATAAATCATCCGTTTGAACCAAGTCAAAGAAGTAATAACAATATTGCGGTGCGTCCTTATAAATTGTTTTATCAATCATAGTATGTTGTGTCAATTGTTGTTGTGTATCGATATAGTTGTCAGAAAACTTCTGGTAGCATTCTAAGCAGCAAATTTATAGGCATCAGGCGCGGCTGCTTATCATCTATTTATAAAAAACTTTTCAAAATTATTTCCATTTTGTTTGTATACTCCGTCGTTGTCAGTTCCCAGCCAAATTGTTCCATTATTATCCTGGTAAACTGAAACTAGTAAGACATTTTCTGTACCTTTTTTAACTTCTAGGCTAGTGAGTGTTTTTCCGTCATATTCCCAAACTATACCACCATAAGTAGTCATCCATAAATTACCATCATTATCTACTATACCTGAGTTGAAATAATTGGGACTTTCCTTTTTAACACCTTCTATTTTTACATATTGTAAATTGTTAGCATCAATTTTATATTTGCTTATAAAATTGCTCAACCAAAAATATCCGTTTTTGTCTTGAATCATTGAACGAACACCGGGAACTCGTCCGTCAGGAAGTGTTGAAAGTTCCTTTTCTCCAAACCATAAAAATGAATTGCCGTCGTATCGAAAAGCACCGGCATTAGCGGTCCCAAACCAAATATTACCTACATTATCTTTGTTAACTCCAAAAACGGCATAAGGGGTATTGTTGAACCCTTTAAAAGGAACACCTTCCGGTTCTATTCCAAAGGCTTTTTTTAAGTCTTGTCTTGGCAATTTTAATTCAAAAAGTGAATCCCCATCATAACGATATAAATCATATGCATTGTATCCAAACCACAAGTCATTACTATCAAGCTTCCATTGGTTATTAGTCGATTTTATTGGCTTTAAAGTAGTGAATTGTTTTCCATTAAATTTGCTAATGCCGTTGGGTGTTTCAATGTATATATTTCCGTTTATATCTTCTTGAATACCACGTATTGTATCGTTCACTAATCCGTCTATTGTTGTGAACAGTTTCAAATCGTTTCCATCCAAGTAATAGATGCCTTTTCCGTTACTGCCAAACCAATACTTTCCTTTCGAGTCTTGAAATATTTTCCAAATCTGATTATCAAATTCGGATGCTGCTCTGCCGATTTCCAAATTTCCAGCTCTCGTCAGTTTGTGTTCAGATTGCTCTTGTCCCTTGCAAGCGATGAGGTTACATATTATAAAAATTAGGAAGATTATTTTTGCTGGGTTTGATGTCATTTTTTTTTAAGTTTTGTTTTACAGTTGGTTCTGACGGTTAGAGTATTTGCGAAGACAAGTTGTTGAAAAACATTTGATTAAATTAAATCAACTTCCAAGGGTAGGAAAAATGTCCATAATTTCTATCAACCCTATTTTTGTAAATACCTTGTTAATAGTTATTTTTTTACCAATTTAACACCTCAATTAACCTTCATTATTGAATCCTTTGTTCTTTTCACTTGGTTCAATAAAATCCCATAAATTGCCGTATAAGTCCTCAAAAACCGCCACTGTACCGTATTCAAAGGTTTCAGGAGGTCTGACAAAATTAATTTGCCTGTCTTTCATTTTATTATAATCTCTCCAAAAATCATCCGTAAAGAGAAAGAACCCAACTCGTCCGCCGGTTTGATTTCCAATACTTAATGATTGCCTTTCATTAGCCGCTTTGGCAAGTAACAAACAACATTCCTTCGCACCCTTGGGAGCAAGCATTACCCACCTCTTTTCATCACTTAACCTGGTATCCTCTAATAATTGAAAGTCGAGTTTTTGAGTATAGAACTCAATAGCGTCATCATAATCTTCCACCACTAAGGCAATATGTGCAATTCTTTGATACATGTTTTTTTGTTTGTTGGTTGTTGTATGCTGATTTTGGGGAATAAATTTAAATTGATCTGATGGTGATTTTTTTTTAATTCAATTATTGATAATGATTAATTAACTACATGTATTACAGCAATTCGCCGGTTTTGGTATGAGCAAAAATTAGTTTTATCTTAAATTCAATACTCACTGGCATATTTAATCCCAAAAATGTCACATTTCAGGACAAATTACATAACATAATTGATGCTTACAGCCTACAAAACGACAATTTTATGCATTTTACCATGTCACAATAGAACATTACTTAGCAGCAAATTTAAATCAATTGTAAAATCGAATACACTTCCGCTCCTTCAACCAGTAAAATTACTTATCCTCCAGCGTGTATTTTACTTATTCCGTGTGGATATTTTTACTTTTTTTAAGGCTGCACGGACCGATATCAAGTCAATGTAGTAATAAATAATCCCCTTTAACAGTAAATTTTTTCTGCTCACGGATCAATAGGTAAATTACAATAATGTCTTTAACCTAACTCATTGAAATATAATTCGATTTCCGGAATTAAGTTTAACCAATTGCCCAAATGATTTACCCAATAATCACCTTTTTTTCAAACGTTCTACTATCTTGAATTAATTTTACTAAATAAACTCCTGGAGCGCATTTAGACATGTCGATTATTTCCATTTTATTTTGCATCAGGCTATTATTAATTTCCTTACCAGTTAAATCATAAACTTTGATTTCAATACTTTGAAATGTTTTTGAAATGACATAAATATCCTTACCAAAACTATACGCAGTGGCGTCGATTTGATTTTCACCGGTATTGATGTTAACATAATGCGTAGTATCACCCACTATTATTGGATAATCGGGCTCAGTTTCATATGCATAGTCTTTAATTACTAAGGTACGCCCGTCATCCTTGACATCGCAGCGAATCCAGCCGTAATATTTAATTTCATCAGCATCTTTAAATCGAATGCCTAAATAATGGTCTATTGATTCTGGAAACCAGTTTCCACCGTAACTGCTATACGTTCCAAAAATATAATAAACATTTCTGAAATTTAGGGATTGGTTATAAGCATTTTGGAATTGCAATTCGTTATCAATTAGGTCTTCTTCAAGAGCATAAGGAAATATTCTATGTATTGTTCCTGAAGAATAGGTGCTATAAGTTACCAAGCTGCCTGCAATACTATTTCCTATTGCCATAATTTTAATTCGTTGTTCCGCCGTAGGAAAAACGTAATTAATGCTTCCGGAAGTCCAATAACCTTCAAAATAATTAGATACATTTAAAAAATGTACATCACTATCCAAGTCACCATTAAAGTCCAAAAAAAAGTCTTCATCATCTTCATCCAACACAACATCAGGTTCAACATTTGTGTAAACAACTTCAGAAAATATAAGATCCGGCTTACCTAAAATAAATGCACCTGATAATGCAGAATATTGCAATAACCTATTTCCAAATAATATGTGTTTATTAGTTTTTGCCATAACTCATCTGAAGTTGAAACAAAGCCGAGGTCATCGCTGACGGTTTTTAATTACTGGTATAAATTTGTTGATGTAAATTTATGTGTTTATGTTCAGTATTTTGTTAGTGTCCATACTAAAATCATGAAATTTAAGATTTAAGCAAACGGTATTCTTTAGCAATTCAAAAAGTTTAGGATTAAGCTCTAATGATAATTATTCGCTTTATAAAATTTGTGTGTCAAAAATCAGGTGAAGTCAAAAAACCATAATAAGTTTTCCTCAATGCACTGCATTTAATTCCGTTTTCAGTTTGTTGTCGTAACTTTAATAAAACTAAAAATTATTTTTGAATTTTTGCATGGCAAACACATTCAAATAGTGCTGATTTCGCATATTTCAAAAATGATAAAAACATCGCCTCTTACGAAACGAAATTATTTTTAATCCTCCTACGATAGTGGCAGAAGTTGTTGTCTGCCGTTTGTTCTGATAACAGGGCTCGAACCTGTGTCCATCCGGTCCAAGAGCCGGAAGCTCTACCACTGAGCTATATCAGAAGCCGAGATAGGTGTAGGGCTCGAACCTACGTCCATTCGGGTAAAGAGCCGAACGTTCTGCCACTGAACTAACCTACCTAATACAATTCAGGGAATTATATTTTAACATGTTTCCCTGAAAAAAATCTATGCCGTTTTAAGATGGTTGCCAAATATGGATTGGAGACTGTTACCCCGTGAACAAGTTCAGGTGTTGGCTTAAATGCTACTACTCCGTGAATTCTTGGTGCTATCCATCCTGATTTTACCGGGTCAAGGCGGCCTGCTGACAATATTTAATTACTAATTCCTTATTGCAAACAGCTTTATTTTGAAACACTTCCCAAGGCAAAGGTAATTTATTCCATACTTCCGTATTTGAGTCTAGTTTTCCACCACTCGAGTAATGCCAGGCTACCACATCAGCAGCCATCAGTCGTAACACTTTACCAAAACAAATTTCTTCAAGAATATCATCCAATCCTATTGAATAAATTAAATTCATCCAATTGTCTCTAGCTTTGTTCCAAGCACCTGCTGTATTGTTCCAAGTTGTAGAGTCGTCGCCTCTTTTTACAACCATAGTGGCTCTATTGAAATTGTTATTTGTCCAAATCTCATCTAACAAATTAGCTATATCTTGTAAAATAGATGTCCATCTACCTAGCAGGACTCCTTTTTGTTCATCTGATAAATTTGATAAAACTTCTTGACTTGTATACACATGCGAAATTGCCCACCAGTTTGTATTGTCTGCTTTTTGTGTTTTATCTTTTTAAAAAAATCAAACAAATTTGTTTTTCCTCCTTTACATTTGTTTAAAAGCATTTCACTTATCTCGTCAAACGATCTATCTTGACTTTTATTTGTAAACACACTTGAGGTTGCAACGAGCGTTATAATATGCAATAAAATATGCAGTGTTTAAGTCTGATGAGTAATTTTTAAAATCAAGTGAATGTGCTAAACCATGTTTTGCAATTTTTTGCAACTCTATTTTTTTACTTTCTTTTATAAATTTCAATAACTTTTCTTCTATTCGAGACAGCAGTCGCCATTTTTTGTTGTAATTACGCTTCGATAAATCAAGACCACTTGCTTTTCTTTGTGATTTATTGAGTCTGTCACCTTTAAAATCATTTTTTCCAGGTGTTTTATTTATGATAGGCGAAACATAATGGATAAAGTCCCCAATGTCTTTTTTATTATTGTAAGCAGATTTATTTTTAATGTCAATTTTGAAAATTTCTATTGCTTTGGAAATTTGTTTCTCGGCTCCTTTAGCTTCAGCGAATGTTTGCAACATGGAAGTATAGCCAAAAATATTTCTTGCCAATGAACCTTTTGCTGCTTTTTCCAGCAGCGCTATTTCTTTACCGGTAAAACTATCTTTTGCCAAATCAATGATCATTTCCGCAACATCCTCCGGTCGCCTGCGTTCACTTAACGTTTGATATAGTTGCTCAATTGTCGTCATTTTGTTTTGGCACTAAGTTTCTCTTTACTACTGCTATTATCTTCAGTATGTAAAAAAATCACAATCATTCGCCTCTCCAAAACTAACAAATAATTCCTGCAATATTTACTACCATTCGAAAAATTGCAAGAATGGATTTCATCACCGCTCAAAACCGGCACCAGATAACCTTTTACAGCCTCCAGGATAAAATTTCGTCAGATAATCCTCTCTGGTTTTTGGAAGCATTTGTGGAACAATTGGAGTTAGATAAATTAAAGTTTGTTGTATCCGAATTAAAAACAGAAGACAGGACTTGGTTTAAAAAAATAAATTTGCTGCAATGCACCTTATATAATCACCAACACTGCATCAAGCTCGATGCGCTTCTTAAAATAAAAGATTAAATCACACCTTCATGCGTTATGAAGCTGCGATTTAATCTTTATATGTTGTGCAATCATTCTATTCAACAAATTTTCGCACAATTAAATAATGATTTATTGATTTGATTTTTTTCGCTCCCTGCTTGCTGAAGGAACAAAAAAATCACTCAGCCTATAAATCACTATGGTTTTTTTAAAATGGTTTAAGTGCCTTAATTTGAACTTTGTTTTTTAAAACTTTGTCCCACTTAATTACAGCCGGTTGTGGTAGCGGGCAGTATCTTTTACGCAAGGTTGTGCCATCAATATTTAACAACTCCACATTGTATAACGAATATCCGGGAGGAGTAGGTAAACCAAGTGGGCCGAAAGATGCCAGTCGGGCTAGTAGTAGGCGTATATCAATTTCCATCTGTCTCCTTGTATTTTCTAAAACGGTATCACCACCGTCTGCTAAAATATGCTCTGCGTATGTATACCATGCGTTGACATTGAATGAATTATAAAATGTAATAATCCGTTTAAGTGGCGAATTTTGAATATCATCAACAACGCCGAAACCGAAGATGCACTCTACATCCACATGCGGATCCGGATAGAGATCTCTAGGCGCCCTTAATGACATTTTCAGTGAAACCAAACCCTGAGACACACTAATATCAATACAGTCCATCGGGTCTCCATCAAAATATATTGGGCCCTGTGCTTGTGCAATTGTTTGTGTTGCAAAATACCAATACAGATAGGCAGTGAAATTGTTAGTGAAAGTAAAATTGCATGTATCCAAATTTTGCTCAATGTCGAAGATGCCCAGCACACGTTCGTCCAGAGATGAATTTGCTTTTAACACATATCTGCCGGAAACAATTGGTTGTGTTTCCGTTTCTCCGATCAATGGCAACGGATTATTCAGTGGCTCATTTTCTGTGTTGAACAGACTGAGCGTCCAAGGGGCATCAGTAGGTCCTGTTACATTCCAAAAAATGCGGTAACGCCTGTATGGTCCCGGCGCATCGGTCAAGGGTGCATAACTGAATTCTATTACCTCAATTTTGCTCAAGTCAGCATATGGGCCGGGAGGAATTACTCTATCGGGTAGCTGAGGGTACAGCATATCCCAAATAGAAAAACTCTGCTTGTACTGGTCTTTAATACTTTTCATCATAAAATTTAAAATTTAATTTGCTTACTCTTCGAAGGATTTTCAGCACACTCCTTTTTGTTTTTTTTATCTAGTTTATAACTAAAAATTTTAAGCATAATCATTTCCCAAATCCCTTATTTTAGAATGGTAATCCTGATAAACATTAATTAGCTTATCCTTTATCCAAATTAATTTTTAAGCTTATTAATTTATGCTATTCGTTGGCAAGATAAATACATGGATTTGACTTCTAATACAACACATCTCAAATTCACGGTTTACCGTTAATCTGAAATATGTCACATGCATTTTCATAAAACATAACATATTTGACACTTTCAGCCTACTAACTTATTTTTTTGCACATTTAACCATGTCACAAAAAAAATTATTTTCGCAAAATTTTAGGTGCAATTTAAAATGGGGTTAAATAGGATATTAACGCCCTCCTGCCGCAAAAACGTCGTTAATGCGTATTTTTCCTCACCTTCAACCAATAAGATTCCTTATCCTCCAACAAATATTTAGCCTGATCCGCGTTGGTATTGTTGCTGTTTTTAATTGCTTTAACCAAGGGTTCCAATTCAGTTTTATAGGATTCAAGCGTTAGCCCCTCACATATGGTATTATCAAAACGTAAGTATTCCAATGCTAATTCCTGGCTTCTTTTATTGGTGCTTGCGAGGGCTGTTTTGAGTGCGGAGAAGCGTGTCCAGGTGGTTTTGTTTTTTTCCCACCATTTTGAAACACTGTCGGCGAGCATTAATCTTTTGGTTATCAGTTCTGCTCTTGTTGGTGGTTCAATTGTATCTACTACTTTAGAATAGTTTTGTAAACCAAGAGTATCCTTTCCAAGGTTTATATAATTTATTTTACTAAAATCGAATGCCGGTTGACTATAACCAAAATCCTGAAATGTTAATTCTTCAAGTACCCAAGCAGCACGAACGGCAATCCAGTCGATGTCATAACTAATACTCCAACCATGACCATAAAATTTTTCAGTGCCCGGATAAATTAAGTCTGCAGTATTTTCAAGTTTTACATACGATGTATCCTTAAGCATTTCAATTAATACCGGAATAGCTTCTTCCTGATAATTAACGATGCTGTTCTTTGCGTTAATTACTACAGTAAGGTCTGCTTGTTGGAATTGAGTTATTAAAGTATCCAATTTTGTTTGGGAGAAACAGGTGTTGAAGGTTAGGAGGAATAGGATTGGGAGGTAGGGTTTCATAAAGGTAATGTTAAGTGATTCGGGTGTCTGTAATGGTTGGGCACTTATTATTATCTCAAACGTTTTTTTATAGTTTATGGAATAATTATAGTAAAATTTCTTTAGTTAATAGTTCATTTCCTGAGCTCACTGCAACTATATAAATTCCGTGAGGAACGTCCAATTGAATTTCGACAAACGGGTCTTCACTTTGAGTTGAATAGATACACTGTCCTGAAATATTCAAAATATTTATTTTAAATAGAAGTGTTGGGCGATGTGGAACATTTATTTGAATAGTATTTCCTGACGCAAATATTTCTCCAATAATATTTCCCGGTTCGATTTCCTGGTAGGTTGTTTTTGATCCGGCTAAAATGGGATAATTCGGCTCAGTTTCAAATGCATAATCTTTTAAAACTAAAATGCTTCCATCTTCCTTAACATCGCATCTTATCCAACCATAATGATAATTGTTACTAGCATCCGCGAACCGAAGTCCCAAAAAATGATCGAGGATTTCAGGCTCGCCCGGTTGGTTCCAATAACAATTGAAACAATGATTGTCATATTCTCCTGTCCATGCTTTCCATGCAAAAAAAACATGCAGATCATTTTGCCATAAAAGTGTTGAGCCTATCAGGTTAAAAGAATTTAGGGCATATGCAAAATTGAAAATGTTACCGGAATAAGGGTAATAATGGGAATTGCCTGCAACCTCATTTAAAAACCCATGTCGTACCGACAGGGCTTGAAATGAGTTAAGATTAGAATAAGTGGTGCTATAGGTATTTGTGGTTTTAAAGAAATGGAAATCAAGAGTGCCATTTGCGTCAATATCAAGCGGATAATAATACCCATCTGTATCCAACACAACATCAAATTCTAAGTCAGTATATATCACCTGAGCATCAGTTTTACCGGCAAACATCAAAATACTGGCAGTAAAAGAAGCATAATCCTTTAGCTTTTTTGAAAGTGCTGTTTTCATAATTGAGTTCATTATTAGGTTTTAAAAACCTTATTCGTCCTTTTTCCTTTTTTTATTCCTCTTTTCCTGATCTTTTTCGATGTTATCCATTATATTCATTGACACCACTACTAGTTGGTCTGTTTCGCAATTCCAAATGTTCAAGTACTTTTCGGAAACTACATTATACGATTTCCACTTTGTAAACTCCTCATACAGCATCACAGTGCAAATGTCTGTAGCTGTAATAAAGTCGCCGGTTTCAGGTGAATGATTATGCATTGCCCCAACAACATTTTCTTCGGCATCTGTATTTCCATATTTAATTGGGAGTATGTTTTGGTGAAGTTGCTTTTGTGCGACAAGTTTATTGTCTTTATCAAATGTCAATAAGTAGTCGTTACCAAAAATAACGATATCCGTTTCTTGAGTTCCCGTTATTATGTAAACTTTTTTATCGTCGCCATTAATTAATGGAATTATATTTGGTTGAGTGTTTTCATAAAACTTAAAAAAACCGTCAGCGTTTGTGTTTAACGCTTCTAATGTAACTTTTCTAATTTGAAATAAATCGCTTTCAGTTTGAGAAAAATTTCTTTCAGTCAAGCTAATTTTCGCTTTCCTTTCATTGTAAGTGCTGTCAAAAGCAATTGTACCTATTACTTTTGGGGTTTCAACATTTGAAAAGAAAATACATTTTACACTATCATTTTCGATGTAAGAAAAATAACCGCCTATATTATCTAAATCTTTGTATTTTTCTAAAAACAAATCTGTCCCAACCCAAGAAGCCATTTCCAACTTGTAGAGCAATTTTCCTTCTGCAACAATTGGCTGTGCTTCCTCTGTCGGATTTTTTTGTCCGAATCCGGTTAAGCTTAATACGAGTAATACGAGTGTTAATGTATTTTTCATGTTTGTTGTGTTTATATTATAGGGTTCATCGTAGCGTTTAAGAAAACGAAAACCGTTGATTAATGAAACCAAAACTACGGAATAATGTCAAAAAAATAAACTGCTGTGTGTAACCCACCGTAATGAGACTTTGCAATCCCGCAAAACCCATAACAGAGACTGTTTAATTGATTAATTCGGTGAAGGTGAATGACCATAAAATTTTCTGTCTATAAAGAAAATCATTTTAGTTGTTTACATTCCTATTGTTGAGCAGTGTAATTAATCTTTTTTCCTCATTTCCCAATTACCTTTAATAGGGTAATAAATAGCAATTTTATTGTTTATTAATCTAACTCCAAATTTAAGCTTCCAGACACCCTTAATTGAATCACCGGAAACTATTCCTGAATAATAAATATTTCGATGCCGATTTTGAAGTTGCGTTCTGGTTCCATCCGGCATATACACAGTTTGAACAGGCATCATTTTAATAAAAGTAATTTTATTATCATTTAATTTACCCTCAACTTTACCAACTCCTTGCATTCCGCCACTTTCAACCTCATCTTCAATTTCACCGGAAAAATGAACACCATCAAAATCAATGATATTAATTTTGAATTTTGTCCGCTCCTTTCGCCTTTCTTCAGGAATTCTTTTACTTTCATGCTGATATGTTCCAATCCAGGTTCCTTTCATAGGTTAAATTTTTGCATTCTTTTATGATTTAATTTACTATTTCAATTTAGATCTGCTCTATAAAATGGATAAAATATTATTTAATCCCAATAATAACAACTGTTTCACTTGGAACTAAATCAAATCTACATTAACCATCGCTATTTCATTCGATTCCATCACCTGTAAACCAGCCATAGCCATCAATTTTCTTATATTCCAATGGCACCGACTTTAAAACTTTCACGGTTTTGGATTTGCTACTATATGGTATGTCAGTTGATATAATGATATTCCCGGTTTTTCCTTTGTCAGTTCGTTCATATGAAACATATTCCACTGTGTCCACTTTTACTCCGTTCCATTTGTATTTATACATTTCCGTTTCGCCCGGATGTCCATAACAAATACCTCTTACAATTTTCTCTTTAGGTGAAAAGGTCGGATTAATAAATTCAAAATCATCTGAAAACGAATTTTTGTCTTGCAGTAGCAGATAAACATTGCTAAATGATTTTAAACAAGAACCATTCGCCCCATACCAGTTTACAACGAAATCACTTAATCCGTCACCATTTATATCCCGGATTGTGTCGCTCACATAAGTCATAGTCCATTCTTCGTGAGAAACTACTTTTTCAAATTTGTTGTCAACTTTTGTGTAGATGTCGATATAAATTGCAAATGGATCTCTTCTCCTAATTATCAAATGAGGCTTTGAATTTGTAAAATGGTAGTCTAAATTGATTTCTACACTTACGGGAATACTGTCGTCAAAAACTGCATATTTCTCAATAAATTTATCTTTGTCGATATTTTGGTTTGCGATTATTAAAGCGCTTTGTAAAATTATATCTAGCCGTAAACTGTCAACATAAGCTTTTTCTTCTCTTAACCTTATTTTTTCTAAACGTTCGTTTTCTTTTTTTTGTTTCCTTAATTCTAAGGTGTCAACTTTAACAATAGGTGTATTGCTTTGTTCGTTGGGTTGTCCGCACGAAAACAATGTTATTAAAAATCCGATTAACAATATATATGGCATCGTCTTCATAAGGTTGCGCAAGCGCCAGTGTGTGTTCCCTTTCATTCACACTTTCCAAAACTAACAAAAAATTTGAAAATGAAGCATCACATTTCAAAAACAGTCAAAATGAATATTATAATTACTCAATTAATAAACGGATAAACTAAAAAGCCTCGAAGATATTTATAATAATTTTTATTCATAATAATAATCATTAATGAGAATCTTCATATCTTGTTTTTTTACTAAGGCAGTTAGCCTCTTACAAAAGTAGATATAGGTTAATATTTCCGGTAATTTGGTTTTGTCGTAATAACCCTCAGGACAATGATGGTTGAAATATTTAAACCGATTCTTATCTGCAATTTCAATGATGTATTCATCACCGGCTACGAATACGATGTTAGGTGAAATATTAGTAAAGAGGATTAGATATGAGCGTATATTATCGAGATATCAACCCCTAATCTCAATTTAAATTCTTCTATAAATTCATTTTTAAACTCCTGCCAATTCCAAAAAATAAATCCTAAGTCACTAAATCCCCACACAGGAGAAAATAAGTAGCTATTAATATCTGCTTTTATGTTACAATTTGGGCAAGTAACATCATCTAGTTTTTGTTCAAACCAATTATCAAAAGATAACCAAATTTCTGATGTAATGTCTTTATAACAAACCGGACATTTACATTCATCTAACCCAGCAGCATGGAAAATAGTTCTTTCAACAACTATTTCAAGTCCATTGGGTATGATGTCAAAAGGTAAATATACTGGGGTAGTGGTAATGTTTTTTGCACCTTCCGATATTGCATAACCTCCATTTGAACCTGAGACACAATCTGATAGGTTTTCCTTAATAACATCTAATGATACTAACCATTCTAAAATTTCAATGCCTTTAGTTTTGTTGCCCGGATAATGAGACTGTTTAGGAACTATAGCAATAAAGTGAACACTCATTTTTTATTTCAGTTTTAATTTATTGTTTCAGGCTACATGAAATAGGCAACCTAAAAAAACATGCCATTTTACCCTCTCCAAAACTAACAAAAAATTTGAAAATGAAGCATCACATTTCATAAACATCCAATATGAATATTATAACCCTTCATATCGTGAGCCGATAAACTAAAAAAGCCTCGAAGATAGTTTCTACAATTTTTATTAATAGCATTTACCGGAAACATATTTAACTGTCATCGTGTGTTTCTGATACCAATTTTCGTCATAGTCTAAAAAGAAAAATTTCGTCACTGATGTCAACCTTCCAATGCTGTCGTACAAAAAAACTGAATTAGTGGTAGTTACGGACTTAGTTATATTGCCATTTGTTTCATATA
The DNA here is from genome assembly GCA_016706255.1 of Bacteroidota bacterium. NCBI lineage: Bacteria > Pseudomonadati > Bacteroidota > Bacteroidota bacterium. The sequence goes on along the minus strand of JADJJZ010000003.1, from coordinate 1,246,862 downwards.
TGTAGTCTGTCATAATGGACGGTGCATCGATTACTCTGTTATTTGCCCAAACCTTCCATTCTTTTATTTCATACATTAATTTCCAGTCACCACTTGTTAACCGATATATATATGTGAAACATGTATCTCCTATATAGTCTTTTTTAAACATTGTCGTTTTCTGACCTGTTTTACTCGAAGTTTCCTTATAAATTGTTTCTACCGATTTTCCACCACTATCTATTTTTAAGCGGGTGTAGTAATAAACAGTATCAGTTATTCTATTCGATACATAATAATAAACTTTATAACCAGCGGAATCAATAAATGGGGTTTTAATTAAGGAATTTTTCTTGTCGTATTCTATTTCGACTAGTTTTCCACTCCTATTAAGCCAATAGTTTTTATTTCCATATTGCGAGTGAACTATAATTGTGTCATTGAGGAACTCAAATTTTATCACATCCTTAAAAAAACTGCTTTTAAATGAGGGCAGGTATTCATTAAATTTACAGATTATTCTATTTGTTTTTCCTTTGTCAGCATGTAACAGGATTTCATTTATTTCCATGTCAAAATCGAATTCAGATTCGCTTTCAAATTGGGAATACGCAGTTTGTCCGGCAAAAAATAAAGCGAATATTAAAAGGAGTGTGATACGCATTTTTTTATGATTGAAGTTAATCGTGTTGCGTTTTGCCTTCGAGCGGATTAAGGAACTAAAGGACCAAATTTATCACTAAAGTAAATTAGTATCATTAGCTCAAAGGATGTACATCGGCCCGCTTGCTGCAAAACCCATATTAGGGGCAATTTTATTTTGTTACTTTAGCATCCAATTCTGAACTTACCTTATCAATTGCCTTTTTTGACCATTTGAAGAAGTATCCTAGCCTGACTATCGAGAAAATAACCGATACGCATAATCCTACTGCTAGGCTGCCTAACATTAATTTTTGGCCCAATGAAGTCGATTGTATACCATCTGTACCTACAAAAGATTTATCAGTATTCACATAAATCCATCCACTAAGAAAAAAGCCAAATAACGCGGCATACAAAAACATTGTTGCTGACAAATAAATCAATTTCTGCTCCTGAATATTAAATCTTTCAATAAATACAGGCGATCTGCCAAACGCTAAAAGACTATTACATAAGACCACATTAGCTGCAAATAATGCATAACAGAACCTTGAATGATCCTTTCCATAAATTCCATTGTACATTATTTGAAAAAAGGTGATGATTAATAGAAGAATTATCAAAGCGACCGCAATCTCGATTATCCTTAAAATTAATCGGTAAGTTTTGTTGTTTTTGATAGTAAATAGAGCCATATGAATAAAGTTTTTTATTACGCCTGACCAGATTAGTAGAGAAACACGATTCCACTTTGCCGATTATATTCGACCTTAATGGGAGATTTGGAGTAGGGTTTCATTTCAAAATCGTTTACCATTCTTTTAGTATAAAAAAGACCATTTCAAAGTAATCAATATGTTTTAGCATTGTACTTTTTAAATTCTTAAATATAAATTTTTGTTGTCAGAATTAATTATTGAAAATCAATGGGGATAATTAGTAGCAACACTTTTATAAAAACTCAATTGTAAAAACAATCTACCAAATTTAGGAAATTTTGATAACCACGCTAAATTCCAATTTCAAATTCACAGTTTTCCCTTAACTTAAAATATGTCACATTCATTAACAAAATACACAACAAAATCAGCACTTCCAAACCACGAATGTTCATTTTTATGCCTTTAACCATGTCACATAATATGTTATTTTAGCAATAAATTGATATTAATTAAAAATTTGGCTAACCGGGAACTCATACCCTTCACACCACTATCGCGTATTTTTTTCTACTCCAACGAATAGTATTCTTTATATTACAAAAAGTTTTTCGCATAAATTGCGTTGGCATTTTTACTCTTTGAAGGCTACTTGGACAATTTACAGTCAAAGGCATAATAAACAATAAACGCGTGCCCATTAAAATTTTCAGTTCTCAAATAAATCAAGTCTACTGTTTTTAAATTTTTACATAAGTAGTATCCTTTGCCAATTCAATAAGTTTTGGAAAAACTTCCTGCCGAAAATTTAAAATACTATTAAATATTAATGAGTATGGGCATACAAGTTTTATGAGTTAATGCAAATAAATAAAAAAAATAGTGAAAAAAATTATTTTAAAGATGCCAATTTTTTCTTTATCCATTGCAGATTACTTTTAAATTCAGGATACTTAGGAAAATCACTTACAAGCTCTGTCCATAATAATTCGCTTTGTTTATAATAATTTATTGCAGTATTTGTATCTTCCAATTTATCTTCATGAAATGAACCTAATTTAACAAAAGATACCGCCAACCCGTTTTTGAAAGATACATTATTCGGTTGGAGCGCATAGAGTTCTTTTGTTAATTCAATGTCTTTTTCAAAAAATTCCAATGCCTTAGCCAAATTACCCAAGCTGCTGTGCGTCGCACCGAGTTTTTCGTAAGATATAGCCAAGCCGTTTTTGAAGGATACATTATTCGGTTTGGAGCTCATAGAGTTCTTTGGTCAGTTAAATATCTTTTTCAAAAAATTTCAATGCCTTAGCCAAATTACCCAAGCTGCTGTGCGTTTCACCGAGTTTTTCGTAAGATATCGCCAAGCCGTTTTTGAAGGATACATTATTCGGTTGGAGCGCATAGAGTTCTTTGCCTAATTTATTGCGTTCCTCAAAAAATTCCAATGCTTTAGCCAAATTACCCAAGCTGCCGTGCGTTTCACCGAGTTTTTCGTAAGATATCGCCAAGCCGTTTTTGAAGGATACATTATTCGGTTGGAGCTCATAGAGTTCTTTGCCTAATTTATTGCGTTCCTCAAAAAATTCCAATGCTTTAGCCAAATTACCCAAGCTACTGTGCGTTTCACCGAGTTTTGAGTAAGATATCGCCAAGCCGTTTTTGAAGGATACATTATTCGGTTGGAGCTCATAGAGTTCTTCAAAAAGGTGAGTTTCCAATTCAAAAAATTCCAATGCCTTAGCCAAATTACCCAAGCTGCTGTGCGTGGCACCGAGTTTTGAGTAAGATATCGCCAAGGCGTTTTTGAAGGATACATTATTCGGTTGGAGCGCATAGAGTTCTTTGGTCAGTTCAATATCTTTTTCAAAAAATTCCAATGCCTTTGCCAAATTACCCAAGCTGCTGTGCGTTTCACCGAGTTTTGAGTAAGATATCGCCAAGGCGTATTTGTAGGATACATTATTCGGTTGGAGCGCATAGAGTTCTTTTGTTAATTCAATATCTTTCTCAAAAAATTCCAATGCCTTAGCCAAATTACCCAAGCTGCTGTGCGTTTCACCGAGTTTTGAGTAAGATATCGCCAAGCCGTTTTTGAAGGATACATTATTCGGTTGAAGCTCACAGAGTTCTTTTGTTAGTTCAATGTCATTTTCATAAAATTCTAATGCCTTAGCCAAATTACCCAAGCTGCTGTGCGTTTCACCGAGTTTTGAGTAAGATATCCTTGCCGTTTTTGAAGGATACATTATTCGGTTGGAGCGCATAGAGTTCTTTGCCTAATTTATTGCGTTCCTCAAAAAATTCCAATGCCTTATCCAAATTACCCAAGCTGCTGTGCGTTTCACCGAGTTTTGAGTAAGATATCGCCAAGCCGTTTTTGAAATCTGAATCATGTGGTGCTGAATTCAATAATAAAGTGAAAACTTCCTGCATTCTTGTAAAAGCCCGCATTGCAAGTAATAAATTACCAGTTTCAATATAGAACTTTCCTAAATTATGTGAAAGTATACCAAATTTGTATTCAGCTTTATTAATATTACCAATCAATACCAATCCAATTCGCGCAAAAAGCACTGACTCTTGAAAATTATTATGCCATTTTTCATCATTCAAGCCATCATTGAGCCTATTTATCATTGTTTGGGCTTCCTCAAAAAATTTATTTTCATTTTTAATTCTTAAAACTTCTGCTAGTAAAGCGTGAAGTAAAAAGCCATTACCATCGTCAGCACTTAACCATCCTTTTTGATGCAATTGACGACTGAAATGCTGCCAGGTTTCAGCATAATCACCTAACATTAATGCCCATTCTTCAGCATTAATATTAGTAGCAGGAATTAAACTGTAGAGTAGCAATAAATGCTGTTCTTTTGCATCCAAATTTTCCAACGGAAAAATTTGCAGGATATAGGTAAAAATATTTTTAATTACTTCCTGTGAATGGGTTGTTTGAATATCAGCATATCTTGCAATGTTTAATCCATTTTTATCAAGCTGTTCAACTGTTTTTTCTAAATTCCAGCCTAAATACTTCGCATTCTTAGCCACTAATTCAATTGCTAATATGTGAAATGATAATCGTTTAACTATAGTTTGAATTAAAACTAATTCGCACGCATTAAGTGACTCATATTTCAAACCAAAATAAACAGCATAAATAAGTTTTGCGTCCTCAGGAGAAGCTTGTTGTAGTTCATAATGTTTAAAACCATAATTCAAATTACGAGATGTGGAAATAATATGCCATCCTCGATTCAACAATGGCTGCAGCCCGCCCATGTTATAAGGAATATTATCCAAAAGCATTAATTTTTCACCCGGTAAATTAAGGAGTTCGTTAACTATGAGTTGAGCAATTTTTTCAACTCTTCTACTATCTTCTGAAGGTATTGCATTAACTGTGTCATTTAATCCTAAATTAGTAATTAAAGTATTTTCATAAAAAGTCATAGCAAAATTATCTTTCCCAGTCAAAAACAGGTTAAAATCGTAATTGTCATAAAGTTTTAAAAATAATTGTTTAGCTAAAGTTGATTTGCCTACACCACCTATACCGTGAATACTTATTACATTGAGTGTTTTGTAAGTAGTTAACAAAATTTCTACTTCTTGCAATTCTTGTGTACGCCCTTCAAAAATTTCATTAAAGGGTAAACTTGATAATATAGGATTAACTTTCCTGCCTTTACTATTATTTACGTGGCGGATGATTTCGTCCTTAGCGTTCTCAACCTCCTTAATTATTGTAATTTCAGTCTTCTCGAGTCGCTTATCAATCAACATCTCAAAATTAATAATAGCATCTAAGATTTGATTATAGCCTTTCTTCAAATACTCAATTTCAGCTTCTATTTGACTAGCTAAGGCACTTCCGTTGCCGGTAATTTGGTTTTGAGTTTGCCAAACCTCTTTTAATGCTTTCAATTCTTTTTGGATATTCCCAATTCCGACTTCAGTAGACCTACTGTTTTCCACTATACTTTCCAAAACCCAAATCTGATATGATTTAAAAGCTCTTTCATTTTTACTATCCTTGAGTGCTTCTTTTATTGCAAGGTCGAGACAAAACGGCAAATTCTGTTTTATTTCTAAAGCAAATTGACTTGTTGGATCCACTCCAGTTTCCTGAAATATGTAATCTGTAAAATGTGTACGCCATTCTTCATGTTCATTAAGCGTATGGTTATTAACCTTTTCGTTCTCATTCTCACAAACAAATTTTAGTTTAGCAACTAAACGATCAAAAACTTGCCCAACCTTCTTTGGGTCTTCATTATTATCACTTTTTTTAAGGTTATCTAAATACATTTTTTCTACTAAACGTAAAGCTTCCACTGAAGCTAACCTTATAAGTTTTACTAAATCATGGTTTAAGTCATTTGGATGTTGACTATTCAGTGCCGCCTTTAAATTTTTATAAGTTATACCTGAAAACCCCTTTTCAAACCATCCAGGTGCTAAATTATTTACCAACTTACTTACTACACTAACTCCCAATTTAAGGGTAGGATGCTCATCTGAAAGTTCTTTTAAACCATTAAGGTTAGTAGCAATAATTGTTTGGACCTCATCCGTAGTGCAAGCAAAACCAACTGCTGATGTCAGACATTTAATTGCGTCTTTAATTAGGGTGCTTTTAGGGTTCATTATTGATCAATTTGTTGTATTTGCTCTAAATTTAGAGAAAATTATTAATTTTTTTTGGCTTGGGATTTCCTATAACCTGGGTATTATCAATTCATTACGGCTGAAAGCAGACGAATTTCGGATCCTACGGTTAAATTCTTGCTGATGATAGTAGCCTTTTCAAGCTCAATGGTAGATAAAAACGCAGCTGAATCAAGATTATTTAAAAAGTAGGAGTATTCGGAGTTCAGGACAGGATTTGAAAAATGTTTTCCGGACAGATATACTGCCATTTTTTGATATTCTTTCTTTATGATTTCTTTGGTTTCAATATTAAACTGCATATAGAAATACACAGGAAACATATTGTTACTGTAAGTATTATCTGGATGAACCACCTTTTGATAATAATCAAAAGAAACAAGTGCACAAACCATATCGCCGGCAACAATAATGTCATCAACATTGTCCAGACTGTCCAGTTCTTTTTTCCAGACTTTTTTGCCGTTTAAATCAATTTTTTGGATTGCAATTTTATTGTCCTCCTCTTCCGATTCGCCTGCAAAAATGAAATTATCATTAATTACAATAGGGCTCGCCTGCGGTTTATCAGAATACCCTAATGTATATTCCCAAACCACTTCTCCGGCATTATTCAAAGCATAAAGTTTGGATTCGAAACCCTTGTTATTCAATAATAACTTTTTTGACCCGTAAGGCAACGTTAAAAAATTCCATGGTCAGTTTTTGGGTGGTTTAACTGCATTTTCAATATCTGTTTCGGTTGGGTTAAATTTTTTGATTGATACAATAATTCCTGTATCTGCTGTTACAGCCCTTGCTTCGGAGGTGAAATAACCTTCGGGTTGAGTTAGTTGGGCGAAGATTTTGAGGTGGGTGCATGCGAAAAGGCATGCTAAGGTGGATTTTTGGAGGTAATTCATTGGTATTTTCAACTTGTTATTGATAATAGTTTAAGTTAATATTTGAATAAATTATACATAAGATAGTAAAGGTTAAATGCAATTTAACAAATTGAATCTGTAAAGGCAAAATATTTGCAATCCAGTTATTTTTATCAAGACTATTTTTTTAATTCTTTTTAGGGTAATACACTTCAATTGCCTTTGCAGTTTCGTTAGGTTTTTTAGTATATCCAGCGGTAATAACAACTTTATTAAAGCAAGCTAATGTGACAAAATTTGACATTGAGGTAAATATTTGCGGTTCATATTCTGAAGTTACCATTATGGGTATTTCAGTTTTGGAAATTGTATCAAGAATCGTAAACAAAAGTTCCGCAGAATTTGCGCCATACCCTTTAATATTTACTGATGTAACTGTTCCGGTGATAAATAATTCCTTAGTATTTTGACCAAACAAACTTGAGGTTTGCGAAATTGCGATTAAAAGTGTAAGTGCAATAAAATGCTTTTTCATAAGCTGTAATCTTAAGTAAATTTAAAGTGAAGGTTCAAATCAGTACCTTTTTATGTTCAATACTTTCCAATTTGTCATTTTAGAAAGGTAGTTCATCAGTTTCATATACAAATTGGCCTGAAAATTTAAATATCTTACAAAGAATCTTTTTTGTTTCCGATAAAAGTTCCTTGTCAATGTTTAACTTACTACAAATTCCTTCATCTTCGGTTACAAATATTCTTAACCTTTTTTTATTTTCTTCCCACACAACAAACAAATTCTTATGAATCTCATGTTTATTAAGATACCATCTACTTGCTTTACAAATATGTTCAGCAATTTCATTCTTAAAATCAGGTAAAAGCATCGCAACTTTAGTGTAATCCTTTATTGAGTCTTCATAAAATGCATTTCTTTTCTTTAAAAATAATTTATATTAGTTTGTGCAAAGATTATAATCCTTTAAATGTTTTGAAAACGCCTCGGCTTTGATAAAACGAATTCTAAAAAATTGTTCCTTTTTACCTATAATATATCTGGCAACCAATTGTTCCGTTTCAATATCTTGTTGGCTTAGTTCGTTGTTTACAATGTGTATTCGAACTAAATCTGATTCAATTACAGAAATCAGATTAAATTGGTAAATGCTTTTGACATTTGTTCTTTTTTCTAACGCTCCTATTTCATACGACTGAGCTTTCATTAAAGTGGTTATTGAAGAGAATATATTTTTATCATTTTGAGGTTTACCTGTAATTTTGTTTAATTCTTGATAAGCAAAAACATCAACTTCTGGCGGTTGCATAATTGAAATGCCTTTGCCTTCACATAAAAAACTATAATATTCTTTATTTACGTCTTTTGCCATTAGTTCTATTTTCGTACCTTTATCATTAGTCCATATATGAGTTGGCCACCAATTTGAATTTGGATCATCAATTTTTATTTCTCGGGAGATTAAAGCCCAAGCATTTTCTTCATTTTTTTACAACTGATCAACAAAACAGTGTATATATTTATATCATCGACAGGCCTTACTTTATAAGCTAAGATATCAATTTCTCTTACTGCGTCCATCAAATCATCTTCGTAGAATTTATTATTTATGATATTCCAACCATTTTTTATAAGTTCTTGATTAATATTATGTTCTAAAATGAACCCTGTTTTTTTTATTCCTGAAATGTAATCTGCCATAATTGTTAATTTATATTGCTTTGCGTTGTTGTTTATATCCCAAAAACATTATAACTATTGGTAACCTACTTTTATGCTTAACCATAACTTTCAAGGCTCTAATTTAGTTACAGCAATTCAGTAATTGTAACTCAACGATTTCAACTTCAAATATTATTTGATTTGGCGGGTTTCGGAGCATAAATCTGTCAACTTGCGCCGAACTTGAATAGAAGCACAAAGCTTCAAGTTTGCACGTCACCCCGCTTGACGACCGGTGTTATATACGGTTTATTTCATATCAGGTTTTCCAGCATCATTCAGTTTTTGGTTTAGAGCAAGTCTCTTCTTTTTAATTTTTTCCGGCTGAACAAAATAGAAATCAAACAATAATTCAAGAACATCTAATGTCCATTCTGCCTCTCCAACTTCCACTGGAACAATTTCTCCAGTTGATTTACTTTTAAGAGGATGTGCTGCAAAATTTCCTATATTCCTTACTGCATCGGTACTTTCTGCAATATAACTCGGAAGTTGATTTTTATCTAACACCTCTTGTATTTCGTTTGCAAGGTCACTTTTTTTGACCCCCGCTTTTTCTCTTAATATGTGTTGCAAGCAACGTCTGCTCAAGGCTGCACTCGCTTTAGGACTGTCAGCAATTATTAGGCAAGCCTCGTTATAATCTTCTGAAAAGTCTTTAGGAACTTCAAGAGGGATAGGCAGTCTGCTTGAACCTTTAGGTCTGATTAATTGCTTGACATCATACTTGTTGTTCCTGATATAATAAGAGGACGAGTGTTGTGGTGAGTATAAATCACCTTTAATCAAAAAATAAATTGACTTTTTGCAAGTTGGATTCGGGCATTCATACTTTTCAATTCCCCATTTTCCTTCTGAGTCTTCTCCTAAGTATTCAATAATTTTCTGGTCGTGAAATTCAACTAAGCAGTGTGGGCATTGCATATTGTTATCGTTTTAAATGGTACATATCGTTTTACAGATTTGCGATGGGCGGGCTTTTCAGCACAAATGTTCATTCGGAGAACTGAACTTTCGGCTAACACAAAGCTGTTTGCGGAGCACGAACCCCCCCCTTTTGGGTAAATGCTGTTATAGGCCGCTTTATTTCTCATCTTTTTTCTTAAATAGTTCGTCCCAGTATTCCTCCTGTCCTTTTCTTTCATTTTTGAAGTATTCTTCCCCAAAAGCCAATTCAAATGTCTGCTTATAATGTCCTAAATGCTGTCTAAGTTTTTTGTATCGAATTGTAATAATTACGCTAAAAATAATTACTGGTATCCAACTTAATATTTCACCAAGAATAATAAGAGTCGCAATAGAAATAATAAGGTAGAAGAGTATCCACGCTACCAACATAATGGTCTTGATAATATAGTCCCCAATGAGAACCTGTTGTTGAAAAGTTGTGCCAAGTTGTGCATATGCAGCTCGTGAGCCTTGTCCAAAAGCCTCTGCAATTTTTACAAGTCGCTTTACAAACAGCCTCTTCTTGATTTTGTGATTTGTCAGTTTGTATTGAGACTTAATAAAGTCGTAAAGAAAACCTGCTATTAGACTTGAAACTAGTCCCAGAATAATTAGTCCAAATATGTCTGTCTTTAGGAAGTGTATAATTTTCTCAATGTCCATTTGCTTATTTTTTAAAGTTGTCTATAACGTTTCTGGGCTTACCGAAGGTGGAGATTTTGAAATACGAATTCTCAAATTTACCATAAGGCTCAATAGAATTCCAAACGCTCAACCTTACAATTCTACCCCACTTTTGGCCAACCTATGTGCTCGTTGTACAACCACCCAAATGTACACATTTTCATGTTTAAAATGGATTTTTAGGCGTCAAAAAGGCTGTTTAACTTAGCTTATGCAAGGAAAAAAATGCTACTCCGAAAAATTATTTGTCCATTTTCAATTAAGCGACCGAGTTCCGGTAGATAATTTTTATCGGCAGTTGGATAATGCATTAGATTTAAAATTTTTATATCAAGCAACAGCCTCTTTTTATGGCGATGAAGTGTCTTCTGAAACTCCTATCGTATTAACAACTAAAGTGTCAACTGCTGAAAGTCGTTCGTCAAAATTGTCGAAATCAAATATGTCTGTATGATTAACAGTCGTTGGATATGATTCTAATATTTTATTTAGTTCTGTCTCCATATAATGACGCCTAACGTTTTGCAGCTACAAGAAGTTGGCGATTTCGGAGACGAAAACTGTCTGCCACCACTGAACTTGATACGAAGCACAAAGCTTCAATTAACTACTGAACCGCCAATTTCTTGTAGGTGCTGTTACCGGATGCCCTTCTGTCTGTCCGAATCTGTGCAGTGTCAAGGTTGCATATGTTCTAGAAGAATCAAGTTAGAATGATGTCTTAAATAGTTTGCCACTATTGTCTTTGTCATGTAATTCCATTATTATTTCTTCATCAGTAAACATAATAGGGTTGTCATTTTCATCCCTCGGAAGGTCGTCTTTGATTATGCTTAAAATATATTGGATGTTGTGCTAGTGCAATATTCCTTTATCAAGTTAAGCAAGCGAATACGAATTTTATTTTCTTGATTTGAGAATACGTCATCATGATAAACAAATTTAAAATAAGATTCATCTGAATACTCAGCTAAGATTGCTAAATCAAAAGCAACACAGAGCATTTTTCTGTATGTATTACCATCTCCTTTTTTCGTTTCTCCTACACGGTAGCCATACTCAACATTATTGTTTGAGTTTTTAGAAATAGAAATAATTGCTGGGTAATTTAAAATAGCTTGTGCAAATTCAGAAAAATAATTTCTAATTCTTATATATTTGGGGTTGCTTGAAGTATTATCTATAATAGCTGACAATTTTTGAACAGCTACTTTTAATTCATCGCTTAACCTGTCTATCTCAGATTTTTTTGATTCAATAATTTTTATTGAATCTAATTGAGCTTCATGCCTTGCTATTTCATGTTCAAGTCCAATTAACTCATTTTGATATTCTTTTAGTTTTTTGATAACAGAATTGTCCTGAATTACATCTCTAAATTTTTCTTTCTCCTTGTTCAAATTAAAAAGAGAAAGTTTGATTTCTCGTAATTCCTCAGTTTTCTTTGAAAGAGTTTCTTTCAAAAGGTCTTTCCGTTCAACTGTGATTTGCTTATTGAATTCAATAAGTTCTTCGTAAGATTTTGCAAGCTGGTCAGGGAAATGAAGTTGCACTTCACCGAATACTTCCTTGATTAATTCAAAGTCAAAACTGAAATCACTTTTTAGTGATTCAGTTATTTTCTTTACTTCAAACTGCAAATTGTAGGAGTGTTTGTTTAATTCTCCAATTTTTGTTTCTATTTCATCAACTAACTCAACAATTACTTTGTTGTCTTGATTGTAAAAATTTAAGCTATCAAGTTCTTGGATTCTTTCTTGCTTGGACTTAGTCAATACTTGGATAAATCCTTCAACTTCATCTTTCTGATTAGAGTTGATATTAAATCCTTCCTCTTGCTCTCGAATGACTTTGTTCTTCTGTTTAATTTCTTCTTCAACAATATATTTCTCTGCAACAGCCGTGCTATCAAAACCTAGTAATGAAAACATGAATGTTTTCCATTTTTTTTCATCAAAGGTGAACTTACTTAGCTTAAATAAATCTGAATAATCCCCTTCGTCAGGAATTCTCAAAGAATAATTAATTGTGTCACGGTAGTCAAGTCCAGAATTCCTTATAAAAAAGTCAAAGCTTAGATATTCATTCAGTTTCGCTTTTGCTTCGTCAATGCCAATGCTTTCATAATCCCACGACTTTGGAATTTCGAAGTCATTCACACTACTATCAGATAACTTCATTGAAATTTTAGAACTGTCTGCGACAGCTCTTTTAATTCTCAAATAAGTGCCCGAATTAAGTAGCAACTCCAAATAAAATTCGTAGCCATTGAATTTAAGAGTGTTTGTTTCGTTGTCTTTTGTTGAAGTAAGAAAATGTTTTTTTGGAACTACTTTTTTCAACAAGAGAAAATCAAGTAGTCGAATAAACTTTGTCTTGCCAATTGAATGTGAACTGTTAGGACTTTCCTTAGCTTTAACATCAGCAAAAATCACATTTAAACCAAGCTTGAACTCGGTGTTGTGAAATGCTTTATTGCTATATAGTTTACTAAGTTTCAATTTTTAATTGTGAAGGAATAAATAGAATTATTATATTCAATTTTATTTAGCAAAAAAAGAAAGTTCAAAGCGTATGGAAAAATATGTTTTGAATCTTCCCCAAGTGTTTTATTAATTTCCATTTCAAGTTCGTCATAAGTCAATACATTGATTTTTTGCAATGCCCTAATGATTGAGGCACTGACATTAATCACTGAGTTTTTAAGTCAAAATATTTATCTGGTGTTATCATGGCTTATTTTCTCCTATATCGCATTGAAAATACATGAAGTGAAGCAGAATTTGCAGTGTTCTCCTGTCTGCTAATAGTTGAGGAACCTGTTCTTTGCAAATGCTCTCTATAGTTTCAAAAATTTGGTCAAATTGTTCAAAGTCGCTTCGGTTTACTAAGATTACTTTTTGCAAGTCAGTTGTTATGTTGTAATAAATCTTTTTAAAATTTCTGTTTTCAAACTTCTCTAAAAATTTTGCAAACTGCTCAAAGAAAGGTAGGGACTCTTGTTGAATAAGTTTTATGTAACCTTCGCTAAGGTTGTTGATTCTATTCTTCTCTGGAAAATCTGTCCTATGAATACTTTGAATTGAAACAGAAATATTTTTAATCAAATCTGGATTCTGGCTTGAAAACTCTTGGAGAACTTTTGCAATATCTTGAGGTGTTATGTCTTCAATGAAATGCCCTTTCAATTTGTAAACATAGTTTTCCAAAATTGAAAGAATCTTTTCTTGTTTTTTAATATCTGTTAGTGCTTTGATTGCCTTTGATAAGTCTTCAATATCCAAAATGTTTACGCTTTTGTCAAAAGCGTATTTTCCTTTAGTGTCAAAAGTGACTGAGTAATTTTTCTTACTTGTGGTAATTAGAAAGTAATGAGTTGGATAAGTTTCATAAACTTTATAAGTAATATTTTTACCAATCTTGTCTTTAATGTAATCCGATGTATCGGTAGCGGTTACAGAAACACCAATTCCACTTTTTGTATCTCCCAAATCAATTGCAGGGAAATTTGATTTTTTAGTATTGAGGTTAATGAGATTCCATCCGTAAATTTCATTCAAGATTAATCCAGCCAAATCTTCATTAGTATTATTAACATCATTCAGCTGAGAAGCGGAACTCAACTCAGTAAACACTCTCCAATGCGAGAGCTGTTCAATTATTTTTCTTATGAGTTGAAGATTTTCCATTTATCGCAAATATAGTTAAAGAAGCAATATATTTTCCTTGTATTGGCTGTTCAGTCTGTTTATTAAGTAATCCAAAATTGTTCGTTCCTTGTTAGTCAGTTTCATTTTATCAGTGTCGTCATAGGGTTTCCGGTAACTAGTTTATTTGAGCAGTTTCCAAAAAAAACTTCCCATATCCCTCAAGAAAAAAGATAAATTGGAGAAACTTTCCTTTATCATACTTCAATTTATTTCTACCCAATAAATACACAAACTTTCCTCTTAACCCATCTCCCATTTTATCACACAACCAAACTTACAAAAAACAATCTCCTAAACTTAACCACTACCCCAAATTCACGGTTTACCGTTAATCCCCAAAACGTCACATTCCAACCAAAAAAGTGCAACAAATTCAATACCCTCAAGCTTCAAAATGCCATTTTAGCACCATTTACCCTGTCACAAAAACACCCTGAAAGTAGAACACCCGTGAAGTAGAACAAGTTAATACTCAAAAAACTCAATTATTTGATTCCAAGTATAATTTCTTGCACGATTGTAAAATCTTGCAAGCAATACTTGTTCACTTCAGGGTTCATTATGGTCAGCTTGCCTGGATGGCCCTTGAAGTAAAGCACACATGAAGTAAAACACTCGTGAAGTAGAACAAGCTATTACAACTAAAGCTTAATTATTTGATTGCAATTATCATATCTTCCACACCCATAAAATCTTGCAAGCAATACCTATTCACTTCAGGGCTGGTAATTCGCTGAGCCCGGATTGAAGCGGAAACCCCCTTTGTCCGCCTCGGAAAAGGGGTTGCAGCGAACCCTGAAGTAGAACAATTAAGATATTCTAAAATTTCCCAATTGATTCCAATAATAATTTCTTTACAACATCCAAAACCCAGCACCAAAAATTGTTCACTTCAGGGCTGTAAATTCAATGATAGCCCGGATCGACGCGAAAACCCCGCATCCCGCTTTTTCTGCGGGAGCGGAGTTGCAGCAAAGAGCCGGTGCAGATTTCGAACCGAAGCGCAAAGTCGATGCTTCTAAAACCCACCTACCCCTTCATTTTCACCAATCCCACACCAATCCCACCCCAAACGCTTACCTTTGCGGCCGTGAATTATCTTACTGTTGAGGGGTTATCGAAGATTTATGATACGAAGGTGCTGTTTAATGGCATCTCGTTTAGTATTAATCGTGGTCAGAAAGTGGCGCTGGTGGCCAGGAATGGTGCGGGGAAGTCGACACTGTTGCGGATTATTATGGGGAAGGATATTGCTGATAGCGGCAAGGTGCAAGTGCATAAGAGTATCACAACCGGGTATTTGGAACAAGAGCCCGCGCTGAATGAAAACCTCAGCATTATTGACAACGTGCTGAGCAGCGATGCGCCGGCGATTAAGGCCATTAAAGCTTATGAACAGGCGTTGCTGGATCAGGAACATGATTATAACGACATCACCGCAGCCGCACTGGAACGCGCGCATGAACAAATGGCGGTGCTGAATGCCTGGGATTATGAATTGCGCATCAAACAAATTTTGTTTCAACTGAAAATTACAGACCTGGAACAAAAGGTGAGCACTTTGAGTGGTGGTCAGAAAAAAAGGATTGCGCTATCGAAATTACTAATTGAGGAACCGGATTTTGTGATTATGGATGAGCCGACCAACCACCTCGACATCGGTATGGTGGAGTGGCTGGAGGAATATTTGAGTCTGCGCAATATGACGTTGCTGCTGGTTACCCACGACCGCTATTTTTTAGATCGCGTGTGCACGGAAATTATTGAAATGGCTGATGGGAATATTTTTCAATATAAGGGCAACTACAGTTTATATGTTGAGAAAAAAGCGCATCGCGATATGGTGGAAGCAGCGGAATTGGACAAAGTAAAAAATACGTATCGCCGCGAATTGGAATGGGTGCGCCGCATGCCGAAAGCAAGAACTACAAAAAGTAAATCGCGCCTCGATGCGTTTGAAGATATCGCCGCAAAAGCGACCGCAAAAAAGAAGGAAGATCAGTTGGTGCTCGACGTGAAAATGACACGAATGGGTGGCAAAATTCTGGAAATGGTGAAGGTGAGTAAAAATTTCGGCGACCTGAAAATTGTTGACCAATTTACTTACTTATTTAAGCAATATGATAAGGTTGGAATTGTCGGCAAAAATGGTGTTGGAAAAACTACTTTCCTGAATTTAATTATGGAATTGGAAAAACCTTCCGCAGGAAAAATTACGACGGGTGAAACTATTATTTATGGTTATTATTCGCAGGAAGGTATGCTGATGAAAGAGGATAAACGTGTGATTGAAGTGGTGAAAGACATAGCAGAATTTATTCCGCTTGCCGATGGCTCGAAACTGAGCGCCTCTCAGCTGTTGACGCGTTTTCAGTTTGAACCGGAAACGCAATATACTTACGTGAGTAAATTAAGCGGTGGCGAAAAACGTCGCTTATATTTAATGACGATTTTAATTAAAAATCCGAATTTTTTAATTCTCGATGAACCTACTAACGACCTCGATATTTTAACGCTGAGTATATTGGAAGAATTTCTCGCGGATTTTAAAGGTTGTTTATTAATTGTGAGTCACGACCGGTATTTTATGGACCGACTTGTTGACCATTTATTTGTGTTTGAAGGTGATGGTGTGATTAAAGATTTTCCGGGTAATTATTCTGACTGGCGTGTATACCAAGAAGCGATGAAAGCTCAAAAACAGGAGGAACAAAAACAAGGGAATAAAAAAGAAGTTGTTGAGGAGAAAAAAATAGTTGTTGAGGAAAAACCTGTGGTTGAAAAACGTAAAATGTCGTTTAAAGAAAAACGGGAATATGAAATGTTGGAGAATGAAATTGCGGAGCTGGAAATAAAAAAAGGGGATCTGGAAAAACAATTATTGGATGTGGGATTATCGCATGAGGCTTTGTTTGAAATTTCGGCGCAACTGACGAAAACCATGGGTGTAATTGATGAAAAATCGATGCGGTGGTTGGAGTTGAGTGAGATGGTTGGGTGATTTATAAGGAACGCGGAACCCGGCTGGCGGGTCGCTGATTTTTGCTGATTTAGGCTGATTTTTTTATTTGTGTTGGATGATACTCGCTGATTTTTTGTGGGATGTGTTTGATAAGGGAACGCTGAACCCGGCAAGCGGGTCGCTGATTTTTGGTGATTTAGGCTGATTTTTTTATTTGTGTTGGATGATACTCGCTGATTTTTTGGATGATTTGTTTAAGGGAACACTGATTGAACGGATTAAACGGATATGGGACGGATTTTTTTGGGAACGCGGAACCCGGCAAGCGGGTCGCTGATTTGGGCGGATTTAAACTGATTTTTTTATCTGTGTTAGATAATACTCGCTGATTTTTTGGACGATGTGATTAAAGGAACACAGATTTGACGGATTTAACTGATAAAAACGGATAATTTTAGTAAGGCTGAAAAAAATCCGTCAAAACCCGTTCAATCTGTCTGATCAGTGTTCCTTTTCTATTTTTCCCAACAATCCATGATTGGGTAATACATTTTTGAAAATCCGGAATGGGGTAGATCGTATAGTTGTTGGAGGGTGCTGAGGACGCTGAAATGGTTGATGGGGGTGTTGTATTCGCCACCGATGACATCTTCGCCGATAAATAGCGTGAGAATTTGATTGACATCGCTGCTTGGATTGCCTTCGTCGAAGGTGATGATACAAAGACTATTATTTTCTTTTGCCCAATTGATATAGGCTTCGAAATTGGTTTTGAGCCAGGCATCTCCTTGTGCGATGCTGCCGTCGTGCATGTCGTTGTCGAGGTTGGGGACTACAAAGCTTATTGTGGGCAATAAATTAAAATCCGTCGGAAAAGCGGTTAAGGGCTGATTTAGTAAGGAGTCCACCTGATTTTTACCGGTGCCCATCCAGTTGGTAACGGGATTGTGGCGGCGAACATATCTGCCTGAAACATCGCCATCGAAACCGGCATAGGGTAAGTCTTCGCTGTAAGTTGCAAAGGTGTATCCGGCATCAACCAATTGTGCTGCAAGGTTCGGACTGGTAAATTTTTTAGTCGGGCGGTCGTTGCTGACCACGCCCTGATTATCTCCAGAAAAAAACATGATGTAATTGGGCTGACTCGGGTGACCAAGTGCAGTGCTTTCGGTAAAATGGGCGGTTTTTGGGTCGCTGATGAGGGTGTGGAGGTATTCGGCAGCGGAGGTATCGATAATCATTTGGTAATCGTGATTTTCGAAAATTAATACCACAATATGATCGGGTTTGGGCAAATTGGTGGTTGGCAGTTCCTGTGTAGTGCAGGAAATGCAACAAAAAATGCCGGCAATTGCCAATAAAAAGTTAGCTCTCAGCATGCGAAAGGTGAAGATACAATAAAGCGGTTTATCGCTACAAATATTATATAGGTAAATTGTTAATTTTCACTTACCTTTGCATCTCTTTTTAAAAACAGGCAATCATTTGGGTTTCAAGATGGTTGTTTTGCATAAAAAAGTGTTCTTTATGTGATTTTTTAATCAATAAAACATCCCGAAAAGCAAGCGGGTGTGGTGAAATTGGCAGACATACCAGACTTAGGATCTGGCGCCGCAAGGCATGGGGGTTCGAGTCCCTCCACCCGCACCACATTTCAACAGAAAGTCTGACCCCGGGCTTTCTGTTTTTTTTACTGCCGGAACGGTGATTTCCGGTTTAAGGGAACGAAAAAACATTCTAATAACTTTACACTAATAATTTCAAACAGTGAATATCTCAATCGACAACTTAGGATTACAGCACAACATTGTGCGTTTTACCATTACTAATGAAGATTACCGTGGCCGTTTCGACAAGGCTTTAAAAGAAGTAGCAAAAAAAGCACAAATTCCGGGTTTCCGTCCGGGACATGTACCTGCAGGCATGGTGAAAAAAATGTATGGTGATACCGTTATTCTGGAAGAGTTATACAAAATTGTGAATGAGCAGATGAATGCTTATCTCAAAGAAAATAATTATGAATTATTGGGTGATGCATTACCGATTGAAAGTGATTTAGGTGTTGATTACAACGAAACCAAAACGTATGAATTTGCATACGAAATTGGTGTGCAGCCTGTAATTAACCTCGATGCAAATCTGAATAAAAACAAAACACTTACTCGTTATAAAATAGCTGCCAAACCGGAAGAAATTGAGCAGGAATTTGAACGCATTTTACGCAAATACGGTGAACGTAAAGATGTTGACACCGTTGAAGAAAACGATGTTGTTTATGCGCAAATAAAAGAATTAAATGAAGATGGTTCACCTAAAGATGGTGGCATTCAGGTGGAGACTTATTTTAACCTGCAAATGTTAAATGATGGCAACCAAAATATATTTCTTGGTGCAAAACAGGGTGATGTTAAAAATATTGACGACCTGTTCAACGTCTTTAAGGGAGATAAAGTGAATGTGGCGAAAAATATTCTCCACTTAAACGAACCAACTGAAGCAAGCATTGAAGGTATTAGTCCGAAATTCGAATTTAAAATCGACCGGATTGCAAGATTGTTTAATGCTGAAATAAATGAAGCGTTCTTTACAGAAATCAGCAAAGAGTTTGGTGAAATGAGCACTGAGACTGAATTACGCGAAAGAATTGCGATGGCTATTGAGCAATATCACAGCAGTTTAACAGAGGTATCGCTTGAAAATGAACTATTTAAATATCTTATCGATACAACCGAAGTGCCACTTCCGGATGTCTTCTTAAGAAAATGGTTCACGCAATCGAACGAAAAGGATGTGAATGCGGAAAATTTCGAAGCTGAATTTGCCGATTTCATGAATAAACTGAAACAATCGCTCATTTATCGCGAAGTGCAAAAATCGCATGTATTGGATGTTACTAATGATGAGATTATTCAGGAAGCATTAAATACCGTTCGTGCAAGTTACGGACAGATGGGTGAAGATTTAGTGCAATACATTTTAACCAGTCAGTTGAAAGACAAAGCTTTTGTAGAAAACATGCATGACCGTGTTGCGCAGAAGAAGTTTTTTGATGTTATTAAAACATATATCACTATTGATGAGCAACCAATAACCTTGGAAGCTTTTCAAGAATTAAATAAAAAAGAAGAAGCGTATGCAGAATAATGAATTTCGCAAATATGCGATACAGCACATGGGAATGAGCAGTAACTCGCTCGACAGTTACATGAAAACACAAAGTATGCATGTAACCAATTTTACACCATACATTATTGAAGAACGTCAGTTAAATGCGCAGGCACTCGACGTATTTTCAAGATTGATGATGGACCGTATCATTTTTATGGGAACGGCAATCGACGATTATGTTGCGAATGTGATTCAGGCACAGTTATTATTTTTATCGAGTGTAGATGCAAAACGTGATATCCAGATTTATATTAATAGTCCGGGTGGCGTTGTGTATTCAGGCCTCGCGATTTATGATACCATGCATTTTATTACTCCTGATGTAGCCACAATTTGTACCGGTATTGCCGCATCAATGGCAGCTGTATTATTATGTGCGGGTGCTAAAGGCAAACGTGCAGGTTTATCGCATTCACGTGTTATGATTCACCAACCGCTTGGTGGTGCTCAGGGTCAGGCAAGTGATATGGAAATTACTTTGAAAGAGATTCTGAAGTTAAAAACAGAATTATACACGATCATCAGCAACCATAGTGGTCAGCCATTCGAAAAAGTAGAAAAAGACTCCGATCGTGATTATTGGATGCGTTCTGCTGAAGCGAAAGAATACGGTATGATTGACGAGGTGTTGTTAAAAGACCCTAAAAAAGGGTAAATTTGATTGAACAAGTTACATGAAGAAAAAAGAAACCGCCCATTGTTCCTTTTGTCTGCGCCCGAAAGAAGAGGTGAAGATGTTGATTGCAGGACAAGAAGGACATATTTGTGAAACCTGTGTAAGCCAGGCTCAAACCTTGGTGGAAGAGGAGTTACACGCGCCTGTAAAACGGTATAAATTTGCTTTGGCGAACTCGATGAAGCCACGTGCAATTAAGGAGTTTCTTGATACTTATGTAATAGGTCAGGATGAGGCCAAAAAGATACTTTCCGTTGCGGTTTATAACCATTACAAGCGCCTAAACCAGAAAACCAGCGAGGATGTTGAGATTGAAAAGTCGAATATCATGGTTGTTGGAAGGACGGGAACAGGTAAAACCTTACTTGCGCGTTCTATAGCCAAGTTTTTAAATGTGCCTTTTGCAATTGTTGATGCCACTGTATTTACTGAAGCCGGTTATGTTGGGGAAGATGTAGAAAGTATCTTATCCCGTTTATTACAGGTTTGTAATTATGATGTTGCGGCAGCCGAAAAGGGCATCGTTTATATTGATGAGATAGATAAAATTGCGCGCAAGGGTGATAATCCTTCCATAACCAGAGATGTTTCGGGTGAAGGTGTGCAGCAGGCATTACTTAAAATGCTGGAAGGCACAGAAGTGATGGTTCCGCCACAGGGAGGAAGAAAACATCCGGAGCAAAAAATGGTGAAGGTGAATACCCAAAACATTCTCTTCATTTGCGGTGGTGCTTTTGATGGTATTGAAAAAATTATTGCCCGTCGCACCGACACTCAATTAATCGGATTTAAACGTCACGACGATAATGTAACTACCGATCGTGAAAATTTACTACAATATATTGCTCCGCAGGACTTAAAAAACTTCGGATTAATTCCGGAATTAATTGGTCGTTTGCCGGTCCTCACCCACTTAGATCCACTGGATGCTGATGTGTTGAGAGCAATCCTGGTTCAACCTAAAAACGCCATCATCAAACAATACAAACAATTATTTGATATTGAAGATATCAACTTAATGATTGATGATGCGGTTCTCGATTTTATCGTAGAAAAAGCCATCGACTTCAAACTCGGCGCACGTGGTCTCCGCTCTATTTGTGAGGCTTTACTTACTGATGCTATGTTTGAGCTGCCAAGTAATGCAGGGGTTAAAGATTTTCATTTGACACTTGATTATGCGGTGAGTAAGTTTAATCAGTCGAAGCTGAGTTTGCTGAAGATTGCGAGTTGACAGTAAGGATACTTGTATCCGGCGGGATGAGGACTAATGAGCAATAGGAATTCTACATTACCTTAAACTCAAACGTAAAGAATTAACTTTTTACTCAGAATTTGCTGCAAGCTATTTTAATTTTTACTACCTAAGGCGCTCGTATACCAAGGCATTGCTGCTAAGTAGTTCATGCGTTTACCAAGATACTTTTTGTATATACTAGTTACTTCATCCTCCGCGATCTATGGTGATAGTAAGGATGCTCGCATCCGGCGGGATGAAGACTAATGAGCTCTAGGAATTCCACATTACCTTAAACTCAAGCGTAAAGAATTAACTTTTTACTCAGAATGATAGTAAGGATGCTCGCATCCGGCGGGATGAAGACTAATGAGCTCTAGGAATTCCACATTACCTTAAACTCAAGCGTAAAGAATTACCGAGCGGCGAATCTGATCTCAAACAATATTCATTATAATTTGATTGATAACTCAAGGTGTCCTCCAAGTCCGGTCTCCACTATTTTTTGCAGTGTGGAAATGCGAACTTCTTTTATATTATTTTCAATTTTTGAAATATAAGATTTTGTTGTTCCGGATTTAGCTGCAAGTTGCTCTTGTGTTAAACCTTTTTCAAGTCTTGCCTCAAGCAGTAAAAATCCAATTTTGAAATTTTCGTATCCGGCTTCTAATTCTTCGCGTTTTTTGGTCCCACGTTTTCCATAATTTTTCTCTTTAAATTCTTCGAGAGAAGTCAAATTTTTATTTTTCTTTTTCATATTCTGCCTTTATTTTTTTTGCTAATTCAATTTCGTTTTTAGGCGTTTTTTGTGTTTTAATCGGCCTGTATTGCCATCACTCCATAATCAAAAATACAAAAGTTTCACTTAAGTGAAACTTTTGTATTTTCAATTTTAGCATAGGTAAAGCGTATGCCTGGGCATGACCGTTATGTAGTTCAGACGCTTATCCAGATACTTTTTGTTTTACGAGTTACTTCTGCCTCCGCGATCTATGGTGATAGTAAGGATACTTGTATCCGGCGGGATGAAGACTAATGAGCAGCAAGAGCTCTACATTACATTAAACTCAAGCGTAAAGAATTAACTTTTTACACAACATGTGCTGCATACTATTTTAATTTTTACTACCTAAGGCGCTCGTATACCAAGGCATTGGTGCTAGGTAGTCCATGCGTTTATCCAAATACTTTTTGTTTAACAAGTTACTTCATCCTCCGCAACCTATGGTTGGTCTGGGGACGCAACCATAGGGGTTGCTGGTGAGGTCATGTTGAGGTTACGAGGGAGTAGGTTTTGAGTTCTATTTTACTTTGGTATCTCCAATCGGAGATTGGGGGATCAGAGGGCTTCGAAGCGGAGTTTGTTTGGGGCTCTACAATTTCCTTCATTTCATACAAACAGAAAGGAGGCCTAAGCCTCCTTCTGGTCGTGAACCTAATTTATGAAACAAACCAACTGTCTACAAAGTTATAATTCGTCATTATCAATTATCACTATCGCCTGAACGGGAATTGAATGGAGTAATGTTATTTTCATACTATTCAAATGTTTAAAAGGTTAACTGAATGACTAACGATGTCAAAAGTATAAACCTGCTTGTAGCTATTCATTACACCAAATAACTATTTGTGACGATATATATGAGTTTATAATTTGACTTTTTAGGTCATAACTTCCTATTATTGAGGCTTTTAAGTGAATTTTTTAGTCTTTTTGTGACATTTTAAAGTCATTTAACAAATGTAAGATGCAACCTCAAACCTATTTGGTATTGTGGATTTCGGGTGAAAAAAAGAATTATAAATTTATTTGATTATCACAAATTTTGTTATGTTTGTGACATGAAGGCTGAAAGGTTTTCATACACATCCCGCGGAAACTAAGTATTTTCAGACAACTATACCCGAAACGATAACCCTCTGAAGGCAGACACACTATGAAAAACCTAATTGAAATTTCGAAAGTTGTGACCAAAAAGAGAATCTCAAAGATTGAGATTTTCGACAAAAGTTTACTTAACCGAAAGGAAAGCAAATTCAATGAATTTTATGAGGGATTAGTTAACGACAAGTTCAATACGGATGAGGAAGCTGCAATGATGCTTTATAATACCTCTCCTTTGGATGATAAGTATCGTCAGCTCAAATCACGGTTTTCAAAACGTTTGCTAAATACACTTTTTTTCCTCGATAGCAACGACCCTTCTTTTTCCGATTATCACAGAGCCAATTATACTTGCAATAAAAACTGGGCACAAATTAGAATTCTGCTCAACAGCGGTGCACGAAACGCTGCCATTAAAATCGCTACTAAAACTTTAGGTGTTGCTGAAATTTATCGCTTTTCTGACATCATCCTCAACTGCTCACGCATTTTAATGAATAATGCGAGCTTAAATGGTGATGATAAGGAATATGAAATGTATGCCGCACTTACCAATAAGGCATTACGTGATGTTGATTATGAAATACGGGCTGAAGAAATGTATCAGCGCCTCACTATCAATTTTGCGATGAGTGCTTCTTCTACTACTGAATTAGCGCAAACTGCAGATAAAAATCTGGAGGCCGTTAATAAACTATGCGAACAAAGCAACAGCTACCAGTTGCATTATATGAAATACCAGATTCGTATTATGGTAGCGCAAATTAAAGGTCAGTACTTACAAACCATTAAAGTTTGTGAAGAAGCTGAACAATACCTGAACGATAATCCGAATTTTAACCAGAAGGTAAAATTGGCTAACCTGGCATTAATTAAAATCAGCTCTTATTTACAATTACGCGATTATGAAAATGGTCGCATGAATGCGGAAAAATGTCTGGAGTTGGTTGCAGAAGGCAGTAACAACTGGTTTATATTTTTAGAATATTATTTTTTACTTGCCATGCATACCGAAAATTATATCAATGCAGCAGGTATTTTTATCAAGGTGATCAATCACCCGCGTTTTGTTTATACCAGTGATGAACGCAAAGAGAAATGGAAAATTTTTGAATCGTATATCAACTACATCTTCGAAACAGAAAACCTCGACCGCGATTTATTAGCGAGTGATCCAACCAAACGCAAATTCCGTTTGCTGAAATTTTTAAATGAGGTGCCTAATTTCTCGAAAGATAAAAAAGGATATAATGTTTCAATTTTAGTGGTGCAGATTATTTATATGCTAGAGAAAGGTGAATACACCGGTATCATCAATCGCTCCGAAGCATTAAATGTTTATTGCAGTCGCTACTTACGCAAAGATGACTCATACCGCAGCAGTTGTTTCCTTAAAATGTTGCTTACAATGGTGAAGGAAGATTTTGTTTACGACCGCACCAAACAAATGGCTCAAAAATACTTGCGCAAAATGCAGGAAGGTGATCCAAGTGGTAACAACATGGTTAACGAATGGGAAATTATTCCGTACGAAATATTATGGGAGAAAGTACTCAATCGTTTAAAACATAAACCTGCGAATCGTTTGTAAATAGATCTTACAAACAATCCAACAGCGGATACGATTTATCCAATACCAGACTGGAATTTACATTCAGCCATTTATTCATAATGGTGGAATATACACTTCTGAAATCTACCTGATGAATTAAATCGCCATCCTGCAAATTTTTTAAATCAGCCATATCGTTGATCATGCCGCCTTGCTTTAATCCGCCACTAATTAAATATACATTATTAGCAGTACCGTGATCGGTTCCGTTGCCGGCGTTCTCTTCTACCCTTCTACCAAATTCAGAAAATGTCATGATCATGGTATCTTTAAATTTACCATTTGCTTTTAAGTCGCTGCAAAATGCTTTTAATGCATCAGAATAAACACGTAATTGTCGCTCCTGCTGATTGCGCTGACCGGCATGTGTATCGAATCCACTTAATGACACATAATAAATTGTAGTATTAGATTCAGCAATAATTAATTGCGCAATTGTTTTTAATTGATTGCTGAATTCATTTGCCGGATAAATGGCATTATTGGTATACTTTTTTGATTTTTCGTAAATGTAATCTGTGCTCTCTGCAGTATCAGCTAATAATTTATGTAAGTAAGCAACATTATGATGGTCGTCTTCAAAATGTGCAGACTGCTGTGCGATGCTATCAATAAACGGATTGGCATTTACATTTTTTAATTCTTTTGGGTCACGAACGGCAAATCCGCTTACCAGGTTTCCTTTTAATGCGAGACTTAAACTGTCATCAATTTCAACTGCGAAATGTGGTTTTGCGCAGGCATTATTATTACAAGTTGAATCTAAAATACGTCCCACCCAACCGGTTTGTAAATAAATATTTTCGTCGCTACCTGTTTGCCAGATATCCATGCTCCTGAAATGTGAGCGGTTTGGGTTTGGGTATCCTACACTGTTTACCAGCACAACATCGCCATCAAAATATAAATCTGCCAAACCCTGCAAGTTGGCATTCATTCCGATACCATCACCTAATTTAATTACCTCATCTTTTTTATAACCTATTGATGGTCGCGCTTTCTGATAAATATCATCGCCAAAAGGAATGATACAATTCAGTCCGTCGTTACCACCGGAAAATTGAATTACCACTAATACTTTTGGTTTAGTGGCATCAGATAATAATCCCGATGAGGCTTTTAAAAATTGCGGCATAAACAAACTGGCTGAGGCCAAACTTGAATATTTAAGGAAATCTCTTCTTGAACTTTTCATAATTAAATTAATTGAAATTCAGGTAATGACATTACGATACCAATTGTGCTGATGATTCTGTTTTCATCAGATGAATGGTCGATATATTTTTCGATTAATGATTTATCGATAGCCTCCTTTGGTGATTGCACAAAAGCGGCAATTACGGCATCGGTTAATTCTTCTTTTTTTACATTTTTAAATGTGTTCACCAGCTTCGACCAATCAGAATACACTTCAGAACGTTTTTTAGCTTTTAATGCTGCTTCATCTTCGGGAGCATCTTCAAATTCCGGTTTAGGACGGATGTCAAATCCCCCACCCTGAATAATTCTTGTCGGAATATTCATACGCAACGTTAGTGTTGAACTATCCACCCAATTTTTTCCACCCGGCCAACCTGCAACATTCGGCGGGAAAAATAGTACTTGTCCGAGCACCTTTTGCACTGCCAGCTGAGCTTTATCATCTTTAAACCCAATATCGATTAATTTTTTGTAGCGCACCAATAATTCCACCGGAGACGCGATATGTGAGCCTACATTTTTTTCACTGTAAAACCAGCCTGAAGTAAAAATAGATTTCATTAATTTGCTGATATCGTAACCGCTTTCAAAAAAATCGGCAGCGAGTTTTTCTACTATTTTTTCATCTACTTCCTCATTTACAAATTCCTTATAAATTTTCCTGGTAATGTATTGTGCAGTTTCTTTTCTTTCCAATAAAATATTGATGATATCCTGACCATTAAAATTTCCTTTGATGCCTAAAAATTCCTTCTCCCCTTCATCATGTTCATCTGCAATAAATTCAAACTTACCGCGCTTGTTAACGGTCCACCCCGTAAATGCTCTGGCTGCTTCTTTAATATCGTGTTCGGTGTAAACATTTCCTTCACCTAACGTAAATAATTCCATCACTTCACGGGCAAAATTTTCGTTAGGCGCATCTTTTTTATTTTGCTGATTATTCAGATAAATAATCATTGCGGGGTCGGTAGAAATGGCGTGTAGTAATTTATCAAATTTACCTAAAGCGTTTTTACGTAGCGTATTATTTTGCACCTGCATGAGGTAGGCTAATTGTGTTGAGGTAGCAAAATGATCATGCCAAAACAGCGTCATTTTTTCGCGTAAAACTGCTTTGGTGGAATATATATTTTTTAGCCATTCAATATTGAGTTCCTGCATTTCATCGCGTGAACGCAAAACGAGTAAGAGTATTTTGAAGTTGGTTACCTCTTTGCTGTCTGCGGGATTTTCGAGGTAAGTAATTTGTTTGTATTGTTTCGAATCAGTGAATAAATCATCCACTAATTTTTCGATACCATGATTGAGTTTCTGGTTGATTACCGCGGGTGTTTCACCGAAACCTGCCCGTAAATAAAGGTGTTGGATTTGCTGCTGTTTACTCACCATAACTTTATATTATTGGGTGTAATGACAATTGTTGTGCCAAAAATTTAAGCTAAACCGTTGTTAATAAGGGCTTTACACCATAAAACGAATAAGGGTAGCAATTTGTTACAGGTGGTAATACAAATGTAAAAAATTCAGTACAAAAAAAATCCGGCTGCCATTACAGCAACCGGATTCTTGTTATTTAAACTACATTATTTTTTTGTTTTAATCAGAATATAACCGAACGAGTTCTTTGGAATTGTTCCATTATAAGTTTCTCGTTTAATGCCATTAATTTCATAACTCGGCACACTATTTTTTCCCATATACCCTGCAAAACCACCTGCACTGTATTTGTGTTTTCCCGATACATAATTAATGGTAACAGTAGCACCATTTAATTTACTTAAGTCTAAAGCAAGATTATAGGCCTCATCCATATTGGTAAAATATAAACATATTTCACCATCAGCATCTACTTGTAAATTTTGAGCGCCTGTTTTATTTAATGGTTTTCCGCCTTGTGCTTCTGACGCAAGAATATATGCCCAGTAACCGGTTCTGCGAATCATATCATGCTTATCGCTGTCTACTTTATTCGCTTTACTGATTAATCCATATTTATCGGGACTAACACCGTTGTGAATCAGAAAAAATTCCAGTTGTTCATTATACATTACCATTTCACGAAATTGCCAAGCTGCATTTAAAACGGTGTTGCTCAGCATTTCCGAAGGTTTGGTATTCCATTCGGTAATCCAAATTGGTTTTGCACCAAATTGATCACGCGCGTAAGCAATACCATCTTTCAACATTTGTTTACTCAATAATAATTCTGCTGCTTTATCGTAAGCTTTTTCCAGGTCTTTATTTTCTTTATTCGGGTCATATGCAGAACGCAACGGAATCATTTCATATGCTTCACCTAATTCTCTTTGTGTATAATAATAGTGGAGAATAACGGCATCGTAATCACCTTTATAAGCAGCGAGTGCTTCATTCCATTGAACAATATCTTTACGCGTAGTATTTGCACCGGCAACCAAACCTTTTTTTATGTCCGGATATTCATTATCCAACATTTTAAAAATGGGTGAAAAATCATTTACATATTCATCAAAAGAAGCATAACGACCATAAACTTCATTACCTGCTTCCACACCCACGATACGAACACCGTTTTTCATCATGTAACGGATGGCCTGCATATTTGCTTCAGGTGTGCTATTGAGTACATTTAAAACATACAGCACCTGCATATCCGGAAATTTTTTCTGCAACGCTATCAAATCATCCATATAACTATGGTCAGGTTGTTCTGATGTTTTGCGCAACCATTTTTCCAAACCGTTTCCATCTTCATCAAAACCTGTTTTATCAAACCAGTCTTTCACACTTTTTTCAGTCATACCCCAGCCTTTTTTTACATTGGCGGGATCGTGAAATTTAGAAATGGCGCCGCCGGGAACCCGGAGCACAAAAGGTTGATGCATATCTAATAAATATTGCTCAACGTCGGCATCGTAGTTTTCGAAAAAGCCGGTTCCGCTGAAACCAAGGTTTTGGCCAATAGCTACATTGGCATACAAGAGAATGAGGATGAGTAATTTTTTCATGTTCGTTTTTTTTAGTAACTCTGCACTTATAAAAACAAATGCCGTGCCCGTATCGCAAAATGGCTGACAAATTTAGATTAATTATAGGTTTTATGTTAATCTTTCTGCTTGCAGCAAGGGAAACAGGGTATGGACAGGAGCCGGTTGCACTGCCGCAATGGGGTAATGCGTATACACCGCTGGGGAGCAATTCCTACCACTTAATCGACCGTATTGACATTTCCTACAGCAGCACTTATCGCGATTTGCACACGGCCATAAAACCTTATTTGCGGGAAGATATCACTGACCTTACGCTCAATTATGCTAAATCGGATAGTTTTAACCGCCGCGAGCAATTTAATATCAATTATTTATGCGCAGATAATCGTGAATTTGCGACACCAAAAGGTTCCGAGTATTATCGAGCGTCACCAATTCCGTTTTTTTATCCTGAACCTGCTACTTTATATCAATTTTTTACCGTTCGCGTGAATCCTGTTATTGCCAATAGTTTTGGGACCAGCATCGATTCCGGTGGTTTAAATTTTGTAAATACAAGGGGGTTAGAATTACGTGGGAGTATTGATAACAAGGTTGGTTTTTATTTATACGCAACCGATAATCAGGCCATTTTTCCGGGTTATATTAAAGATAGAATTGATGCCGCACCGCAGGTTGTTCCGGGCGAGGGTGTTGCGAAAATATTTAAAGAAGATGGGTTTGACTGGTTGTCTACTCATGGCTATGTTGCCTTCAATGCCACAAAACATATTGCCATGCAATTTGGTCAGGATAAACTTTTTGTGGGAGATGGCATTCGCAGTTTAATATGGAGCAGCAATGCCAAGGACATGTTATTTTTCAAAATAAATACAAAAATATGGCGGGCGAATTATGAAAATGTATTTACAGAATTAGCGAATTACGATGGGTCTAATATTTATAATAGTCTGGTGCATAAAAAATATGCCGCAATGCACCATTTGAATTTCCCCATCACTAAAAATTTACATTTTGGTTTATTTGAAACAATTATTTTTGACCGCACAACTTATTCGGGGGGAGATAAAGGTTTTGAATATAATTACCTGAATCCGGTAATTTTTTATCGTGCAGTGGAGAGCGGATTAGGCAGCAGCGATAATGTTGTATTAGGTGCCAACTGGAAATGGAATTTTTTAAAACAATTTTCATTTTACGGACAGTTTGTATTAGATGAATTGGTTGTAAGTGAATTTATAGCAAACGATGGCTGGTGGGGCAATAAATATGCATTACAATCCGGATTAAAATACATCAACGTTTTTGGCATCGACCAGTTGGATCTGCAATATGAATTTAATATGGCCAGGCCCTACACTTATAGTTATGAAGATGAAAACGGCAGCAGTTATACGCATTATGCGCAACCGCTGGCACATCCGCTGGGCGCCAATTTCAAGGAAAATTTAATTGCACTTTGGTATCAACCTGCGCCAAAATTTACCATCAACAATACCCTCATGCTGGCGAATTATGGCACCGATTCGTTAAATACGAATTATGGTGGCAACGTTTTTCTAGATTATAACAATTACGCTAATGAATATGGCAATACCATCGGTCAGGGTATTCATAATAATTTAATTGTAAACGACCTGGTTATATCCTGGCAATTTTGGCATAATGCAAATTTAGATTTTAGATGTATTTACAGGAAGCTGGACAGCGAAGAAAACACCAACGACTCAAATACCTTATATTTTTCAATTGGTGTTCGTTTAAATGAGGTGTTGAAGCAATATTTATTTTGATTTATAGATTTTCACTTTTATTAGTGACTGCTTTAAGTATCGTTTTTTTCAGCAAAAACAATTCTATTTTAGTTACCAAAATAAAAATAAGTGCCGGCAATAAAATTGAAGCAAGTAGATTCGGATATTCTCCGAAAACCAGAGCATTGTAAATTAAAAATAACAGGCTTAATAAGTAAAGTAATATTAAAAGCGACGGACCGATTGAAAACCGGATTTTGATTGTCGCAAACTGTTTATCATCACCTAAAGTAAATATCAATTTCGGTAAAAGTGTTTCAAAAATGCCTTTCATTCTGGTGTAATTGGTAAACTGTTTACCTTCATTTTCAAGAAATAATTTCTGATTGGATACTAATGATTTTGTTGCTTGAAAGTCAAGCGGGGTGTGGCGACGAAGGCTATTGCTTAAAAGTCCAGATTCTAATTGAGCGGGTGTAATGGATGGAAAATTAAGATGTAATAAATAAAGCACCCGCATGGTTACTTAAGGTTTATAAGTTTGAAGTAACAGCGCAAAAACCAGCGAATCTTCCATAATGCCATTTTTATAATAATGTTGTTTTAAATGACCTTCCGGAGTAAAACCATTTTTTTCCACTAACTTGATGGATGCAGTATTATGGGGTCCGATAAATGCTTCAATACGATTTAATTGCATTTGCTCAAAACCATATTTGATAATTGGCGAAAAGGCTTCGCTCATGTAACCCTGTCTTTTAAAAACATCCTGATATAATGAATATCCAATTTCTGCGCGATGGTGTTCCGTATACCAATTGTGATATCCGCAAACACCAATCGTATCGCCGGTAATTTTATCTAATAATTGAAAACTCAGGTAGGTTTTATTGAAACAAGTAAATCCTTTTTGGTATTTTGCAAACATGGTATCCAGTTCTTCATCGGTTAAAAAACCGAGAAATTGTTTTTGTTCCTCACGGTTGAGTTGTGTGAATACCCACGTATATACATCAGGATCAATTTTCCGTAAAATCAATCGTTCTGTATGTAATAATTCAAATTCCACTGTAGAACCGTTTACTTATTTAAATTAAAATTCGCACCAAACACTACATTCCATTGTGCAAACACAAATTGTTGGCCTGCCCTGTCTACAGGGTCCATGGTCGTTCTGATATCCGGCATATTAATATAACCACTTTTAAATTCAGACTGAATAAAAAAGTATTTATAAATTTCTAAGTTTAAACCTGCCATTATGGCCATGCCAAAACCTGCTAAATGAAATTCATCATACCGTGCATTGTCAAGCAAGGTACAATTTGTTTTAGGCAATAAAATACCGGCGCTTACACCTTCTGTTGCATTTAATTTTAAATGTGGGCCGGTAATCAGATTATCGACTCTTCTATATTCTGTATTTATATAATTTAATCCGTCGGTATGTTCAAATTGCAAAAACCCGGGGCGAATTAAAATTTCATAATCTTCATAAATTGAGCTGTAATTAGAAGCGGGATTGTCAATATAACCATCTATACCAACCACTTGTAATTGTTTCACAACATATTTCATATGGTCGATACCAAAGGAAATATTATAATGGGGAGAAATAAAATATCCAAACCGGAAATTATATTGTGGAATTGTTGCACGAAGTGGATTGCAATATAATTTCACATCAAAATTACTCTGACGATCATACGCTTTTACATCGGTCAAAGTAAAATTATAATCTTCACCTTTAAAATGAATATCAGAAGCAGTGTATCCATCAACATTCCAACCCCAATAACCGAAAAACTGACCCTTATAATCCAAAGGTTGGAAATAAGTAAAAGTTTGAGCATTGGAAATAAATATGCCAAAAATCCATAAGGAAATTAAAAGTGGTGTGTGCTTTTTCATTTTGTATTGAGTGGGTGCAAAGTTAACCAAGAACGCAGGTTTTAAAACACACTCAGGTTAAATTATTGTTTAATATACCCTTTAGCCGTTTTTTGATTTGTTAATTTCAAGGCCTCTGAAGCGGCTTCCTTCGCTGTAGCAAAGGTTTTCACCAGTCGTTGCCCCTTAGTACCGGTTTTGCCGAATTGGATGGTGATGTTACAATCATCAATATAAATTTCCCAGAATTTACTCCCAGACTCAGTTTTACATACGTAGGTGATAAACTCTTCTCCAACCGCTGCTGCATTTACTACCGGTTGTTCCGGCGCTTCAGGAATAAACTGCTCATAAACCGGCATTTCCGGTAAAGCCTTTACGGTGCCATCAAGGTTGCCCAGGAGATATTGAATAACCTGTTCCTTGTTATCAACCCAGTCCTTAGTAAACACCTGACAAATTTGCCAACCATTCTGACGGAGGATATCCGGTTTTAACATGTATTGTTCTAAAATATCATCATTCGCATAATGGGTAGTATCATCAATGATAATTCCCAATTTGTATTCATTTTCTCCGGCCTTTTTAACAC
Source organism: Bacteroidota bacterium (assembly GCA_016706255.1). Lineage (NCBI taxonomy): Bacteria > Pseudomonadati > Bacteroidota > Bacteroidota bacterium. Next base: position 1,213,020 of record JADJJZ010000003.1, on the reverse strand, counting down.
CGAGGTTACATTTAAATTTACTTTGACCGATATTAGTATTTACTTCATAACCTGCTTCTTCTAATATTGTTTTAATTTGATTACCAATAGCAGTTTTTAATTCGTTCGCGTATTTATTATTTATCGTATTTAATACAGTTGCGGCTTCATTCAATAATCCCATGCTCATTAATTCGGCATATTGTAAATACTTGCGGAAATAATTTGCTCCTTCATTATATTCATTTTTAATGTCGTGATATTTTATTGATGACACCACGCACATACTTTTTTTGGCACGCGAGAAAATTACGTTCAATCGTTTCTCCCCTCCTCTTTTATTTATCGGTCCAAAATTCATCAGCATTTTATGGTTAACATCATAACCATAACAGGTGCTCATTATAATGATATCCCGTTCATCGCCTTGCACATTTTCCAGGTTTTTTACAAATAAGCCAACAAACTGATTATCCTCCTCCCGTTTGTATTCCTGTTCAATTAAATTTTCAAATGATTTATCTGCAACACATAATTCCTCAATCGCTTCCTCTATAGTGCCCTGTTGTTCCATCGAAAAGGCTACGATGCCAATACTTAGGCCTTTATTTTCCAACAATAATGATTTAACCAGAAGCGCAATATATGCTGCCTCCATTTCATTACTTCGCGATGCATAAACACCATTTTTTATGTAATGATAGGAAATAGGTTTTTCGTAAATGAATTTTGTATTGCGCGTTGCATTTTCAATTTGCTCTACAATAATTTCTTCTGCGGTATTTTGGTGAAAATATTTGTCGGGAATGGTAAGCAACTCATTATTATAAAACGATGCATTAGAAAATCCAATCAATGCTTCATGTTTACTGCGGTAATGCCATCCCAGCATAATACTTGGGAATTTTCTTGTTCCTTGGGTGAGGAAACTATCAGCATCCAGTGAAAAGGCTTCAAACGTTTCATCCATTTCTTCTTCTTCCCATAAATCATCAATATTTGCTGAATTACTGCCAAAAAAATTACTAGGTGGCATTTGCATCTCATCACCAACAACAATAGTTTGTTTTGCGCGATAAACAGGTGGTAAACCTTCCTCTAAGGTAATTTGACTGGCTTCATCAAAAATTACCACATCAAAGTAATTTTCATCCAGCGGTAATGTATCTGAAACACTGAGCGGACTCATCAGCCATACGGGTTTAATTTCACGAATCAATAATCCGGATTCCGCGGTGGCTAATTCTCTTATTGATTTAAAACGAATAGATTTACTAAACTCATTCTCCAGTATTTTTCTCCCTTCGGTGATGGCGCGTCTGTTTTGTTTTTCAGCCTCCGACATACCGGCAACCGACATTTCCGATTTAACAACCAGTTGTTTAATTAAATTATTTTGTTTACTGATAATAAATTTCGCATTGATGTGCAGTAAATCTTTATACCATTTTTTAATTTTCATAATTGCCGCAAACACCATTTCCATATTAAACTTTTTATGGTTAAAGTTTTTGGCAAAATATAATTGTAATGATTTTTCTGCAAGCACCGCTTGTAAATCTGTTGGTTGCAGGGATTCGCTGCGCAACAATTGAATAATGGAAGGATTAACTGCTTTTAAATCACTAAACAGCACGCTGTATGGTGTAAACGACTGTTGTTGTTTAACAATAGCTTCAATATTTTGCTCGATTGCCGCAGGTGTCGAATCTTTAAAGTCGGATAAAAACAAATTGAGTGCTGTTTCAATTTCTTTACTCTCATTTGCAAGTGCAACAATCTGCTTTTTATCATCGGCACTCAATTTCTGCATATATGGGAAAATGAGGGTATCCAGATTAGACTTAATAACCGGCAGACGATTTTTTAAAGTTAACAGGTCTCCTGATTTATATTTTAACTCTGCATCTTTATTAAGCTGCTCATTTTTTTGAATGGTTTCATATTGGCAGATTAAATTCTCCAATACTGCGCTTAATTTCGGTTTAATTGTATGAGAAGTAACATTATAAACACCGGTTACCTGTTTTTTAATACGGCGGTAATTGCCATTTAAAAATTTAAAAAACTTGTTTTCATTTTTAGCAATAATTTCATAAGCATTACGCGCATCGGTGAGCGATAAACGATTTGTCCAATGCGGATAAACACTGCTTAATTCCTGTAGTTGATCAGCTCTTAATTTAATATCATGAACATCCTTTTCAAGCGCTTGATACATGCTGCTGTTATCTACAAGTAATTCTTCAACATGCTGCTCAAAAAACGGATATATTAATGCTCCCCGTTTTAAAAAATCATTAATTTGCTGAAAAGTTTGAATCGAGGATGGAAGTGAAAGAAATTCCAGCTTTTCAACCATCGTTTCCATTTTCATTTCAGTCTGCTGCATATGTTCTACAGCGGACTGTATGGTCTGGAAATTTTCGAAAGTGGTTAATTTCAAATATCGAAATGGATGTAGATTAAAATACCCTTGGTTATTGGTTGCTAAATTCAGTTTCCACCATTTTTCAAAAAGCGATGCAAACACTTGCCAGTCATGGTAACCACTTTTATCATCGAGTTTATCAAGTGTTGCCGGATTACTTTTATAGGAATTATAAATCAGCAAATCGTATATATCGCGAATAGTTATTGCTTCACCGGGAAGTGCTTGTTTCATAAACTGATGAAAAGAATTAATATTACCGATTTCCTTTTCAATCAGCTCAACCAGTTCATTTCTTGTTTTTTCAACTGATGTTAAATTATTGCCGGCAGCAGTAGCCTGATTAAATGTTTTTTTCAGGTTTAAGATAAATTCCTTTTTATCTGCCTGCGAATCATGAATTAAACAACATAATTCATCCAACCCCTGATTTTTAAGTCGGTGAAAAACCACGTCTAACGCAGCTCTTTTTTCACAAACAAATAACACTTTTTTTCCTCTCGCCACAAAATTGGCTACCAAATTGGCAATAGTTTGTGATTTACCCGTTCCCGGTGGGCCCTGGATGATATAACTTTCACCATTATCAGCACATTGAACTGCTTTATTCTGAGTTGGGTCACTTGCTACAACATTATATGTGGTTGTAAACGTATTTACTGCAAGGTCATTCGACTTAAATTGTTTTTGTGGTAAATTATTAAACAGGCTTTTAAACACAGCATTTTCGAGACGGGTATCAATTATTTCATTATAGTCGCGCACCAGCGACATTTTTTTATAATTAAAATTGCCCAATATCATATTACAGCAATCAAATTCCCATTGAAACGGATTTACTTCACCCTCATCAAGTGTGTATAATTCCCGTGTTATAGTTTCGGGTTCCTGAAAATGAAATGTATTTGGTTTAATATCCGGATTTATCAAATATTCCAGCGATGAAGCACCGGGTTTAATATAATTTTTGAACATTTCTAACCCATAGGGCTGAAAATTTTCAGAACTGTAGGAATAACTTAAACTCCTTAAACTTCTACGCTGCTCCAGCTTTTTGTTTCTTCTTAAATATTGAGCGTAGGTCATTTTAGCCTGCGCATGAATTAATTTTATTCTGGGTTTATCAATTAGGTTTAACTCAATACCGGAGTTATTATCAGAAATTTGTTGTTTTAATAAAGTATAAATATCCTGAACCGAGGTAGATGACAATTGAATAGTTTCCGGTAAACGGATATCGTATAAATCGCGCAACACGTTTGCCAAAACGGGATTTATTTCTATTTCGCTATCGGTAAAGTTCAATAAAAACTGGTCTTTTAATCCTTTCTTTTTAGTCAGGTTTACAGATGCCAATAATAATGGCGAAACAATTTTTTCATATGCGCTTTCTTTGGTATTATACCAGTTCAGATTACACAATACCAGCTTGAGCTGACTAAATCCGTATTCGTTAATATCCTTGTTACATTCCAGACGAATTTTATCTAAACCTGAAGGTATGTAAGGATTATCTTCTATCCGCAAATATTTATTTAATGATATGGACGACTGCTGCATTATTTTTTTAGATAATGCTTCATTCCAAAAAAATAAAGTATCAGGGTCAATATTGCTGTAATTGAGTACATGCGGAACAGAAGAAACCGTTAAGTTGAGAAATTTGATATTGGGTTTAAAGTATAATAATCGGTTGCGGCGGCTGTTATCGAAAAGTCGGTTGCGCAAACGTTCCTGAATAAACTGGTTGCGGCTATATTTTTTTTCAGTTGCAATTTCACTTAAGTCATATTCTGTTTCGGGGTTATAATCGCGATAATTTTTAAGTTTTTCCAGAATTTCACTCACATCCTTCCATCGTTTTTTCCTGTCGAGTTCGGTCATCCCCAAAATAATATTCGCAATTGCAGGATGAATTTTCTCGTTAATAAATACCATACTTTTGCGGTTAGCGACAAACTCTTTCAAATCATCTTCAATCGTAAAATCAAAATGTAAAGCAACGGAAGCCATTAACATCCCCAAACAAAAAATATCTGTTAGTGGATCATGATGGCCGAGGTTAATTTCATACGATTTATAATTACCCAAATACACAGGAAAGGTAATCGCTGCCTTATCATCAAATAAAATTGCTGATGGATTAATGTCCCAAATAACTTCATCCCCTACTTCAGTAGTTTGTTTATAAATTTCACTTATTTCAAAAGTTTTACTTTTTTGAGGTGTCAGCAACTCAATAGCAGCAAGGTTATATTTTATCGATTTACCTTGAGCATGAATATTTAATTTTTCATCCTCAACCAAAATATTATTGATATCATCCAAACCCGCAACCAAATCATTATGATGAATGGCAGCAACTGTCCGAAATAAAGGCAGGAAAATGGCTACTACATCATCGTTGGTGAAATCGCCCTGCGTGAAATTTTTCGTTATAAATTGATAAAATGCGGAGTTAGTAACAGAATTCGACATAATTAATAAGCATTTTCATGGTCAGCAGCTAAAATTTCATTCAAAGCAGTTGTGGCACTTTTTAATTTATCTTTAAATGCGCGTTCAGTAAGTGAAAATTCCTTTTTCAGGATTTTTTCCATGGTTTTGGACAAGTCCAATTGTTCAGCTACATCAAAAATATGTCCTGTAAAAGGAAGCGTAATTTCTGTATCACACATCGCAAAATCAAGCATCACATAACAGAAATAATTTTTCATACTATCACCGCAATTTTGGATCATTGCCTTACTTTTTTCATCTAACAAAACATTGGGGTCGGGATTATATTCTAAAAAATATTGTCGGTACAAGGTATTTGTATGTTCCGACTTAGTCCAGTTCAACTTCAGTAACGCATCAACAAGATGTTTGGTGAAATCATAAATTACAGGCTTTGAAAACAAATGTAATTTCTGTAGTTCATATTTACCTGCAATTAATTTTTCGATTTGTTCACCACAATTTTGAACGCCATCCGCATAAAGTTTTATTGCTTTTGTGCGGTAGTAAATTTCAGGATGCGTGCTACCTAATGAACCGGCTTCCTCTTTACTTAATATTTCTTCAGTTTGTTGGAGATAACTTTCAGCAGAAACTTTTTGCAAGCCCGTATGTACTTTTACCAATGTTGAGATAACTACTTCATAATTACTGCAAACCAACAAAGCTCCACGATCACAAAACAACTCCGTATACAATTGATTTAATCTTGCGGTTTCAAGATAAAAAGCCTCACTATTTACATCCCGGGCAATTGAATCAATTATACGATTGGTAATTTCATAATCGCCATGGTCAATTTGATACAATAACACATGCGTTAATTCATGACTCAAAAGTGCAAGTAATTCTTCCTGGTCTAAAATTTTAAGTAGTGTACCTGAAAAAATAATATGTGCTTCAGTATCCAAATAGGCAATTCCGGCATTATTACTATTATCACTCTGTGATTGATAAATAGTCACCGGAATCTGAATACCTAAAATACTTTTGGCCTTATCCAAGGCAGCATATAACTCCGGTTCCGAAACGCTGTCAATACGATAAGCATTTTTTAATAATTCGGTTTTGAAGGTTTCATGCTGACCGGCCTTATTAGTTTTTTGTGCAAACCACTCCCAGGTTTTGGTCTGGTTTTTAAAATAATCACGCAAATTGCGTTGAAAGGGGAAAATTTCGGTCATTTTGGGTTTAATGTAAATTTTACAAACAAAAATAAATAATATAGTCTATCCAACAACCCTTAGTTTTAGAATTAGCTCTAATTGCCAATACCGGCACGGCACAATCGCCTGTCTACCGAAATTACCCGCTGAAAATTGGAATCGATGTTTATTTTGTAAATAAGTTGCCCATCTTCACTAATTGATTGGGATTCTATCTCAGTATGCTCAATACAACTTTTAAGTAAATAACGCGTAGGACTCATATCAAACCTGTCGAAATAAAAATCAATTGTGTAATACCCATATTCCTCAAAAACATTGCAATTGTTATTTTCAAATTCATTTGCTGCATAACTGAAGGCTAAAAGAACACGAAAATCGGAACTGTCAGCGTAAAAACTAACGATGCTAAATCCGTGATCTGTTGGGTGAAGTTTTGTTAAATCAATCCTATAATTTTTGCCGGAATCCTGAATACTCAGCATTTCAGATCTTTTAAAAACATTAAAATTTGTTCTTGACATTGTAACAGGCAACGATTTTTTACCATCAGTCCAATAGCAGCCTGTTACAGAATCACTAGAAAAAATAAATTTTTCCTTATATCCAGTTAATTTTTGTAAAGCTTCAATCTTTTCAAAATAATGCAAGTTATACTTGAAATGTATTAAACTGTCAGCCTTAGCACTATCCTCCAAAACATATAAGGTTAAATCATCATTGAAAATTCCAATTAAGGGAATTAATACATGATTACTTTTATAATAATAATATCCGCTAACGGAATAGGTCTCTGAATTTTCGCCAGCAAATGATTCAAAATTTAAAGAGATAGTAATTGCCTCATTGTCGCCTATCACGCCATAAAGAAATTCATTTGTTGGAGTATTGTTAATAATGTCAACCTGATATTGAGCAATTGCAGTATTTGGAATTAAATCCAAAATAATTACTGCAGTTGTCAATATTATTTTGCAGAAAAAATTAATCATACATCAACTCATCAAACCACCCATCAGCAAAGTGCCAATAATTACAATACCATATATCGCGAGAATAATAATCGTAAAGATACCCATGAATTTAAACAGCGACTTGTAGTTTTGAAATCCTGTTGTTAAATCATCCTGTGTATTATTATTCAAGGCGCGGATAAAACCAACAGAACCTCTGTATAAAAACAGCAGTGGGATAACATAAATAAGAGAAAGTATACCAATTCCAATATACATCCCCGACATGGCGCCTTGCATGGCAGCCTGACCTTCCGGCTGAGGGACTAAACTATTAAAAAATTGAAGGCCAAAAATCATGAATATAATCATCAGTACCATCCCCACAAATCCGACGATAGCCAAAAATCGCCCCCATTTTGCGGTTTCCATTAAGTAAGCGCGGATATCGCCATTAATTACGAGACCTTCGCCGCTTTCCATGTTGTTGTCAAGTGTTTCCATTGTAATTGAGTTTATGTGTTAAAAAATATTTTACACATTAAAAATAATAAAATAAATTAAATTGGAAAAATGCAGGGATGGATAAATGTGGAAAAAATTAAGAGCGGACATGCAAACTACAACTGCTCCTTCAACTCCACTAAAAATTGTCTGATTTTTTTAAGCGCTTCAACCGCCTGATACTGATTATCCGCTTTATTTCCGCCCGACTTGAGTTTTTCGCGCGCACCTTTTATGGTATACTTTTTTTCCTTAAGCAGATATTTAATTAACCGTAAATTTTCAATATCCTTTTTTGTAAAATAACGGTCCCCTTTTTTATTTTTTTTCAGATTAAAAACATCAAATTCTTTTTCCCATAAACGAATTTGTGCAAAACTGAGATCCAGCATTTCCGAAACTTCACCAATCGACCAATATATTTTTTCTATTTCCTTTTCTTTATAAGGCATGCGGAGGCAAAAGTAAGTGTGTGTGCATAATGTATTGAATTACAAATATATCAATTTTATATCATACAATACAAGTGGAGGTAAAAGCGAGAATTAATCGTACGACTGGTTTGCCTTATTGGCCAATTCTATCATGCGGGCATATTCTTCGGCAGAGAGGTCGGTATAGAAGAAGTTAATCGGGTCAATTTTTTCGTTGTTTTTTTCCACCTCGTAGTGTAAATGCGGAGCCGTGGAAAGGCCGCTGTTGCCTACCAAACCAATCAGTTCACCACGTTTTATCTTCTGCCCTGCCTTCACTTTAAACGCACTAAGGTGGGCATAACGTGTTTTATAGCCGTAACCATGGTCAATCACAATCACATTGCCATAACCGCTCGAGTTATTATCAGCCTGAACCACAGTCCCATCGGCCGTTGCAAACACATCTGTCCCTTTAGGCGCAGTAAAATCCAGTCCTTCATGAAATTTCGCAAACTTATAAATCGGGTGAATCCGCCATCCAAAACCCGATGCAATGCGCTCCAGGTCCTTATTGCTCACCGGTTGTATCGAAGGCGTATGTGCCAGTAATTTCTCTTTATCACTCACCAAAGATGTAATCTCATCAAACGATTTCGATTGCACAACCATCTGACGGCGAATGAGTTCCAGCTTCATGGCAGTGTTTTTCAGCAATTCCGCATTATCCAGATTATTCATCCGCTTAAACCTGTCGCTACCGCCAATCCCCGCAATCCGCTCGCTGCGGGATACCGGCTCAGCTTCAAAAATTACCCTGTAAATATTGTCATCCCGCTCAGCCAATTCACCCAAAATCACACTCACCGTATCCAGCTTATTATTCATAAACTCAAGCTCCAGCTCCATTCCGGAAATCTGGTTCTTCAAATAAGCCTCTTTTGGTGAATCGAAATAAGTATAGGCAACCCACACAATAATAGATGCAAAAACGCCCGCCGTGCAAATCCAGCCAAGTATACGCAAAGTCCACACCCAGCGCGGTGTAACATGCTTTTCAAACCTGAGGTTTGCCGGATTATAAAAATATTTTACCTTCTTCGCCATGCGGCTGTGATTCTGTAATTTTGCACGTTTATTGAAAGGCTGTGTGCTTTTGAAGGGACACGAAAATAGATAAAAAATTACAAACTTTAAAACGAAGGGAAATTATTAATTATGACAGCGCAGGAAATCCGTGAGCACTTTTTAAAATTTTTTGAGCAAAAACAACACAAGATCGTTGATTCTGCACCTATTGTAGTTAAAAACGACCCAACACTCATGTTCACCAATGCCGGTATGAATCAGTTTAAAGATTTGTTCCTCGGCAATAAACCCATTCAATATCCGCGTATAGCAGATACACAAAAATGTTTGCGCGTTTCCGGAAAACATAATGACCTCGAAGAAGTTGGCGTGGATACCTATCATCATACCATGTTCGAAATGTTGGGGAACTGGAGTTTTGGCGACTATTTTAAAAATGAAAGTATTCATTGGGGCTGGGAATTACTTACCGAAGTTTATAAATTAGATAAAACGCGTTTATACGTTACCGTTTTTGAAGGTGATGAAAAAGAAAATCTTGCGTTCGATCAGGAAGCTTATGATGTATGGAAATCATTAATCGATGAAACCCATATCCTGAAAGGAAATAAAAAAGATAATTTCTGGGAAATGGGTGATACCGGCCCATGCGGACCATGCTCTGAAATTCATTACGATATGCGTTCGGATGCTGAACGTGCTGCTGTTGATGGTGCAAGCCTCGTAAATATGAGCGACCCGCAGGTAATTGAAATCTGGAACCACGTTTTTATGCAATTCAACAGAAAAGCAGATAAATCGCTGGTGGAATTGCCTGCAAAACATATCGATACCGGTATGGGCTTCGAACGCCTGGTTCGTGCCATGCAAAATAAATCATCTAATTATGATACTGATGTGTTTACACCACTAATTAAAAAAGTGGAATCCATCAGTGGATTAACGTATGGCAAAAATGAACAAACAGATATTGCCATGCGCGTAATTTGTGACCATATCCGTGCAGTGAGTTTTTGTATTGCCGACGGTCAATTACCATCAAATAATAAAGCCGGTTATGTAGTGCGTAGAATTTTACGTCGCGCAATTCGTTATGGTTTTTCTTTCCTCGGATTAAAAAAACCATTTTTTCATGAACTGGTTGCTGTACTTGCCGATCAGTTTCAAAATGTGTTCAACGAATTACATGCTCAACGTGAATTAGTTGCTAAAGTAATTTTTGAAGAAGAAACTGCATTTTTGCGCACACTGGAAAGTGGAATTAAACGATTAAATGATATTATCAAAGATTTAAAATCAAATCAACAGCAAATTATTCCTGCGCATGCCGCATTTGAATTGTATGATACTTTTGGTTTCCCTTTCGATTTAACCACACTCATCGCAAAAGAAAATAATCTTGATACCGATGAACCGGGTTTTGAAGCAGAAATGCAAAAACAAAAAGACCGCAGTCGCAACGCTACAAGCATGGAAACCGGCGACTGGATTGTGTTACAGGACACACAAAAAGTGGAATTTATCGGGTATACCGATTTGGAATGTGATGCCACTATTGTGAAAATGCGCAGTGTGAAATTAAAAAATGAAACACAATATCAGGTTGTATTAGATAAAACACCTTTTTATGCAGAAAGTGGCGGACAAACAGGTGATACCGGATTTTTATCGATAAATGCTGATGTAATTCGCGTGCTTGATACTAAAAAAGAAAATGATTTAATTATTCATTTTACTGATCAATTACCGGAGCAAAATGCAAAAACTGTTTATGCACGGGTAGATGCAAAACGCAGAACGGATATTACGTATAATCACACGGCAACACATTTATTACACGCTGCGTTGCGACAAATTTTAGGCACACATGTTCAGCAAAAAGGAAGTTATGTTGGGCCCGACAGATTGCGTTTCGATTTTTCACACTTTGCAAAAATTACCGATAACGAATTACAACAAATCGAAAATCTGGTAAATAAAAAAATTCGCGAAAATATTCCTGTTGTAACTAAAATAATGCCGATTGCTGAAGCACAACAATTAGGTGCTATGATGTTGTTCGGTGAAAAATACGGTGAATCAGTTCGTGTAGTAATTGCAGATGAAAATTACAGTAAAGAATTTTGTGGTGGCACGCACGTTGGAGCTACCGGCGAAATTGGTTATTGCAAAATTGTCGGCGAAAGCGCTGTGGCTGCGGGTATCCGACGAATTGAAGCAATTACCGGTGAGGCTGTCGGCAAATTTATTGATGAACAATTAAATACCATTCAGCAAATTGCAGATTTAACCAAAGGCACCGATCTGGTAAAAAGTATCGGCAGTTTAGTTGAAGAAAATAATAGCCTGAAAAAGGAAATTGAAAAATATCAAATTCAACAATTAAGTCAGATAAAATCCGATTTATTGGCGCTTAAAGAAACCGTTGGTGACGTAAATGTAATTCGTGCAATTGTCGATTTACCTAACGCCGATTTAATTAAAAAATTAGCCTATGAATTGCGCAACGAAGTAAATAATTTATTTTGTGTGCTCGGTGCCGAAATTCAATCGAAAGCATCACTTACAATTATTATCAGCGATGATCTTGTAGCAACTAAAAATCTCGATGCCTCAAAATTAATTCGCGAATTAGGAAAAGAAATAGAAGGTGGCGGCGGTGGTCAGAAATTTTTCGCAACTGCAGGTGGTAAAAAAACCGAAGGATTAAAAATTGCATTGGATAAATCCATAGCCGTTTTATAATTCCATCTAAATATCTCATTAAATCGGACCAATAAAAAGTCCGATTTTTTTTTGGAGCAGCACCATTTTTCACACCATCAAAATCCGTTCCGGCTTTTCACTACAACCCCTTTTCCGAGGCGGACAAAGGGGTTTTCGTTACAATCCGGGCTAGGATTTTCTGCATCTCTTCTATCAACTAAAAATTACTATTCTACCCTTAATCGGCTGTGGTGAGGTTGTGCTTTTCTCTTACTTTCTTTCGCTCTTACAGAGCTGGTTTAATGGTATATTTTTAATGTTGAATTAAATAAGTTCATTAAAAAATTCATCATATTATTTACCTGATTAATTACCACATTGTAACATCAATCCGCCGCGGCAAAAAATTAACAACTCGAATTTTGACTCGACTAAAAATATTTACATAACTTTAGGTAAAATTATATCTATGAAACAACTGTTTACCTGTCTTTTGCTTAGTATTTTAATTGCACCCGTTTTGGCCCAGGCTCCTGATGGTGGAGGGGAATTTATCGGGATACCGCATGATGACATCACTCCACTTCAGCGTGCCCAAATTTTTGAGCAAATCAATATTAATGAGGCTCAATTGAAAGCTGAGGGTAAAATGCCTTTATCCTATAATAAAACAGCAGCAACTGCTTTTGAATTTCCAATGGCTTTTAATGATGGATTTACAGGATACAATTTTTATGCAATATCAAATTATGTAGATCATAATGCATCTTACCCAAATGTGCTTCAGGACTGGAATTGCGGCACACGTACTTATGATACAGATGCCGGTTATAATCACCAGGGTATCGATTATTTTTTATGGCCTTTCGACTGGAATTTGATGGAAGCAGGTGCTGTTAAAATTGTTGCCGCAGCATCAGGTATGATTGTTGGAAAATATGATGGCAATTTCGATAAAAACTGTGCCTTTAATCCCGGTTCATGGAATGCAATTTATTTGCGACATGATGATGGTTCTTTAACGTGGTGGACATATGAAAAACGGTTCAGTTACCGATAAAGGATTGGGTGACATGGTTGAAACCGGTGAGTATTTGGGAACAGTTGGTTCATCCGGAAATTCTACCGGTCCGCATTTACATTTTGAAGTTTATGATGCTGATGATAATTTAATTGACCCATATATCGGCACCTGCAACGACTGGAATTTAGAAACCTGGTGGGCCGATCAACCGGAATATATTGCTCCTGAAATAAACAGATTACAAACACATACCGCTCCTCCTGAATTTACAACTTGTCCCGAATTAGTAATCACTAACGAACAAAATAATTTTATGCCGGGCGAAGAATGTTATTTTGCTTTATATGCTAAAGATTTATCTGCCTCCGATTTATGTCATTTACGCATAACAAAAGCAGATGGCAGCATTTGGTACGATTGGAATTTTAATCAGCCCGCCGATTATTATGTTGCTTCTTTCTGGTACTGGTTCTATAATATACCTGCCGATGCACCGGAAGGTGTGTGGACCTGGTCATGCGAACTGGATGGGGTTTATTACGAACACGAATTTATTGTTGGCGAATTACCAATTAGTGTTGAAAATGTTAATCCATTACAACATGCTACTGCAAATTATGCGAATGGAAATATTCAAATTAATTTAAATAATACTGAATCAGTTACAGCGGAAATTTCTGTTGTAAATATGCTCGGACAAAATATATCACCTGTCAATTCAATTATGGCAAATGTTTCTGCAGTTACTAATATTGCGGTTGATAATGTTGAAGCGGGATGTTATTTTGTGGTAATTAATTGTAATAATCAAATCACTTCAATTCCGGTTATGTTACATGAATAAATTACTGATTTTACTGACAGGTATTTTTATGTTGCAAATAGCAGAAACCAATGCGCAATTACCCAATGTTGCCTCGGGTAAAATAGAACGTTATGCCGATTTTAAATCTGCAGTAATTGAAACACGAAATGTGGATGTATGGCTGCCTGCAGATTATTCGTCATCAAAAAAATATGCCGTTTTATATATGCACGACGGACAAATGTTATTTGATTCGGCAGCTACATGGAACAAACAGGAATGGCATGTAGATGAAACTGTTTCCAATTTAATTGCGGAAGGAAAAATAATGGATTGTATTGTTGTTGGCATATGGAATAATGGCATTTACAGGCACGCAGATTATTTCCCTCAAAAACCACTCGCAGATTTACCTGCATCCGTAAGAGATACGTTAATTAAAAATGAATTACAAGGTCAACCGCGCAGTGATGCCTATTTACAATTTATTGTAAGCGAATTAAAACCATTTATTGATAAAACCTATTCCACCTACACCGATAAGGCCAATACATTTATTGCAGGTTCAAGTATGGGCGGATTAATATCCATGTATGCCATCTGCGAATATCCCGAAATATTTGGTGGTGCAGCCTGTATCTCTACCCATTGGCCGGGAAGTATACACGCAGAAAAAGATATTATTCCGGATGCATTTCTAAAATACCTCCAACAACATCTCCCCTCACCTGCTGATCATAAAATTTATTTCGATTACGGTACTGCAACTTTAGATCAACTGTATGAACCATATCAGTTAAAAGTAGATACCATCATGCAAGCAAAAAATTACACTACTACAAACTGGCAGACAAAAAAATTCGAAGGCGAAAATCACTCCGAAGAAGCTTGGAGCAAACGGCTTTTTATTCCGTTAATTTTCTTAATGGCGAAATGAGATCACCCGGATTATGCTGCATCAGATGAGTAATGAGTGATGTGTAATGAGTACTGAGTGATGTGGAGTATAATGTAATTTATGTTTAACTATTTTACATTTTTTCAAAAATTCACATTATTTCTAACAGCCGAAACCACAGAGAAAACACAGAGAAAATACACACAAAGTTCACAGAGAAAGTTGTCGCAAATTCAATTTAATTGCTCTATCTTTTAAAAAAATATTGTTATTTAATTTATTCGAAACATCCCTCTGTGCTTCCTCTGTGGGCTGTTTCTCAGTGGGCTTTGTGGTTTCGGCTGTTTCAATTAGCAAATTAGCATATAACATATGGGTTTGCCCTCACGTGAGCTCCGAATGTAAAGCCCACTCAAAATCGGCTGTTCCATTGGTACATCATCCGGCTGTTCAATTAGCAAATTAATGACTCATAGGTTAACCCTCACATAAGCTCCGAATGAACACCTCGCTCAAAATCGGCTGTTCCATTGGTACATCGGTACATTAGCACATCCTCCCGCTGTTTAATTAACTATAAACCCGAATCAATTCTCCGAATAACAATCTCGCTCTAATCCGGCTGTTCAATCAGCACATTAACCCTCACGTGAGCTCCGAATGTAAAGCCTACTCAAAATCGGCTGTTCCATTGGTACATCGGTACATTCGCACATTGGTACATCATACTGCTGTTTAATTAACTAAAAACTCGAATCAAACCTCCAAATTACAATCTTGCTCCGCTCCGGCTGTTAATCAGCACATTATCACCCCCGCCAACCCCGCAAAAACTCCTCAGCCGTCATCCTTTTTTTCCCTTCCGCCTGAAGCGATAAAACATTAATAAATCCATCACTGGTAGTAAATTGAATTGAGGATTTATTATCGGTAATAAATTCACCTGTTGCGTGATGGTGTTGGGTAATTATTTTTTCACTTTCAAAAATCTTTAACATCTTGCCCCTTAACATCGTATATGCACCCGGATAAGGTGAAAGTCCGCGAATAAAATTGTGAATTTGTTCGGTGGATTGATTCCAATTGATCAAACAATTTTCTTTAAATATTTTCGGTGCAGTTTTTTCTGAAGTGCCCGATTGTGGCGTAGTTACAACAGTGCCTGATTGAATTGCCGCAACCGTTTTTACAATTAATTGTGCACCCGTTTCCATTAATTTATCATGCAATGAACCGGCATTATCTTCGGGCTGAATTTCAACTTTTTCCGAAAAAATAATATCTCCTGTATCTATTTCATGTTTTAAAAAAAATGTCGTTACACCGGTAACTTTTTCTCCCTGAATAATTGCGTGATTAATTGGTGCAGCTCCGCGATAATCCGGTAATAATGAAGCATGTAAATTTAATGTCCCCAAAGGAGGCATATTCCAAACCACTTCCGGTAACATCCTGAATGCCACTACCACCTGAAGGTCGGCCTGATAACTGCGCAATGTTTCAAGAAATTCAGCATTTTTTAATTTTTCAGGTTGCAATACAGGAATATCATGAGCAAGTGCAAATTGTTTTACCGGCGACTGTTGTAATTGCAATCCGCGACCGGAAGGTTTATCAGGAGCAGTAATAACTGCAACAATATTAAAACCTGCTTCCACCAGCGCACGCAATCCCCCGACTGCAAAATCCGGGGTGCCCATGTATATTATGCGTAACTTTTTTTCCATTATTCGAAATCCGGATAAAGTAAATATTTTTTTCTGATGCTTTTAAATGCTGTGATATCATCCTGCCAGCTCAATCGGATTTCATCGGCAGATAAATCCGCTTTAATTTGTATCATCAACTCTTCACTACCCGCAAGTTTATTAAAAAAATTATTTTCCAGAAAAAATTTATTTTTATCATCAAAGCGGGCATACATATCTAAAATAGTTTCCAACTGAATATCACCTTTTCGCAAATCAGTTAATGGTAAACCGGATAAATCAAATCCATAACAGGTTGTATTTAATAAAAAAGGCGATTTATTTGCAGGGCCCGCTTTAGGAATAAAACTAAATCCGGTATCTTTTATATGTGGTGAGCCAATGTATAAAAATGGTTTTGCTGTTCCTCTACCCACACTCACATTAGTGCCTTCAAAAAAACATAAAGTCGGATATAAATAAATGGCCTCCATATTTTTTAAATTCGGTGAAGGACCAATCGGCACTGCATACATTTTTTTATGATCGTAATTTTTACACGGAATTACGGTGAGCTGACATTGAACGCCATTCGCCAACCATTTTTCTCCGTTGATCATTTGCGCATATTCGCCAATCGTCATACCATGAACAACAGGAATGGGATGCATACCTACAAATGAAGTATATGCCTTTTGTAAAACCGGACCATCAACATAAAATCCGTTGGGATTTGGTCGGTCTAAAATCAATAATGGTTTATTTAATTCTGCACAGGCTTCCATTACATAATGTAATGAACTGATATAGGTATAAAACCGCGCACCAACATCCTGAATGTCGAATACTACGATGTCTACATCCGCCAAATCCTGCGCCGTAGGTTTCTTTTTATTGCCGTATAACGATAAAACAGGTAAACCGGTTTGGGTATCTTTTGAATTTAAAATAGTAGCACCTGCATCTTCCGTTCCGCGAAATCCATGTTCCGGCGCAAAAATGGTCGCGATATTAATACCTAATGATAATAGCGAATCCACCAGATGTTTATCGCCAATTGTTGAAGTTTGATTTACCACACAGGCAACATATTTTCCTTTTAAAAGTGGTAAATACATTTCAGTGTTTTCTGCCCCGGTGATAATATCGGTGGCATAATCTACCTCTCCCGCAACGGATACATTTGTTGGCATCATTGTCGCCGTATCAATTGCAGAATCATTATTTTTACATGCAATTGAAGCAGTAAAGAAGGTAAAAGCCATTGCTATTATTATCATACGCATGTTTCAGTCAAAACTAAGGCCAAAGTTATAAAGATATAAGGGATGTGGTTCGAATTTTTTGTCACCAAAAGGATAATTCACAATAAACAACGTACATTTTCGCGGTTAATTATTGCAATCGCCCGCGTTGCCATTGCTTTGAGCCTGTCGGTTATGCTCATTTCTACTTCGTTGGTTAATGGCTTTAGAGCAACTATTTCCGATAAAGTTTATGGCTTTTGGGGACATATCAATATCTCCAAACAAAGTTTACGCAACTCATTCGACGATGAACCCATTTATCGCAAACAGGATTTTGTTGATGATGTTACTGCCATTGATGGTGTTACTTCCATACAGGTGTATGCACGCAAGGCTGCGATTATAAAAACAAAAATCGATATCGAAGGTATCATCATGAAAGGTATCGGAAAAGATTTCGACTGGAATCAACTCGGAAAATTTATTGTAAGTGGTGACTCCATGAACCTCCGCAGCGACGAAATTAGTCGCGATGCTATGATATCAAAAACTACTGCCGACCGTTTAGGTTTTGATGTTGGTGATAGTATTTTACTGCATATCATCGACCAGAAAGAAAATGGCGATTACGAACAAATGTATCGCAAACTGCGTATCAGCGGGATATATAATACCGGACTTGAAGAATTCGACAAATTGTTTGTACTGGTGGATATTCGCCATATTCAACGCTTAAACAACTGGACACCCGAACAAATCGGTGGTTACGAAGTATTTATCGACGACCCCGAAAAAATTGATGCCGTTGAAAAAATTGTAGATAAAAAAGCCGACCCGTTTTGGGATGTACAAACCATTCAGCAAATTATTCCCAGTGTATTCGATTGGCTTAATCTGCAAAAAGTAAACGAATGGATTATTTTAACACTCATGATCCTCGTTGCTTTAATTAATATGGTAACCTCACTGCTCATTCTCATTCTGGAGCGGACAAATATGATTGGTATTTTAAAAGCACTGGGTTCAACAAATAATTCAATTCGCAAAATATTTTTACTCAATGCTTCCAATATTATTCTCAGAGGAATGTTATGGGGAAATATCATTGGGTTGGGATTGAGTATCCTCCAACAACAATTCGGACTCATAAAATTACCGGAAGCATCTTATTATGTTTCAGTTGCTCCTGTGCAAATTAATATCTGGTGGGTACTGATGATTAATATCGGAACATTTTTAGTGTCTATTTTATTTCTAATTATTCCTTCTCTTATTGTTTCCAAAATAAGGCCTATCAAAGCTATTCGTTTCTCTTAAAAAGCGAATTTTTATATCCCCCAAAAAAAATTCTGTTAAAAATTTGCGCAAGTGAATGCTTGCATATACATTTGCAAGTAAATGCTTGCATATGATAGCTAACAGAAGAGATGTATTTCATGCCATTGCCGACCCCACGAGGCGGGAAATCATTCAATTAGTTGCCCATAAACCCTTGAATATCAACGAAATCGCGCAACAATTTGATGTCACCCGTCAGGCCGTTTCCCTCCATGTTAAAATTTTATCGGAATGTGGATTAGTCCTCATCAAACAGCAAGGACGCGAAAGATATTGCGAAGCGAAACTCGACAAATTGGAGGAAGTATCCACCTGGCTACACCAATACAAACAGTACTGGGAACAAAAATTTGATGCGCTGGATGCTTATCTCGAAAAAATTCAAGAACATAAAAAACATCATCATGGCAGAAAAAAATAATTCGTTTGAACGAATCGATAATCAGATTATTCATAAACGTTGGCTTAAAGCACCGCGCAATTTAGTATGGGATGTATGGACACAACCTGAACATATTTATAACTGGTGGGGACCTGAAGGTTATACACTGAAACATAAAAGTATGGAGGTAAAACCAAATGCCATTTGGGAATTTACCATGCATGGGTTTGGAATGGATTACAACAATAAAATTGAATACCTGCAAGTTGAAAAACCGGCATTGTTAGTTTACCGGCACGGCGATGGAAGTGATGATAATCATTTTACCGTTTATATCACATTTGAAGAAGATGATAATGATACATTACTCACCATGCGTTCTGTATTTAAATCAGCAGAATTTCTCGATATGCTTATCGAAAAAGTGAATGCAATTGAAGGTGGTAAACAAACTTTAAATAAATTAGAAGCCTATGTAAATGCACAAATTAAATTACGTCAACAAAATAAAACTAAAACAATGGCAAGAGTAAGCACTTATCTCAACTTCCCCAATTACACAGAAACAGCATTTTTATTTTATCAATCCGTATTCGGTGGCGAATTTTCCGGAATGGGCATTCAGCGATTTGGCAATTTACCGCCCGATCCAAATGCTCCGGCTTTATCCGATGAAGACAAAAATTTAATTCTGCATATTGAATTGGAAATTGTAGGCGGACATGTATTAATGGGAACCGATGCACCGGAGTCAATGGGTTTTACTGTGGTAAAAGGAAATAATGTACACATCAATCTCGACCTCGATAGCAGAGCAGAAACCGAACGAATTTTTAATGCCCTGAGCGCAGGTGGAAAAGTTTCCATGGAATTACAGGACATGTTTTGGGGCGCTTATTTTGGCAGCTTTACCGACAGATTTGGCATTAACTGGATGGTAAATTGTAATACTAAAAATTAATTATTTTTGAATAGCATACTTAAATAAAAACAAATGAAAAACAAAAACCTTATTTACTGGATTGTAACCGGATTATTCGGCGGTTTCATGATATTTTCTGCTTATCCCGATGTAATATTAGATCCACAGGCAGTTGAAATGATTGGCAATCAAATGGGCTACCCTGATTATTTTATTCGCTTTATTGGCATTGCAAAAATACTTGGTGTAATTGCAGTCTTACTACCTATCAATCGTCGTATTAAAGAATGGGCTTATGCCGGTTTATTCTTCGATTTAATTGGAGCAGTTGTCTCCATTATAGCAACCGAAGGCGTAAGCGGTGGTGTATTTTTTATGCTATTACCAATCGGATTTTTATTCTGGTCGTATTATTTATGGCATCAAAAAATTAAAGCTGTGTAATTTAAATTTAACTTAATATGTTAAACGGACTT